>CALIZI010000094.1 GCA_938028705.1 uncultured Saprospiraceae bacterium | reverse complement strand
TATACGACTCTTGCGTTCGCAAAAAAAGTAAAAAATGTTCTTTGAATACGCAGGAAAGTAGCTGATAATGAGATAGTTAGTAGCTAAAGGTTGGTATATTATATGTCTTTTGATGGCAATACAATGTCACCTACACAAATTACTGTTTCTGAATTTGCGTATCTGAGTCTTGATTATCTCTCTTGGAGGAATTACTATACCTATACTTTTCGTTTGAAAAGACATACAGAGTTTGAGTATTTCCTAACCTCTAAACTAATTGCAAATTTTATCTGAATGACAAAGCCTGAAATAAAGCGTTTGCTCTACTTTTTAACAACTTGTATTCTAATCTTTAATTTGTTACATCAACACATACATGAGTATACACTGCGAGCATAGACCTCTCAATTAGATAATCAATTTTGCTCGATGACAAATCAAAGTTAGTAAAATTCCTGAGTTCAATGAACATTTTTCTATTTTTTGGCGCAAGAGTCGTATAGTTATCGGGATTACCGAATTTCCTTTGTCCAAAGTCTAAAAATAGCACAAGGTAATAAAAAAAAATATTTATTAAACCAATACCATTTTCAAAAACCGACTTGGATTCTTTTTCTTTTGTAAAATATAGAAAAACAGATATATTCGCAGATGTGATGTGTAAATGACAGGGTAAAAGCGCAATAATGTGTGTATTCTGAAGTCAGAAACAAGAAAAAAAAAATAATGGAAGAATCAGAAACAAAAAAAAATCCGAAATTTTTAGAACATGTATATAAACTAAATGAGGGTGCTGAACTTATAGAGGCTCTTAATCTAAGTTTGAACGCAATCAATGATATTGATGTCGCCCAATTAAAAAGGATTGGTTTGAAAACTTACGAAAAAGATAAATGGACTATTCATAAAATATTACAACATCTCATTGATTGGGAAAGAATTTGGTGTTTTAGAGCTATCATTTTTGCTCGTGGAGAAGGCACTATCCCGGAGGCGCATGACCAAGAAATAATGGGCAAAAACTCGAATGCAGATGAACTGTCCATTGAGCAGTTGGTCAATGAACTTCGAATTGCACGCCAATCAACAATCATGATGTTTGAATCTTTCAATGAAAAAATACTTGAGACCAACTGTATTTTTTTTGAATACGAAATGCCCCTTTCTGCAATTGGATTCGCTATTACGGCACATCAAATACATCATTTTAACATCATAAAAGAGAGATATATTCCTTTGGACAGATAAAAAAATATTAGTCACTATTGACTAATTTTATTTTTCTTTCCTTATATTTGTTCATTATTAATAAGATAATCGAACTGCCTCGTATGGGAATTTTAAAAACCAGTTTCAATATTAACAGTCAAACTGCCAACGCAAACAAGCTTGAAATGCTAAAGTTGCTAGAGCAACTCGATAAAAATCTTGAAAAAAGTCTATTTCAAGGTAAGGATAAATACATCGAAAGAGCGCGAAAAAGAAACAAATTATTAGCTAGAGAACGCATAGAATTGGTATTGGATGAAGATAGTCCTTTCTTGGAATTATTACCCTTAGCTGGCTTGGAAGGAAAAGGCTTTGGTGCTGGAGGAACAAATGTATCTGGCATCGGTCTGGTCAGTGGAAAATTATGTGTTATCAATTCCAATGTTGGAACGCGGAAAGGTGGCTCTGTTGATTATGCAACCGTAATGAAAGCACTTCGAGTAAATGACATCACCTTAGAGAATGCGCTACCATCCATCAACCTAGTAGAAAGCGGTGGTGCCAATTTACCTGACCAAGCTCGGTGTTTCAATATCGGAGGGCGATCATTTCGCGACATTACCAATCGTTCAAAACTTGGACTGACGACCATCTCTATTGTATTTGGAAATGCAACGGCTGGCGGAGCTTATGTTCCCGGAATGTCTGATTTTTCTATTTTTCAAAAAAAATCAGCTAAGGTATTTTTAGCAGGACCTCCATTGGTCAAAATGGCGACCAATGAAGTATCAACCGATGAAGAATTAGGCGGAGCAGAAATGCACAGCAGGGTTTCCGGGGTAACAGATTATTTGGCAGAAGACGAATTAGATGGTCTTCGAATCGCAAGGGATATTATGCGATTTGTAAAAGTAACTCAACCACACTTTTCACCAAAAGGAGATATTGCCGAACCGCTGTATAGTCCACAAGAATTGTTGTCTGTTGTTCCCGCCAATATCAAAGTGCCTTTCGATATTCGTGAATTGATTATGCGAATTACGGATGGTTCTGACTTCTCTGAGTTTAAGCCTGAATACGGTAGTACTATAGTTACGGGATTTACTCATATTCATGGTTTTCCCGTTGGAATCATTGGTAATAATGGCGTTATTTTCTCTGAATCGGCAAACAAAGGCGCTCAATTCATTCAACTCTGTAATAAAAATAATATTCCAATTATCTTCATTCATAACACAACAGGTTATATGGTTGGTAAGGCTTATGAGGAAGGCGGAATTATTAAAAATGGAGCTAAATTAATCAATGCCGTTTCTAATAGTGAAGTACCACACCTCACCTTAATGGTTGGCAATTCGTATGGTGCAGGCAACTATGGCATGAATGGTCGTTCTTACAAACCTCGATTTTTATTTACCTATCCTAATGCGAAAGTTGGCGTTATGGGCAGCGAGCAATTAGCCGGTGTAATGGAAATCATCCAGCGTACTTCTGCCAAATCTTTAGGTCAGGAATTTGACGAGGAAAAATCAGCGATGTTAAAAGCAATGTTAATGGCTGATGCAGAATCTAAATCTTCTGCCTGGTACTCTACTTCCGAAATTTGGGATGACGGAGTCATTGACCCAAGAGAAACTCGGAACTATTTAGGTTTCGTACTCAACGTTGTTTATAACCAAGCTATTAAAGGGACAGATAGCTATGGTGTTTGGAGACACTAACTTGACAATATCATGTTCGATTTTTATTTAATATAGTTGGCATTTTGCTCTTGAATTTGGGCTAAAACTCGTCAGACATTTTCAAAATTTACCGATGATGTCATTTTTCCAGCAATATTTAAATGTCAGACGAGTTTTAGCCCAAATTCGGAAAAAATATCCCATGTTAAACACAAACATACTTTTATTTTTAAAACATGACATTGTCAAGCTAAGAAGTTTAAGTTCAAGTTCAAGTCTAAGTTTAAACATGAACTGGACTTGTATTTTTTAAAAACTTAGACTTAATCTTATACTTAAACTTAAAATGATTAATACCATATTAATAGCCAACAGAGGCGAAATTGCCTCTCGCATCATTCGCACCTGTCGAAAGATGGGCATCAAAAGTATTGCTGTTTTTTCGGATGCAGATAGTGAAGGATTGTTTGTGAAAGAAGCAGATATTGCGGTACATATTGGTGATAATGTGCCGGCAGCTTCTTATCTCGACCAAGAGAAAATCATTAGAGTTGCGAAAGAACAGGGCGCGAATGCTATTCATCCGGGTTATGGATTTTTGTCAGAAAACACAGCTTTTGCAAAAAAATGTAAAGACAATGGTATCATCTTCATTGGTCCCAATGCAGCGGCAATTGAGGCGATGGGTTCCAAGTCGAGAGCCAAATCTATCATGCGGGAGCATGATGTTCCTGTTATTCCGGGCTATCAAGGGGACGACCAAAGTGTCAAACGTTTGGTCAAAGAAGCGAAAAATGTCGGATTTCCATTATTACTAAAAGCAACCGCAGGTGGTGGTGGAAAAGGAATGCGTATTGTCCATCATGCTTCGGAATTGGAAGCGAATATCGCTGCCGCCAAACGAGAAGCCAAGTCTTCATTTGGTGATGATGAATTAATTATTGAAAGATACATAGCAAAAGGAAGACATATTGAATTTCAAATTTTCGGAGACCAACATGGCAATGCCCTTCATGTCTTAGAAAGAGAGTGTACCATCCAACGTCGGTATCAAAAAGTATTGGAAGAAAGCCCATCGCCTGTCTTGACTGAAAAATTGAGAACAACGATGGGAGAAGCAGCAGTTAAAGCTGCCAAAGCATTGAACTACGATAATGCAGGTACAGTCGAATTTATTTTTGATGACACGACCAATGATTTTTTCTTTTTAGAAGTAAACACTCGACTGCAAGTCGAACATCCTGTGACGGAGGAAGTGACAGGTTTGGATTTGGTGGAATTACAAATAGAAGTAGCAGAAGGCAAACCACTTCCATTTCAACAAGCAGCAATAAAAGGAAATGGTTATGCTATCGAAGCGCGATTGTATGCCGAAGATGCAGCCAATGATTTTCTACCTGCAACCGGAGTGGTACAACTTTGGGAAGTGCCGGAGGTAGAAGGTTTGCGAATAGAAACGGCTATTAAAAGTGGTTCTGAAATTTCTATTCATTATGACCCAATGATTGCAAAAGTTATTATTTGGGATAAAAATCGAAGCTCCGCCCATCGAAAAATGGCTTATACATTGAGACATTTAAAATGTATGGGTCTGACGACCAATCAAGATTTCCTCTTACATCTCTTTGAACAGCCCGCTATACAACAAGGTGATTACGATACACATTACATTAAAAATCATTTTGACGCAGCCGCCTTTGGAAAAATATCTGAGACTCAAAAAGAATTGGCAACTATTGCCACAACTCTTTTCCATTGGCATCAAAGAAATCAAAAACGAACTTTATTAAAAGGACTGCCATCAGGTTGGAGAAGCAATCCATACAGCCCACAACAAAATACTTATCTATTTGAAGAAGAATATGTAGTAAAATATTTTGCAAAAGGAAACAAGCAATTTGATTTTCAAATTGGAGAAAATCACCAATTAGTTGAGTTAGTGAATGTATCTGGCCCTCATATTTCTTTTAGAATCAATGAGGTGCAATATCAAGTTTCGATTGCAACAAAAGCTAATCAAATTTTCATTCACTCTCCTGAAATTGGAAATATTTCTTTTAATAAAAAAGAACGCTTCCCTCCTAAACTTGTCGAGAAAGTAGAAGGAGGCTACGAAGCACCTATGCCTTCGCAGATTATAAAAATTTTGGTGGAAGGTGGACAAGCTGTTAAAAAAGACGAAGCATTGATGATTATTTCTTCTATGAAAATGGAAAATACCATCCTTGCTGAAAAGGATGGAACTGTTTCAGAGGTGTATGCTACCGAAGGACAAAGTGTTGAGGCAGGTTTCTTGCTTTTAAAAATAGAATAACTGGACTTTGGACATTAGGTAACTGGGGAATTAGGGAATTAGGCTAACTAAAACATAATTTGTTGTCTATCAGTATAATAAAAATTTGAATAAAATAAAATTAATTTAAAGTAAAACAAATTACTACAAGTTATTGATAATGAGTGTTTTACCTAATTTCCCAGTTTCCGAATTCCCCAATGCCCAAAGTCCAGTAGAATAACTAAACTACATAAAATGAAAGTGACTACTCAACAAAAAATTATAAACAAAGCTGTTGAGCTGTTTAATAAAAACGGCTTCGCTTCTGTTACGCTATTTGAGATTGCAGGAGAATTGGAAATGACAAGAGGTAACTTGACTTATCATTTTAAGGATAAGGATATTTTATTGAAAGCTATTTCAGATGAATTTTGGGCGAAAATTGAGGTAGAGCGACAAAAAAGCAGAATGCTTCCTTCTTTTGAAAATATGCACAACGATGTGCAATTATTCTATCGATTCCAAAAAAAATATGCATTTATATTTTTAGATAATCATGTGATTAATCACCCTGCCATTCGAAAAAATTTTCAGGAGAGGATGAATCAAAGTATCAGAGAAATGGAAGCTACCATCGCTTTCGCCATCTCTGTAGGCAATTTGCATCCTGAACCTTTTGAGGGAATTTATCACAATCTGGCATTTAACTTTTGGATGACTTGGTATTACTGGATTAATGTCCAAACGATGAGCGGAGATGAATCGAAAAAAACAAATGAAGAAGGAGAACGAAGACTTTGGAGTCTTTTATTACCCTACTTGACAGAGAAAGGATTGAAAGCTTTTAGGAATTTTTTTGGTGATGATTATATCAAAAAACTGGGGAAGTCTTTCAACACTAACCTTGAGGCCTATGTCAAATTTTAATTAAACTGGACTTTGGGAATTAGGGAATTAGGGAACTGGGGAATTAGGGAATTAGGGGTGCGATTCGTTTTTGCACCCACTAATATTTTTGATTATTAATATTTTTAAAAAAAATAATGTATTTGTGTTTAGGATGGAATATTTTTCCGAATTTGGGCTAAAACTCGTCAGACATTTTCAAAATCTACCGATGAGCTCATATTTTCCGACAAAGTTTAAATGTCAGACGAGTTTTAGCCCAAATTCAAGCCCAATGCCGTCCATTATTGAATAAAAATTAAAAATGAGCATGGGTACAAAAACGAATCGTACCCATTCCCAAATTTCCTTTGTCCAAAGTCTAATTTAAAAATGCCTTGCATCTATGCCCCTTGATTTTGAAGGCATTTTATTACTTTGGCACCCTTGAGGAAATTCCATTATTATCAAACCAAAGTGATTTATCTTGTCCGTTTATATCTCCATCTAAATTAAAATCCGGCGAAAAGTAGTAATCAAAAACACCATTATTATCAAACCATAAGGTCTTATCTGTACCTTGTATATCGTAACTTGGAAAATCAGATTGATTGGCATCTCCTGCGTACATCGTCCACTCCCCTGTTGGAAGTTGCTTTTGCCCGAAACTTGTTGGGTCGCGGTAGCTGTCTGATGAACGAAAATCGTAAATCAGTGTGCTGTTGATTACATCGACGGGTTGTGGGGTCATTATACCAATGTGATTACGATGCTCTACAATAATGTACAAAGGACTTGCCACCGTAGAAGTCAATGCACAACGGTCAGGAAATGTGATACTGCCATCTTTCATCAATAAAGCTGCAGTCATACCGACCTCAGTATTTTTTGCAATATCAGTACGAAATGATACCAAAACCCAGTCCGTTTCATCACCCGTATAATCAGCATCCGTCCAAGCTGCGCCTTCTGTACCCGTGTAGTTCCACGGAGCGGTGTTGTAGGGTTGTCCGGCAGGAGTTGGGGTGGCAAGATTACTGGTTGGTGTTTGTCCGGGTAGCAATTTCCTGGTAGCTACGAGCGTGGTACGCATCTCGCCGAGTGCAGGTTCGTAAGCCCCTTCGAGCCAAGCAGCCAATTCAATATCCACGCAGTCCGGTTCGATGATAATCACAACCGTAGAGGTATTGCACATGGAAGGCGTGCCATCGTCACACACTTCGTAAGTGAAGCTGTCTGTACCAACAAAATTTGGAATAGGTGTATAATTAATATTGCCATTCGGCTGTATACTTGTGCTGCCATTTGAGGGGATTACCATTGGGATTATCGCTGCTGTAAGATTATCATTTTCTATATCCGAATCATTCAATAATACATTATGCTGAATGGTAGAATTGGCAAACATATATAAAGTATCAGGCATTGGAACAGGTGCATCATTGACAGGTGTAATGTTAATCGTCACGCTTGCCGTATCGCACATGACAGGGTTTCCATCATCACAAATTTCATACGTAAAACTATCTGTACCGTAAAAATCCTGATTGGGTGTGTAAGTATAAGAACCACTTGCCAAGAGTGTCAACGAACCATTTTGAGCGGGCATTATCGGGGTGACATTGACCATTAAATTATCACCTTCTATATCACTGTCATTTGTTGCAATATCGCCATTAAATGGCATATCTTCCGTTGTGTTTGCTGTATCATCTGTGGCAATCGGTGCGTCATTTTCTCCGATAATATTAATATTGACTGTTGCAGTGCTACATTCAGAAGGTGTACCATTATCGCAAACTTCATAAGTAAATGAATCAAAACCAGAAAAATTAGCATTAGGAGTATAGATAAATGTACCGTTGGCATTGAGGGTTAGTATGCCGTTACTGATATTTGAGACGGGCGTTGTAGTCACAGTCAATGTGTGATTTTCAATATCACTGTCATTAGCAAGTACATCACCGGAAATAACTGCATCTTCTTGTATTTGGTGAATATCAATCTGAGCAAGAGGTGCATCATTGACAGACGCAACATCAATCGTCACGCTTGCCGTATCGCACATTGCAGGACTTCCATCATCACAAATTTCATACGTAAAAGTATCTGTACCGTAAAAATTCGGATTGGGTGTGTAAGTATAAGAACCACTTGCCAAGAGTGTCAACGAACCATTTTGAGCTGGCATTATCGGGGTGACATTGACCATTAAATTATCACCTTCTATATCGCTATCATTTGTTGAAACATCACCATTAAATAACATATCTTCCATAGTAGCTGCATTATCATTTAGAGCAATCGGAGTATCATTCACCGAAGCAACATTAATCGTGACCTCCGCTATATCGCAAAGTGAGACATCTATCTGATTGATACCTGTAATAACTTCATAATCAATCATTAATTTCGGCGCAGCCGTACCGTCAAAAGATTCGGCAGTACGACGACCTGTTCCTTCAATGATGAAGGTCATGGCATTGCCGCTTGCCCAATCTCCACGATTGATAATTTCTTGCACAACAGAACTAATATCTGCACTTTGATAGGTATTGCCCACTGTCCATGCGGGGAGGTTTGACCATGAAGCGGTAGCCGTTGTTTTTGTTTTGGAGGTCAAAGCATAGGCAGTCGTGGGAATGGTAGCTGCATTGCCCGTAGCTTCTGCACTGATAGCCAATGAAGTCGCTCCGGTTTGCGCTTCGTCTGCCACAAATTCCAAATAGGCATTGGTCACTACTGCACCTTGTGGAATGGTGATATTCGTTATCCGAATCCCGATGGCACTATAGATTTCAGGGTTATCTTCAATCAAATCTAAATCGGAACTCATAATATCAATAGAACCATCTATTGCAAGCTCCTCCGCATCATCCGCACCCGATGCTACTGCACCTACAAAACCAACTCCCGAAACAATCGCACTACTAACAGTCGCATCATCACACACCCTGTATGTAAAGCTATCTGTACCGTAGAAATCAGGATTAGGAGTGTAATCAAATGTGCCATCCGAATTGAGCGTGAGTGTACCGTTGGAAACATTGGTGAGCGGTGTTGCATTGACTATGAGATTGTTATTATTGGGGTCATTGTCGTTTGTCAATACATTGTCCGACAGTATATTATCTTCATTTATTGTAAAATTATCATCAACAATATTGGGGGCTGTATTACAATCCTCTACTGTGATTGATTGTGTATATACTTTGATACATTCAAAATATTTGGTGATTAACTGGAGATTGTACGTGCCGGGAGTATTCCAAAGCAAGGTGTCTGAACTTGTGGTAAAGGTGGAGGGCGTAGCTCCCGATGCAAACCACGTAAAAGTCATTTCACTATATGCCGAATCTACTTTTATTTCTGCCGGAAATCCTGCACAAATCACACTTGGAAGTTCAATTATACTTTCCGGACAAGGCTCGTTGGCGCGTCCGGGTGTACCAAAGACAGAGCCGATATTGGAGGAGGCTTCCCAAGATTGTGGAAGGGTATTATCCGAATTTGGACTAATCAAAGAGAGCGTAGGACCGTTGCCGTCGGGAATGGTATCCCAGGGCATTTTGTCATTAAAAGTCAATTCATCGACAAGGCATTTATTTGGGTCAAACAGGCTGAGGCGTTCACCGCCATTACTGAGATTAAACATCAAATCGCCGATGTAATTTGTGCCATTGGTGAGGTGGGGAAAGATACTGCCAAACAGAGCTGCATCTTCTGCAAGTATCAGAAAATCATCCGGGTCGAGTATCGTTCCGGCAGGAATTGTAAATGTATTTTCACTGTCATAAAATTGCCAATTAGAAATATCGACACTCGTTGAATTGGGATTATGCAGTTCTATCCAATCGCCCGGATTGGTGAGATTGTCGGAGTTGTAATTGATTTCATTGATGACAATTTCATCCGTTGGTGTGGTACATGGCGCGGAATTTTGTGCGCCGGGCGTACCGCCCGTCGGGTCGGAGGCATGCCAATCGGTAGCCGCGATATTGTCTGCCGGAACGGGATAATTCAATTCTAATGAAGCCCCGAAACCATCTGCCAGCAATGCCCAGGGGATACCGTCATTATAGCGAACACTGTCGATGACCGTTCCCTTTACATTATTGAGCCAGATTTTTTCACCGTCATTGCTCAGTTTGCTTTCTTCCCATTCAAATACCTGATAACCATTGCCCGCATACTGCGTAGCATCTGCCGCAACGACAATATATTCCCCCGCCGCAATTGTTGTTCCTTGTGGAAATTTAAAACAAATACCTTCCGAAAATTCATAGTCACTCAAATCACGCGCTTTGGTATCGGGATTATGTATTTCGATAAATTCTTTATTATTAATCGTATCATCAGGATGGTAATGAATTTCGTTAATCACCACATCCAATGCAGGTTCAAAAACGGGTGTGAGCGTTGTATTTGAGGTGAATGATTGGTATAAAGTCGCGTCTGTATTACCCGTTTCCTGCCAATAAGCGAAGCGATAACCGGGGTCGGGAATGGCGTGGATTTCGATGGGTGTATCTGTAAAATATTCGCCTGTGTAATTGTATGGTACTTCAAAATAATTGGAATTGACGACGACTGAACCCTTGGTATTCGCATCAAAATTTAAGGACAAATCGAAGGTAGATAAGCCGAAGAAATTAGCGATATGTGTACGCAGGCTATCACTTCTTACATCTGCAAAGGCTTTCATATTATTGGTCTCTGCAACCCATGTGTTGTAGTCCGCCACCCCTTCTTGCGGTCCCCACAATGCAGTGTGATTGGTCATTTCACTATCCAAAGTATTTTTGTATTGATCAACAAAAGCATTGACACGATTAGGATTGTAAAGCAAGTTAAACTGGGTAGCATAACGCTGGATAAATTCATCTCTAAATTCGGGAACATCCATCAATCTTCTGAACAACAAGGTAGCATTGGGTGAATTTCTGCCGTCTGAGGAAGGTATCATCATATAATCAATCGTATTGTGGTTTGGGCTTCTCCAACCGACATCGGTATCCAGTACCGCCATGCGCCATTTTGAGTTGGAAGTGGAAGACCGCCATATCACCTCATTACTCGGACTTCCGGTACCGGGCCAATCTAGTGGTATAGCCCACATTTGCAACATGTAATAATTCATAAAATTATTAAGGTCTATTCGTGATTCTGCATATTCATAGTTCGATTGTGAAAAATTTAAATTATCATTAAAATACTGATATAAATTACTAATATCTGTGGTAGTTCCCATAGTAGCAACAGGTATTGTATGTAACTCCCTAAATCTTATCATGTCAAAATCATCATCTTCGTATTTGGGGAATTTGTACCGAAAATAATGCTGACTGTAAGCATCTCTAATGTTGTGAACGCCCCAATATTCACCATTGAGATAGACCACCGAAGGTCGGGCAGATTGTATTTCCAAGTCCACTTGATTTTCAACGAGGCTTTGCGTGACAGCATCGGTCATCATATTAGTCTTCCAAGCTCCGCCATTTCTGAACCTTAATCTCCTGAATTCGTGCTGTTCTCTTTGAGGAAAAACCTGAGCTGGAATGTTAGAGCTGGGATACTGGCTCTTGGTTTTTAATTGGATGCTTTTTTGAGCATATCTGCGGCTACAATTACCAAATATTGAAAGCCCACCATCTACATCAAATACTTGGTTGCCTGCCTCGTCGAACATCATCACATTGGAGAGATATTCCCAGTCTTGGTTATAATTGGCAATGCTGTCACAACCGAGAACTCCGTTTGTACCGACTACGTACATACCTAAGTTATCACTCCACAAATGTTCAGGGTCGAGATTGACAGACAAAACGGCTAAATCGTGATTTGTCCCGATGATGTAAGCGGCTGTTTCTATCAGGCTATTTGCAAAACCGCTGAGTACACTAATCGCTCTGACACTCTGCGAAGTATTTACCGTAAATGCTCCGGTGTATAATGTAGCGGATGTTGTTGGGGCAGCTCCGTCTAAAGTGTAGTAGATAGATGCTCCGGGTTCGGCGGTGATGATAACAGTTTGTGCAGTATTATACAGACCGCTTGTGGGAGAAATTATAGGTGGAGTGGCTTGAGGTTGGCTATTGTCATTCGTTGCTGCGGGAGTGGCAGGAATGAGCTGGGAGAGCGTGGCACTACCATCCGGCAAACGTCCGTAGCCTTGGTCAGTAATGACGGTTGAAAAGGTAAAACTATCTTCAATCGTGAAACCATCGGGATTTGTTAGGATGATGCTTTCGCCTGAACCACTGAGTTTGAAATTGAGGTGATTCGCACCTTGTGCGGTTTCATTATCAGCCCAAAAAATCAAATAGCCGTTTGCGGGAACAGTTGTCAAGGCTGCATCTGTAGCAGGAATCTGCCACATCAAAGGGCTACCCGTGTCGTCTGACAGGTAATAACCCGCCAAATTCACCGGTGCATTTCCGGCATTGTATATCTCAATGATATCATCGTATTCACCATAATTATCGGCAATTATATTATCATTTGAAGGGATAACTTCATTGATATATAATTGTGCATTTGCATTAATGGCAATCAGTCCACACAAAACAAATAGTACAATGCCTTTCATATAAAAAACTTTAAATTAATTACTAACAAATTAAGAATAATTGTAATTTTATCAAAATAACCATGCCATTCTATCTAAAAAAAATAATAAAAAATAATAAATGTGACATAGTAAAACCACGCTATTAGCCTCTAATAAATAGTAATAATAGCATGAGTAAAATCACCAAGTTGAAATGGGATACTATCAATATCGGGAAAATCGGATTGGTGGGTATCTTCTGAAATTAGACTCTATTTATGCTAAAAAAGTTGCTTTTGTTTTAAGTCAGTTTAACTGGATTTTGGACATTGGGGAATTGTGAAATTCGGTATTATGTAAGTAACTTTTTATTAAACAATTATAAAATAAAACTAATTAAATATTTTTTTAATTTTAATAATTTGTAAATGAAAATTATACGAATTGTGTTTATTCTTCACATGGCGAATAAATTCGCCTGTACGGTATTCTTAGCCGTCATGCTCAATGTGTTCGCCAAATTAAAAATTACAAATCGAATATAAATAGTTTATTTATTTTTTTATAAATAATTAATTTTCAATTAAAAATAAAAAAATATTAAATACTCAATTTAGCAAACACATTATTCACTAATTCAGTCATTATACTTGCAATGTCTTTGCCAAATTATGAATTTTGAATGACAAATTGATTTAAATGTTACTTTGTTTTTTTATTGATAATTAATAATTAACAAATTAAATATTTTTTATCATTCAAAATTATCTTGACAATGTTAAATTAAAAAAGGTAGTGCTACACATGTAATGCTATTGAACCACGAAGTACACAAAGGACACAAAAGTCGAACAGATGCAGAGTTCACAAAGTATTTCTAAGTATTTAATAATGAATCTCTTACACTATCTTAGTTTTCTTACTTCGTCTATTCGACCTCAGTGTTCTTCGTGTCCTTCGTGGTTAAAGCATTATATTTATAGCACTACCTAATTCTATTTAGGCACTCTTGATGAGACCCCATTATTATCAAACCAGAATAACTTGTCCTCTCCGTTGGTGTCTCCATCTAAATTAAAATCAGGTGACAGATAATAATCGAACACTCCGTTATTATTAAACCACTCTGTTTTGTCCGTACCATTCACATCAAAACTCGCAAGATCCACTATTTGATTGGCATCTCCGGCAAACATCACCCACTCACCTGTGGGTAGTTGCTTTTGTCCAAAACTCGTTTGGTCGCGATAGCTATCTGATACTCGAAAATCGTAAGCCAATATGCCGCCAATTATATCGACAGGTTGTGGTGTCATGATACCAATATGATTACGATGTTCCACGACAATGTATAGCGAACTTGTGATATTTGAAGGTAATGCACAACGGTCGGGCAGTTCAATCACGCCGTCTTTCATAAGTAAGCCTGCGGTCATGGCTATTTCTGTACTTTTTGCTGTTCCTGTTCTGAAAGACACCAATACCCAGTCCGTTTCATTACCTGTGTAGTCTGCGTTTGTCCAACCTATACCTTCTGTTCCGTTATAGTTCCACGGAGTGGAGTGGTAGGGTTGTCCTGCAGGAGTTGGGGTGGCAAGATTATTGACCGGCGTTTGTCCCGGCAGGAGTTTTCTGGATGAGGATAGGGTGGTCGTCATCTTGCCAAGCGTAGGATTATAAGCTCCTTCGAGCCATGCACTTAGTTGTATGTCTATACAACTGATGTCGCAAATGCCGTCATTATTTTGGTCGATGAGTGTACCTGCACAGTCACAATTGCTATTATAGACATCGTTTTCGGTGCAGTCGTCACCGTCATTGCAGGCAGTACCGGTGACAGATATTGATGCACAATCGTCGGTTCTTTGTATGTGATTGTTTTGTAGCGTCATCCAGTAGTCTCCACTTGTTCTTATGGTAAAGTTTACGCCACCAATTCCACCAAAAAAATTGTAAACGTCTCCGCCTGCATATTCGTATATGCTGCCGGTAGGAGTCAAGGTGTAGTGAATCGCTGAACCTTCCGGTACGCTCACGTCAACGCCAACAATAGTTCCTTTGGGAGTTTCCGATAATGTGTTGCCATCATAGGAGTAATTTAGATAATCAATACCAATAGCTCTCGCCTCTCCATTGTTGGTGGCATCTACTCTTATAATGGGGGCGCGACTATCTAGTGCATCCCAATTGCTACCATTCCATTTGTATAGGTTGTTGTCTGTTCCGGCGATGAAAATATGGTTGCCGTTGATACCTATATCAAGGGCTGTACCGGGCATTTGTATAAAAGCATTGCCATCCCAGCGATGAATGGTGTTATCTTTGGCGATTATCCACGGCATACTGTTGCCATCTGCATCAATACGTAATGAGAGCATGTTAGAGAATAAACTCCAACTTTCCGTACAGTTGTTCCATTTGTAGATGTAATCATTCATTCCGATAACGTAGGTTTCGCCACCGCCACTACCAATGTCTTTTCCTCGTCCGGCTACAGTACTAAAGAATAATCCTGATTCGCAGGTATTACAATTGTCAGTATAAATAGAACTTGTACAGGCAATGCCGTCGTCGCAGGCTGTACTTACGAAATCTTCTTGTTGGATTTGGTTACATCTGCGTTTTCGTAGCATTTGATTGCTTTGGGTCAACCATATTTCTCCGTTGCTTCCCATTGTACAATTGATACCTCCCCATCCGCCTACGGGGGCGTAGTTGCCGCCACCCATATATTGGTGAATAATACCTTCTTTGGACAGGCAATAGTAATCACTACCTCCTATAGGATTGACGGCATCAATGGCTTTAAAATCGCCTTTACTCAAGGACTGTAACTGCCCGCCTTGATGCCAGTGATTTAAACTATCGAGACTGATCACGATGGCATCTCCGTTGGGGCGTGCATCAATTCTCCATGCAATGCCTATATTGGATTCTCTATTCCATGAGCTACCATTCCACCGATATACGTCGTTGTTTGTTCCTACATGAAAAATATGATTACCATTGATGCCTATATCAATAGCTAATCCGGATGTTTGAACAAAAGCACTGCCATTCCATCGATGAATAGTTTTATTTGTGGCAGTTATCCATGGTGTACCGTTTCCTTGTACATCAATTCTTTCGGCAGCTATCGAAGATGAAAATTCACTCCAGCTATCTGTGCATTGGTCCCATTGATAGACTATATTATCCGCTCCAACCATAAAGGTTTCTCCTCCGCCTGAACCGATATCAATGCCCACACCTGATACGACTTCGTAGCCTTCATATTCACCTGTACAGTTACATTCACAATCATAGGTATCATTAACGGTACAAGCATCCCCGTCGTCGCATGGCGCACCTACTGTACATGGTGCATTGGCAAGGGGCGTATCGGTGGGTCTGCCAATACAATTACAATCACAATCATATTGGTCATTCGACGTACAATAATTACCGTCGTCGCAGGGTTCACCCAGTGTACATCCGGCAGTCTGTGGGTTGTATGTGGGGTCAAGGTCGGTACAATTACAAAATTGGAAGGTGGTACCGTCTATACTGATTGTTCGACTTCTTGCTGTAATGATTACGGTTTGTGTACCCGGAATATCTGTTCGGATACAAAATTCTTGTGGTTCGTAAGCGGGTAGAGAGGGGTCGGGGTTGATATACGTGTAAGGGTAATAATTGATGTCTATCGTAGCGGAAGCATCCGGCTGGGAGAAACCAATATGGAAACAGATTTCGGCAGAAATATCTAAGTTTGGAAATTCATAAGTAATGGTCTCTCCGGTTGTCATTGAGGCGTAATCTCCGTCGGGCAGTCCTTCGGCATTGGCTATATCGCTTACTCCATCAGTATTTGCAACGATTGTACCGGCAGCTGAAAATTCATTGCCGGGGCATTTACATTCGGGATTTGTGGATGCACCGGTATCGTTTATACAAGCATCAAAATCATCCAAATCTCCTTCCAAAAGCGTAATAAAATCTCCGTCACAATCATTAGATATGTTGGTAATAAAACCACTTGGTTCATTGCCGTCAATAATACCGTCGGCGGTGCAGGGGTCATTGGGCATTACATCTGCATCATCACAGATGCCATCGAGGTCGCTATCGTCTTTGGGTTTGCCTATACATTCGCATTGACTGTTCCAGATGTCATTCTCGGTACATGGGTTGCCATCGTTGCAGGCTGTACCTATCAGGCTGTTGTCAAATCCGGGGCAGTTATCAATTTCGTCACATAAGCCATCTCCGTCTAAGTCTGAAAAATTACCCTCTAAAAATACTTGTAGTTCTAATATATTTATAAAATTGCCACCTGTATTATTTCCTGATTTTTGAAGGCGAACATATCGGCCTGATTGACCAACATTGACTGTAATCATTGCATCATTCGCAACATTGCCCATTTGATAAGTAAAATCAGCATTAGCAAGAGAAGCATTTAAATCTGTATTGGCAGGAAAAGGGGTATTTGATACTAATACATAAACGTTATTGAGTCTGTCACCACAACAATTAGTTCTGTTCCATATCACTACATTCTCAATATCTTGAATCGCCTCGAGGTCTATCTCTACCCAGTCATTGGGAGATTCTCCGTTGGTATGTGCCAGCGAATTATTATTAATGATGCCATCATTTAAAAGGGCAGTTGAATTGCTGAAATAGGAGGAGCTCATCGCCGGGGTTCCTGCTAGTGCGATATTTGCAACATTCGGGCAGTTACAATTTTGGGATGCACCGGTGTTTATCCATTCTTGTATTCTTGCAATTTCATTATTATCAATAGCGCCGCCTACACGTTGGTTCATAGAAGGGAAGGCAATTGTGGTTCCGCAGCCGGCATAATTATTTGTATTGATAATATCTATTAATGTAGTTCCTGTGGTGATAGCTGTACCGCATTTGTCACCGCCTTGCAGAAAAGTATCGTAACTATCCAGTCGCAATCCGCCAAGGGCAGCCGGTCCGTGACAAGCATTACATCCGTTGTCGGCAAAGATAGCTCCTATTTCATCCCAACCGGGCAGCCCGTTGTCGCAATCATCTCCTGATGTGGCGATATATCCGGACGGTTGTGTACAGGCAATTATGAAGTCGTTGGGGTCTCCAAGTCCGTCAGAATCAGCATCGCGATACCATGTAATCGCACCGGGTCCGTTGCAGACTCCGCAGGCATCTAGTGTGCCATAGCAAGCGGTTTGGTCGATATTGAATTGTATTTCGGCAAGCGAAGCACAGGAATTATTGCCATGTGTATTGAGGATAGTTATGAGGATTTCTTTGATAAAAACACCAGCAAAATCCGGTCCTTGAACTCCTTGATAGTTGGCTTGTTCGCTGGCTTTGGGGAGGGTGTATGTTCCGAGTTCTGTCCATGCCGCTCCATCTGAGCTATAATCTACGACAATATCTCTTGCGCCCAAATTGCTTTGTCCTGCAAGGTTGGCATTCCATATCCATGAGTCTGCGATACTTTGAGGGGTTTCAAACTCAAATAATATCCAATGGCTTATGCCACGTTGGTTATTGGGGTTCATGGTCATTTGGCAAGATGTCCAGCTTTCATTCCACTTGTTTCCATCGGTACTATAGCACTGTCCTGTTGCTTTATTGGTAAATAGTAAACACAAAACAAATAAAAGCGATACGGCAATTTTTATATAAAACAATTTCATAGTTAATCTTTTTAATTGGATAATGTCATGTTCTATTTTTATTTAATATATTCGGTGTTTATACTTGAATTTGGGCTAAAACTCGTCTGACATTTTCAAAATTCACCGATGAACTCATATTTTTTTGGCAAAGTTTAAATGTCTGACGAGTTTTAGCCCGAATTCGGAAAAAATATCCCATTTTAAGCATAAACACATTTTTATTTTTAAAACATGACATTGTCAAGTTAATTAGTTGATAGCTAATATTCGACAGTCTTCAGGCAGTCTCATATCGTATTTTTCGCGTAGCGAAAAAAGAAAACTATGAACTGCACAGGTATTCAAAGAAATTTAGGCACTTAAAAAATTTTGGGTTCTTTGACAATTTTTGCAAAAAAAGAAAATAACGGAATGTTAGCTTTCGTGCTTTTCCACCCCCCAGCCCCCTCCAAAGGGGGAGAGTCGGTTGATTTTCAAAGTTTTATCTCCCCCTTTGGAAGGGGCTGGGGGGTGGAAAAAATAGAGCGCGAATTTCTAATTTCATCTAAAATGCAAAAATTGTCAAAGAACCAAAAATTTTAAAACCAACATGTTGTCGATAAATTTGCGATGTTGGTTTTATCCCTCCGAAGGAGGTTTAAACTTGTTCTTAAACTTAAACTTTACTTAGTACCTAAGTACCCATAAACCCTATCGGCGTACTGCCTGTGGCGGGGTCATAGAAGTTGTTGATATTTGGTAAAATTTGGTCTAGATCCGAGGAAGATGCACCGAACCATAGGGCGAGTTCTGCACAATACTCATCGCAGGAGGTTGTTGGTATCAATCTTCCATTACCTGTGTCGAGGGGGTTGCCGAGATAGAGTTCGGGATATTGACCGTAAATTTTTCCGCCGTTGACTGCACCGCCCATTACTAAGGCATTGCCGCCCCATGCGTGGTCTGTGCCATTACCATTTGAGACGAGTCCTCTACCGAAGTCGGAGATTGTGAAGGTGGTTACTTCATTTTCTAAGCCCAATTCTTGTAAAGCGTTGTAGAAGGCGTTGAGTGATGCGCTTAGGTCTGCCATTAGGTTGTAATGGTCGGCATTGCCGGTATCTGAGTGAATATCATGTCCGCCTTGCCCGACAACAAAGACTTGATTGGCTGCGCCAAGGGTATTTCTTGCTGCAATTGTTCTGGCTATCATTTTCAATTGATTGCCTAAAGAGCTATTAGGAAAGCTTGTATTGATGGGTGTTATCCCTGCTATGGCTGCATCAAATTCAAAAGAGTTGCCTTTTGACTTTTTAATATTGTTGACATAGGCATTGTGCAGTACATTTTGATAGGTTTGTTCCATCAAATTGTCGATGGTTTGTCGCTTATTGCTCTCATAAAAGCTTGTATCATTGGCTTTCGTCAGTAAAGTTACTCCTGTTCCGGTATCACTGATTTTGAAGGGAGAAACAATATTTCCCTGAAGTATTTTTTGTGTTCTATGGGTTGTTATATTCATAGAAATATTCTGCCCTGTATTGTTGGTGTGTAAAATATCTGCCATTCTGCCTGCCCACCCTGTAAGACTTTCATTACTGTTTTGGAGTGGCATACCTGTTTGCCAGATTCTACTTTGGTCGGAGTGAGAAAATATACCTCTCGGTAGGTTGGTCTGTGTATTCCATGTGGCGAGCGTGGTTCGCTCAAAGAGGGTTCCTACATTGGCGACAAAGGCTAAATTTTGGTTGTCAAATAGATTCTTGACTCCTGCCATATTGGGGTGTACTCCATATTCTTTGCCGTCGGGATTTAAGGGGCTTATGGGGAGTAAAGCTTCTTGTGGAACGGCTGCGAGGTTTCTTACAGTAGCGTATTCATTGTACTCATCGTCGCCTCGCGGAACGAGCATGTTGAAAGAGTCGTTGCCCCCTTCGAGGTTTATACAAACGAGTGCTTTGTAGTTATTGGCTTGATAGGTTTTTTTGTTGAATCTGGCTGCTGCTTTTATCAGCCCCAAATTGGTGATACCTGAATATAATGTAGTCATACACATTCCTGTGCAACCGACACTTGCTTGTTTTATAAATTTTCTTCTGCTATTTTTCATTTTAGTAATTTATTTTTGAGTCGATATTAGAATTGGACATTGGGGAATTGGGGAATAGTCCCTTAATAAATCCTTGATAAAAAGTTAAAAATAATTAAATTTAAGCTCGGTTCAATACAAGTTCGTATTCCCACTGGTAACTACTAGATTCCGTGGAATTGTCTGAACGAAGGTGTACA
>CALIZI010000093.1 GCA_938028705.1 uncultured Saprospiraceae bacterium | reverse complement strand
TCCTTTAATTTTGATATGTATTTGTGGATATTCAAGTTGTATCGTTAGTTTACCCCAAAAAATAAATATTTTTTCCCAATATTTAACTATTCACCGAATATTTTTTTCTTTTTATTACCTTGTGCTATTTACATGATACGTGAAATCTTTAAATTTAAAGGTTGTTAAAAGTCAATTATACACCCGAATTATTGATAATCTACATGAATTTCATTCAAAAAATTCGATAAAAGAAAAAGTAAAAAAAGATATACACATATGTGAAATATTAATAAATAAAAATATAGAAAAACAAGTTACTCCAATATTACGACGCATTCGATCTGCCATATTTGAGTATGAACTTTTTGAACAACTACCTGACCTACTGAGAATCGAACAACGGATATGGACTAAAAATTGGTATAAAAACATTAGTGAATCTGATATAAGAGTTTTGTATGATAAAATGACTGAAGGATTGGAGCGGCAAAAAAATCTGAGCCTGTATCAAATGTATCGTTGTATAGTCCAAAAAGCACATTTTGATAAAATCAGACTCCAAAAGGATATAAAATTTATTCCTGATGAAGCCTTTAAATCATCCACACAGGCTATTTCGCTACGGGCTAAAATTGAATATTACAAAACATTGGCTATTTATTATTTTATGACTGGGGCAGTAAGTATGGCTTATAAGTGTAATCAGGAATTATTAAATATATACGAAGTAAATAATAAGTTAATTAGACTTTTCCCTAACGATTATATTATCACACTTAATAATTATTCGATAGATAGTTTGAATCTCAACAAACATGAGGGCTACGAAACAGGTATCAAAAAAATGGAGGATTTTTTAGAAAAAAATACTTTTAAACAACCTCGAAGCCTAAAAAGTAAGGTCTTTGAAATGCTTTACACCCTCAAATTTAATGTAATACTCAATACTCAGGATTACGAATCAGGTTTGGAATTGCTGGAAAAATTTGAACCTCTGTACAAAATATACGAATCTGAAATTCAACTAACACCCAAAGTTGTATTTTGGTATCTAATAGCCTATATTTTGTATTTTAATGAAAAATATAAAGATGCATTAGACTGGATAAGACGAATCACACAAGAAAAGTCAAATACTGTCGAGGAAATTCAACTTGCAGCACACATCATTGAGTTAGTATTGAAGTATGAAATAGGACACCAATACTTTGATGCCCAAATCATCAATACTCGAAATCGCATTAGAACTAAAAGGAAATTATATGAATCTGAAAGGCAAATGTTTAGCCTACTAAGAGAAGTCACCAATGCACCGATTTTTGAAAAAAAAGAAGTCTTTAAAAAGTATCTGCCGCTTATCGAAGAACTGAGACAAAACCCTAAAGAAGCACGTTTTTACAACTACTTCGACCTACTCCATTGGGTGCAAAGCAAAGCCTAAAGCAAAAAAATGATGATGAAACATAACCGGAAAAGTATTTTTCACGTATAAACCAAATAACTCTTTGTCATACAAAGTGCATTATTCGCTATCATTACGTAACTTTATACTCGAATTTTACGTCTAATTAAGACCTCTTAATTGATTCATATTCCTCTAAATCTATATATTTTGGACAACACCGCGAATAAAAATCATAAATTCAGAGATTTAAAAGTCTATGCTTCTACAGAATGGTTGCACAAGAACAAAAAGCGATACCGTCAGGTCTTCGCACGTTCCAAAAGCAGCTACATTTATGCTGAATTTTCTTTTTATAATAAAAAATACGATATAGAAGATTGGGAAGTAGCTATCGAACTCAAATGCTTTTCCAATAAAAGAACCGGCACCAAAGAAATATGCTCACTACCCATCAAAAGAAAGGTGAGTAAGCACGACCATGTAGTGTATATACGCGAGGGTTGGGGCAACAAAAAAACAGGTGCTTTTTGGAAAAAAGGAGCTTATTATTGGGAAGTTTATATTGACGGTGTGGCTGTACGCCGAAAAGATTTTTATGTAGAAGACGCAGAAAAAAATACAGAAGAAAAGAACCCTTATGTCGGTATCAAATCCATCAAACTTTTTGAAGGATCGGCACAAGACATCGCAAAACCTCAAAAACTTTACTACAAACATTTCAGTCAGGAACACGCCCGTTTTATTTGTGTCGAACTCATGCTCGACAATAAATTATCCGGCAAATCGTGGTACTGCGAGGTCTTTTTCAAACACTTCAACGAAGCCCGCGAACTCAAAGACGAGCAAGTCGTCCTCCAAAAAGTAGAAAAGAAAAGCAACCAAATCACCCTTATCGGAAAATTAGGTTCTAATATCAAAGGACAATGGCGAAAAGGCTTGCATTACATTGATATTATCATAATGGACAGGCAGCTTGCCTCCATACCTTTTTATGTAGGTGAAGAATATGAGCGTGGTATTGCAGAAGTATTATTGCCTGAAAACCAGTCACTTGTCACATTAGCAAATGACGATGACGAATCCGAAACCTTTGAGGATGTCATGGTCTATCTCGACGAATTGATAGGTTTGAGCGATGTCAAACGCCAAGTACGCGAACACGCCCAATACATTCAATTCCTCCAACTTCGCAAAGAAAAAGGCTTTGAAGAAACCGAAGAAATCAACATACACTCCGTATTTATCGGCAATCCCGGCACCGGAAAAACTACCGTTGCCAAAATGATGGGACGCTTATACCGCAAAATGGGTTTGCTTTCCAAAGGACACGTCCACGAAGTAGATAGAGTCGATTTGATAGGTGAATACATCGGACAAACCGCCCCCAAAGTCAAAGAAGCCATAGAAAAAGCCAGAGGCGGCGTTTTGTTTATCGACGAAGCCTACTCGCTTGCCCGCAGCAATGATGACAGCAAAGATTTCGGACGCGAAGTCATTGAAATTCTCATCAAAGAAATGTCGGACGGCGAAGGCGATATGGCGGTCATCGTAGCAGGTTATCCCAAAGAAATGAAGGGCTTTCTCAACTCGAATCCGGGCTTAAAATCCCGCTTCAAAATCTACTTCACTTTCAACGACTACCTACCCCAAGAACTCTCCGAAATTGCCGACTACGCCTCCCGCAGAAAAAACATCACCTTCTCTCCCAAAGCCAATGAACGCATACAAGAACTCATCCTCGAAGCCTTTCGAGGCAGAGACCGTTCATTTGGCAATGCGCGGTTTGTGTATGATATTATCGAACATGCCAAAGTCAATCTCGGCTTGCGCGTCATGTCGCTCGAAAATCCGCAAGCACTCAATAACGACGAACTCTCCGTCGTCAAATTTGAAGACGTTGAACAGCTTCGCGTCAAACCCATTCGCCAACTCCCCAATATCCCCATAGACGAGCCATTGCTCAAAGAAGCCCGACAAGAATTGCAGGCACTTATCGGCATGGAAAGTGTCAAACTTCAGATTGAAGAACTGATAAATCTCGTGCGCTACTACCGCGAAACGGAGCGCAATGTATTAAATAAATTTTATCTACATACCGTCTTTGTAGGCAATCCCGGTACCGGCAAAACCACCGTTGCCCGTATCCTCACCAATATTTATAAAGCACTCGGCGTACTAGAGCGCGGACATATCATAGAGACTGACCGTCAAGGACTTGTGGCAGGTTATGTAGGGCAGACCGCCCTCAAAACAGCCGAAAAAATCGACGAAGCTATGGGTGGTGTCCTCTTCATTGACGAGGCTTATGCCCTCTCCCAAAACAGCGGCGGCAGCAACGACTTCGGCAACGAAGCCATACAAACCGTCCTCAAAAGAATGGAAGACAATCGCGGCGAATTTTTCGTCTTTGCCGCCGGCTATCCCGAAAATATGGATGCCTTCCTAAAGGTTAATCCGGGCTTGCGTTCGCGCTTCGACAAAGTCCTCAAATTTGAAGATTATTCGCCCGACGAACTCATGGAAATCGCTACCATGATGTTTGCTGAAGAAGAAGTACAACCGGACAAAAAAGCCACCGAACACCTTGAAAAATACCTCAATCTGCAATTCGACCTCCGCGACAAATACTTTGGCAATGCCCGTACAGTACGCACCATCGTCTCCGATATTATCAAGCAACAAAACCTGCGTCTGTCCAAACTCAGCAAAAGACAACGCAGCCAAAAAGCCCTCAAAACCATTACCTTCGATGATGTCAACAGCCTGTCATTCGACAAGCAAAAAGATGTCATTTACGATAAGAAAACCATTGGTTTTGAACGTCGAAGAGGTGGACAAGGGGCTTAGATGATTCGTACAGGCGATTTCAATCGCCATGTCCGGTAAGTTATTTTTAAAATATATTTAAATCATTAATTTTACATGGCGATTGAAATCGCCTGTACAGGTCGATATTGTGTTTTTTTCGATATAGCGAGGTTTTTTTTATTTTAAAAATGCTTTTGCTTGGCGTTCTCTTAAACTACTCTTTGCGGTGTTCCACATTGGCTGATACGAAGTCAGTGCTTTACCCCGTACAGCTGTCGGGGTTCACATACTTTTTGCGGTTCATTACTCACTCCCGAAATATGTGGACAGTTGAATATATCGCCAAACATACCAATCGGTTTTCCACACCATATCTATTTCAATATCTCCAATAAAAACGCTCGTGTAGAAGGATTTTTTTCAGCTTCTATTTCCTTTGTTAATGTCGCTTTCGCAGCTTTATCGTGTGGATTGAGTTGTATTATTTTTCGAGATAATTTAATGATTTTCAGATAATTAGCACGATGTGGATTCGTGATTTTTTTTCGACGAATAAAAATTTCAAAACTATTCAGATGTGCTTCAAGGACTTCGTATTCTTTGAGTTCGAGGTAGATTTTGAGCAGGAGATTTCGTGCATCCAGATTGAGAAAGACATCATCAAATTTTACCTGTTGCAATCGGGAAATAGCTTTATCGTATTGCTTTCTGCAATAATGTAAAAAAGCCAGATTGTAGGCAAAGCTATCCTTACGATATTTTTTTTCAAGTTTTGATTCATACTTATAAATGAACCTCTCCACCCATTCAAATTCCTTCAACAACAAACCGGCTGTCACGACATTTTTATAAGTCCAACGCGATAAAAAACCATTTTCTAAGAAAGCCTCCTGTTCCAGCCCCACTTGGTATAAGTCAAATAATTCACTCAAAAAAATCGTTCCTTCATTTTTATTATTTTGCAGGATACAATGATTAATTGCAATCAAATAGACATCTCTCAATTCGGTACGCGAAAAGCCCTTACCATAGCGCATAATACCCGATTTGATCTGTTGAAAATGCTCATCCACATCCTCTTTGAAAAGCATTTGGTAGCTGTGATAATATAGAAAAACAGCGGGTATATCCAACAATTCAGGCTGTCGGTCAATCAACTCCAAAACGCCCTCCAACAAGGGAGATTCATGCTGTTGTCTTGATAACCTGTTGTGCATCAGCAAACTGCAATTTTGCCGCAGCATAGTTGCCATAAAAAAATGGTGTAGGGTATCGTGGCAGCTTTGCATAGTCTGTTCGCCGCGTCGATTTTCTTCAAGCTGATATTGGTAGCTGATTTCCTGTAAAACAGACATCCGAAATTGGTCGGTGGTGCTGTAAGAAGGTGTTTTGTCTTGGTGACTATAGGCAGCCTTGATGGTTTGGTGCAGAGATTTAGAGAGTTTGCGCTGCCGATATTGTTGAGCCAATGAGAGATGCTTGGTCGCTACATCTTGCCGGTACCACTCTATTGCCAAAAAATCTTCCGTCAATTGCAACAATACATACATGACATGACGCATCTTGGCATCGCGGTAAGGCTGTCCGGGAAAGAGCTTTTCGTAGGTATATTTTTTATTCAATATCTTATCCAAATCTTGCCGTAAGGCAAAGGCAATATGCTCGTACAGTTGCACCACATCCGCTCGGGTATTGTGATACGGCGATAACAGAAATTTGCCCAAACGCTGCATTTCCTGTTCCGATAGGGCTTCAAATACTTCAATCAAGCGGCTTTTTTTCATTTTATTTTTATTAATAATAATAACATTAATTTATTTTATTTCATTGATAATTAGTTTTTTATTTAAAATTAAAAATAATTATTTGAATAACAAATTGCGAATAATGTTTTTGTAATAAAAAAAATAATACCTCACTTTTGTAATGTGAAAAATTATAATGATAAAACAATAATAATTCAACTCTTTTTTTAATATCAAAAATACTATTATGAAAACATATTTAACTATACTCACGATATGCTTTATGCTATTGACAGGAAGCATATTTGCACAATGTCCTACGGGAGATATTACGTTCAATTCGCAGCAGGAAGTGGACAATTTCCCGTCTAATTATCCAAACTGCTCAGAGCTAAATAGAAACCTTGTTATCACAAATTCTGTAACTAATCTTAACAGCTTGAATCAAATTACCTCAATTGGTAGGTCTTTAGTTGTAGAGAAGAATGCTGACTTAAACAACTTTTTAGGCTTGGAGAATCTCAATTATATTGGACGTAATTTTAGTGTAGATTCTTCTGCTTTGATTAGCTTTCAAGGCTTAGAAAATCTTGATTCTATTGGACACAGTCTATATATTGGGTTCCTCGACGGTTTAACTAGTTTATCAGGCTTAGAAAACCTCAATTTTATTGGTAACCAATTATACGTTGGCAGCAATCCGAATCTAATTAGTTTGTCTGGCTTAGAAAATCTCAATTTTGCAGGACATTTAAGCATTTGGCTGAATGATAATTTAGCTAGTTTATCAAGTTTAGAAAACCTCAACCTTGTTGGAGGACAGTTATGGATTAATGGCAACCAGAGTTTAACTGATTTATCGGGCTTAGAAAATCTAGATTCTATTGTAGGAGATTTAGTTATTCAGGATAATTACAATTTATCTGACTTATCTGATTTAGAAAAATTTAACTCTGTCGGAGGAAATCTATGGATAAGGGGGAATGTTAATTTAACCGATTTATCAGGCTTAGAAAATCTGGATTCTATAGGAGGCGATTTATGGATTTGGGCAAATGACAATCTAATCGATGTATCGAATTTAATCAACCTAAATTCTATTGGAGGCGATTTATGGATTAGAATAAATAACAATTTAACCAATTTATCAGGTTTAGAAAATATCGATCATACAAGTATTACTGATTTAGCCATTACAAATAACCCGAAGCTCTCTCTCTGCGGAATAAAAAGCATCTGCAACTATTTAGTCAATGGTGGCAACGCCAGTATAGATAATAATGTCGAAGGCTGCAACACAGTAGAAGAAATCATCCAAAGTTGCGCCGATGTATGGGATTACGCCGTAGAAGGCAATATCTTTATGGACGAAAACGACAACTGCCTAAAGGATGCTACCGAACTGGATTTGAGTGGTTGGCTAGTCGAAGTAAAAGGTGCAAGTACGCATTACGCCTATACTTACGACGATGGAGCTTACGTCACGCCCGTAGATACCGGTACATTTACAGTAAGGGCTATTCCGCCAAATACGCTATGGGAAAACACTTGCCCCGAAGAAGTCATTGTCAATATCACCGACTCAAACCCGCGAGACACCATAGATTTTGCTGCAAGTTCAACAATATTTTGTCCGCTTTTGGAAATAGACATTACTGCACCCTTTGTCCGCCGTTGCTTCGACTCCAATTACTATGTCCGCTATTGCAATTCGGGTACGGCTGTTGCCGAAAACGCTTACGTCGAAGTCCAACTCGACCCATTTTTTACCTATCAAAGTTCCACGATTGCGGGTACTGATTTGGGTGACAATTTGTATTCGTTTGATTTGGGAAATATCAATATCGGTGACTGCGGTAACTTTCGGATTGATGTATATGTGGACTGTGATTCTACCGAATTGGGGCAAACGCATTGTGTGGAGGCACACATTTTCCCCGATTCAATTTGCAGTCCTGCCCTACCGCTTTGGGATGGTTCAAGTATTGAGGTAGATGCACAATGCTTGGGTGATTCTATTGAATTTATCATCGAAAATACGGGTACGGGCGATATGTCTGATTCGCTTGAATATATTATCGTAGAAGATAATTTGATTTTTATACGTGCTAAATTCCAACTCAATAGTGGTGATAATCAGACATTTTACCAAGCCTCCACCGGTGCGTTTTATCGCTTGGAAGCCGAGCAAGCCCCCGGACACCCCGGCAGCAGTATGCCTTCTGTTTTCGTGGAAGGTTGTGGTGCAAATGACGACGGAGAAATCAGTATGGGCTTTGTCAATTATTTTCTTTTGGATGAAGGCAATGCCTTTGTATCCATTGATTGTCAGGAAAATATAGGCTCTTATGACCCCAATGATAAGCAAGCCTTTCCGGTGGGTTATGGCGACCAACATTATATCACAGATAGCACGGACTTGGAGTATATGATTCGTTTTCAGAATACGGGAACGGATACCGCATTCAACATCGTGATACGCGATACGCTTAGTGTGTACTTGGATATTGAAACCTTGCGTCCGGGCGTAGCAAGCCACCCGTATCGTTATGATATTGAAGCATCAAATGTCGCTGTTTTTCATTTTGATAATATCATGCTGCCCGATAGTAATGTCAATGAAGCGGCTTCACATGGTTTTATTAAATTCAATATCGCACAAAGAGAAAATAACGCTATCGGTACACACATTACAAATGACGCAGCTATTTATTTTGATTTTAATGAACCGATAATTACGAATAAGGTCTTGCACACCGTTGGTCAGGATTTCGTGGGTTTGGTGACTTCTGTGACTACACCACCGGAAGTGGAAGAGGCAGGTATTTCGGTTAATGTTTTCCCAAATCCATTTGATGAATATACACGGTTTGAAGTAAAAGGCACAACAAGCAATGAACTGAATTTGAGTCTATATGATACGATGGGGCGACAAGTTCTTCAACAACAATCTACCTTTCAACAATACATCAATTTATATAAAAATAATCTCCCGTCGGGTATTTACGTATTTAAAATAACAGATGAAAAACAGCAATTAGCCACAGGGAAATTGATGGTCAAATAGCCTTAATGCTTACATTTAAGCCTGATTTTATAAAAAAATCAGGCTTTTTTTATTTTCATTTTAAAATTACAAAACATTCATTATCAATATTTTTCAAACCAATAAAAAAAGTTATTTGTAAATATCGACCAAACTGTTCCTGTAATTGCCCCCGAATGTCCGCACCTTGCAGTCGTAATCATTTTTTTATTAAAATCAGTCTGAAAAACGGTATTTTCTGTAAGAAATTTATCGTAGAAAAATAAGTAGATAGATGGTTTTTAATTAGTGTAACCTGCCGGAGAAGTTCGGCAGGTTTTTTTTATTTATACCAATCAAATTATTATAAAAAATATCGACCATGGACTATCAACTATCGTCTAATAGCCTTTTTACTAAAATTTTAACTTCGATTTCTTCTGAAATGTATTACTTTTACTCTGTCGGAACGAATCACGACACCAATACATGAAAAAATCAGCAAATACACGCAATCAATCCCTACTCCAACTGGCTTTATTTTTAGGGATTCTTGTATTTATAAATATCCTCGCCAATGCCTTTTACGGTCATATTGACCTGACGGAAGACAAGCGATTTACGCTCACCAATGCCACCAAACAACAAATCAAAGAACTGGAGGAGGTCGTCTTTGTAGAATCTTTTTTAGAAGGTGAATTTCCCTCCGGTTTCAAGCGGTTGCAGAATGCTTTGCGCGAATTGCTCAACGATTTCAAATCCATGTCCGGCTATGTAGAATACCAATTTACCGACCCGCTCGGCGGCTCGGCAGAGCAAGCCAATGAAATGATGGAACAACTCTCAAAAGTCGGTATTGCGCCCGTCAACCTGCAAGTCAAAACAGATGATGGCTACTCCGAAAAACTCATTTTTCCGGCTGTTATCGTCACCTACAAAGGTCGTTCTATGCCCGTCAATATCCTCGAAAACAACACGCCTTCCCTCGCACCCGGACAAGACCAAATCGCACTCAACAACTCCATCAGTCTGCTCGAATATAAGATTACGAATGCCATCAAAAAACTCAAAAGTCTCCATAAATCCAAAATTGCGATTACCGAAGGACATGGCGAACTCGAACCCTATCAGACGGCACGTTTCGATGCTGCTTTACAACAATATTACGATGTCGGGCGTATCAATCTGGATAGTTTTACGATGGTGGATGCAGCACAATATCGCCTGTTGGTGATACCCAAACCACGCACAAGATTTTCTGATAAAGATAAATTCAAAATTGACCAATATGTAATGAATGGCGGCAAACTTATCTGGCTCATTGACCGCCTGAGTGCCGACCTTGATAGCTTGCGTCTGGCAGGAGAATATGTACCTTATGATTACCCCTTGAATTTGGAGGATATTTTATTCAGATACGGTGTGCGAATCGAGCCGAATATGGTGCAGGATTTAAGGGCAAGTCGTATTCCCTTGCAGGTAGGCGTGGTGGGCAATGCACCGCAATTCGACCTGCGACCCTGGTATTATCATCCCATTATTTTTCCTGAAGTTGACAATGCACATCCTATTGTAAAAAACCTCGATGGTATTGATTTTCAATTCGTTAGTACCATTGATACCATAAAAACAAAAACGCCTGTCAAAAAGACCATTCTCCTCACCACCTCCGAAAAAAGCCGAATGCAGTTCGCGCCCTCGCGCCTCAATTTCGACATTACCCGCGAAGCACCGCCTATTGAGCGATTCAATAAACCCAAGCAACCTGTGGCAGTCTTGTTGGAAGGTGTTTTTCCATCATTATACGAAAATAGGGTGACAGAAAACATGAGCAAGATGCTCGAAGAAATCAATCAGCCCTTCCTTGCACAAAGCAAACCTACCCGCATGCTTATCGTTGCTGATGGCGATGTGATCCGCAATGCCATTAACAAAAAAGAAAATAAAATAGAGCCGCTCGGTTACAATCCTTATGAGCGTTATACCTTTGCCAATAAAGACTTTTTGCTCAATGCTGTTGAGTACCTTTTGGATACTGATGGTGTGATTGCCGCCCGCTCAAAAGAGGTGCGCCTGCGCTTACTCAACAAAACCAAAGCAAGGGAAGAAAAAACCAAATGGCAATTGGTCAATATCGTCTTGCCATTATTATTATTGGGTATATTCGGTGGTATGTTTACGTTTTTACGTCGGCGTAGATATGGGTGATTTTCTTGAAACTTCTCTGTCCTTACAAGTTTTCGGGAAGCCTACTCGCCTTGCATTTTCAAAATGCAAGGCGAGTAAAGTTTGTAGGTTCTTTGACAATTTTTGCAAATTCCATAAAACGCTCTTTTCACGCAGAGTTCGCAGAGAACGCAGAGTGCTGATAATCAATTCTCTGCGACCTCTGCGTTCTCTGCGTTCTCTGCGTGAGACACTATTTGCAAAAAATGTCATCAAAAATTAAAAATGTAAGATTTACACAAAATAAATCACCAAACAAAAGCATCTTAATTATATTTTTTGTAACTTACTGACAAACAAGGTATTAATTACTAATCCCATTATTCAACCACGCACTAATTATAACTTACATAAATATTAATGATGAAAAGACGGGTAATAAAAAGCAGCCCACAATACACTATCTAATAGGTAGCGCAAAGGGACTGCCTTACAAACAACCATTTTTGCTCCGGCTGTATCTTGTTTTACATCAGTAGGTTGTATAATTCCACACCATTCTAATCCTGAATGAGACGGATATCACATTTAATTCCTGACGGACTGATGCACCAATAATTTACGTATAGCTTAGTGGGTAGTTGATATTCTATTAGCTTATCGGTTTTCGACGGGTTCAAGCAGGGGATCACCAACAAACGGACAACGAGCCACAAGACCCAACATCCGATTTACAGGTAAACTCACTACGACCACCAAAAATGATAATACAAAAATCGGATTTATTATATTTATAATCAAATACATTTATCTTGATTTTCCGATAAAAACGACTATTTCAGAAAATATAATGTGAAATTTACTATTATATAACCACATATTTATTAAGACTTTATAAACAAAATATAAAACTTGTTTCTTTGCATTTTTCCGCTTATTTTTGACCTGTTTTACAAACAACAACATGCAGAAAAGTAAATTAATTGACAGGCTCCGGCTTATGGAGCGAGAAGAGCTCAAAGATTTCAGTAAATTCATCGAATCTCCCTTTTTTAATAAAGATGAAAAAGTTATCAAACTCTTTGATTATCTAAAGAAGTATCACCCCGTTTTTGAAACTAAAAAACTGGACAGGGAGTATATCTCCGCCAAGCTGTTCCCAGAGTGGAAGGGGGGCAACGCCTACAAAAAACTCAGCTACATCATGTCCAGTCTCTCTCAACTCGCAGATGACTTCTTCGTCTGGCGGGAGATAGAGCAGGACAAATCCGAACACTACCAATTTATGCTCAAAGCCTATAAACGCAGAAAAGGGGATTGGTTTTTTGAGAGTACGGCAGAGGAGTTTCAGAAGTATTTGGAGAAGAAGCCAGAGCGAGGTACGGATTATTATTTTCATCAGTACCGGATGAATGAGGAAATATACACACACAACGCTACCAATCGTATTGAAACCGGAATAGAAAGTCTTGAAAGTGCTATTAACAATCTTGACCTGTTTTATTTTGGTAAAAAATTTATGTATTGTAGTGAAATTCGTTTGAGAGAGATGCACCTCTCAGATAAAAGTGAATTAATTTTACTGGATGAAATGTTGGAAACCGTCAAACATCCTATATTTAAAAATAAGACGCTTATTCATATCTTCTCGAATATCATATACTTATACGAAACTAAAAATAAAGTATTATACGATGAACTTAAATTACTGATTTTTGAGAATTTTGACCAATTCAATACAGAGGAAAAGCTTGATATAGTCAAAATGACAAATAATTTTTGCCTTTTAGAATATAATCAGGGTAAGTCAGAGTATCTTATTGAGATTTTTGAATTATATGAATATGGATTAAATCACAATATTTGGATAACAGAGGAAGTCATGGATCATGCTATTTTCGATAACATCGTTGGAGCTGCTTGTAATTTGAAAAAATTTGATTGGGTAGAGATTTTTATTAAAAAATATTCAGTGGATTTGAGAGAGGAAGTCAGAGAAAGTGTAAAAATTATGGCTTTATGCCGACTTGAATTTTCAATGAATAATTTTGAAAAAACATTAGAATTACTTAGGGATGTAGAATTTGTGGATATTCAGTATAACCTAAACGCTAAGGTTTTTCAACTCCGAAGTTATTATGAATTAGACGGCTATGAAGTGCTTTTTTATGATGCCTGTAATGCTTTTGCTCAATACTGTCGTAGAAATAAGGTGATAGGTAAGCAACATAGGGAATTGTATTTGAGCTTCATTAGCTTTGTTAAAAGATTACACCAAGCTAAATACCAACGTACAGAAGGTAAAAAAGAATTATTGGAAAGATTGGAAACAACACCTGCCATATCCTCCAGTTGGTTAAAAGAAAAAATTGAAAATGATATTAAGGATTAAAGGGTTTTTCTGTAAAAATTACTGATAATAACGCTTTGCGTAATATATGCCCCCAAACCAGTACGTCATTCTGAATTTATTTCAGAATCTTCCGAGCTAAAAGCACGATGTTTAATGTGAGCTAAAATTTTGTGCTTTACTATAAATCAACAAATTAGAGCGTTTGCAAACAATAGTTTTCCATTACTTGGGAGACTGAAACAAGTTCAGCAAGACGTTCTTTCTTGGTGTTTTTGAGCCATGAATAAAAATCAGTACACAAAACGTTATAATCAAAAAAACGACTACGCTCATAATAAGAGTAGTCGTTTTATATTAAGAAGAAATATTATTTTCTATTAATCTTTTTGAATCATTACTTTTTTGGTAATCCTACCATTTGCAGTCTCCAAGATAATTAAGTAAATACCTGATTCCAATTGAGTCGTATTGATTTGCATTTTATCAACATTGTACTGAATAGCAACTTTATCACTGACAGTTTGTCCATATAGACTCATCATATTCACTTCTTTAATGTCCAAATCATTGATTTCTACAAATAAATTATTTTGTGCCGGACTTGGATAGGCTTTAATATCTTGTGTTTGTGCTATTTTATTCCCTTTGCCTCCACCGAGATTTAAACAATAACTATATGTTTCATCTGGCAAATTACAACTACGTTCAGTAGCTTCAATTTCGACACAAGGCGTAGCACCGCCATCAACATTACCTACTCTTCCTGCGATACCTACAGTAGTACCTATACCACCAACATTAGGATTCTTAGGAAATACACGGAAGCCATCCAAATCACCTTGAGCGTCATAGATTGGTATTACAAAATCAGTGGGCTCACTCTCATAAATGAACACCACAGGCTTGTCTTCCACTCCTGATAAATTGGCAGATACACTACAGATATATGGCTCATTTGTATTATCAACATGAAAATCAGCAGGTTTGACGAAGCTAATATAAACAGCATGGTATCCGTCATCAAGACGTTGAGTATTGTTATTTCCGGGTGCGTCAATAATAATAATATCATCATTTCCGGGAATCGGTTCAGTTGTATTCCAATCAACATCAGTAATTTCAATGTCTACATCATAAGGAGTACAATTATCATTAGTGGGAACTGCAGTATTATAATCATCAGCCCGTGATGCGTACCCTACCTGAGCATTTACACTAAAACTCAATAAAAAAAATAAGCAAATCGAAAGAATTGTGTTTAACCTTTTCATAATCTTTGGTTGTTTGTAATTAAAAAATAAAGTTTGTTTGTTTTGTTGGAGTACCGGAGCAATTGTTTTAGTGGAGTAGCGGAGCAATTATGAACACAAATTTAGCGGATTTACCCACGTCACACAATTACATTTTCGGGGCTTTTCCGTCAGAAAAATTAAAAAAAAGCCTGACAAAGTGTTAATTTCCTTTGCATAAATAATTGATAATCAAATTTTTATAAAAAAAGAGTGTGGATTGTCGTGCGTTGGTATTTTCCGTTATTTTATCGGTAAATCGTAGTGGAAATAGAGTGGAGAAAAATAAAAATTGTTGATTGTATGATACATATATACAATGTTTTTCGGAATAATGTCATATCAACAGGCAAATATACTTTTCCTGATTTTCTAATAAAAATGAGGCTCATGTAGAAAATCAGGTGGAATACAGGTTGATTTTTATTTTAAATTGGGATAAAATACTGATAATCAATCCTATAAGGTCTTCGAAAACCTTATAGGATTTGGGCTTGCTTCACATTCCACCTGATTTCCTACATGAGCCAAAAATGATTGTCAGAAAATTATAATTTTAGTTTCAAAATTTTATAACTCATTGTTTATCAGTATTTTAATACCTAAAAACAAAATTTGCTTCTTTGCGTTTTTCCGCTTATTTTTGACCTGCTTTACAAACAACAACATGCAAAAAAGTAAATTAATTGACAGGCTTCGTCTCTTGGAGAGAGACGAACTAAAAGAGCTGAGTAAATTCGTCGAATCTCCCGCCTTTAATAAGGATGAAAAAGTGGTCAAGCTATTTGGTTATTTGAAAAAATACCATCCGGTTTTTGATACTAAAAAACTCGACAGGGAGTATATCTCCGCCAAGCTGTTTCCGGAATGGAAGGGAGATGCCTACCGAAAACTCAGCTACATCATGTCCAATCTCTCACAAATCATAGATGATTTCTTTATCTGGCGAGAGATACAAAAAGATACCTCCGAACGCTATCATTTCCTGCTCAAAGCCTATAAGTCCAGAAAAGGAGACTGGTTTTTTGAGAATACGGCAGAGGAACTTCAAAAGCACTTGGAGAAAACTCTGGAGCGAGGTACGGATTACTATTTTCATCAATATAGGCTAAATCACGAAGTCTATACACACACCGCTACTGAGCGCGTACAGACGGGTATTGACAGTCTCGGCAATACAATAAATAATCTGGATTTATTTTACTTCGGCGCAAAATTCAGATATAGCAGCGAGGTACGTTTACGTGAATTGTATTTGGCAGAGAAAAGTGAGTTGGTTTTATTGGATGAGATGTTAAATTCATTAGAACATCCAACGCTCGCAGATAATTATTTTATTCAGATTTTTGCCACTATCATAAAGTTATATCAAACTCGTGAAAAAACAGTTTACGAAAAACTGAAAGACCTGATTCAAAGAAATAATGCACAGACGAGTTTAGTAGAACGCATGGATATGGTAGCTTTCACAAATAATTTCTGTATTTTAGAATATAATAAAGGGCATACCGATTATCTCAGTGAGATATTTGGTTGGTATGAATACGGACTAGAACATAGAATATGGATGAGTAAGCACATGGATCATCAAGTTTTTTCCAATATTGTTGTCTGTGCTTGTGATTTAAAAAAATTTGAATGGGCAGATACATTTATAAGAGAATATTCAAAATATTTAAGAGAGGAAGTCAGAGAGAGTACAAAAATTATGGCATTTTGCCGTTTAGAATTTTCAATGAAAAATTTTGATAAGACCCTAGAGTTACTTCGGGACGTGGAATTTGTTAACACTCAATATGATTTGCGGGCAAGGGCTTATCAACTGAAGTGTTATTTTGAATTGGATGGTTATGAGGTACTTTTTTATGATTCTTGTAATGCTTTTGCCCAATATTGTCGAAGAAATAAAGTTGTCGGCGAACAATCTAAGACAGTCAATTTAAATTTTATCAGTTTTATCAAAAGATTGCATCAGGCTAAGTATCAAAGGAAAGAAGGAAGACAAAGCTTATTAAAAAAATTGGAAGAAACTCCCATATTGTATTCCCGTTGGTTTAGAGAAAAAATTGAAAATGATATTAAGGATAAATGAAAACTCCATCCAAGTTGAACATTTAGCTTTTCAAATATTTCGGGGATATAACAAACGCATGAGAATTAAATCCTCATGCGTTTGTTTATCAGTTTTTTGCAGTTAATCAATAACTTCGTTAATGAATAATTATTTTCTTAATAATATTATCTGTTGGCGTTTCGACGTTCAATATATACATCCCCGGTGATAATTGTGAGGTATTGATTTGAGTTCTATCTGTACCTTGTCGAACAGATACTTTGTGGTTTAGCATTTGTCCATCTAATGTTAGCAAACTAATGTTGCTGACCTCCAATTCGTTTGTTTCCACAAATAAATTATCCTGCACCGGATTAGGATAGACATTTACATCCGGAGTATTCTCAGCATCTTGTGCCATTCTATTATGGATACTTGAACAGCTAGTTCCGGTACTACCATTCCAATCTACAACATAAATGTTCGAATCCTGACAACTGATATTACCTGTTGATGTTCCCACACGACCACTTACTATAAGATACATACCATTATTCGCTGAGGCTTGCTTACCGCTTCTTCCCATAGCTACAGTTGTGGCAACACCGCCGCCATTGCCACCATCTATACGAGGCGTTATTTCAAAGCCTGTTATGACACCTTGGGCATCTTTAATAGGTTCGATACCTCCTGCTGTTCCTTTTTTGTCTTTATACAAAACCAAAACGGGTTTATTCGTGCCACCATATTGATAAAGATTGATATCGAACCTGTAATGAGCGGCATTACCCCAGTGAGGCATGTTATAATCTATATCCAATATTACAGCGTGAAAAGATGTAGGGAAATCGTCGGGAAAACTGGGAACTGTACCATGAGGACTTATATAGGCACCTGTAAATTCTGCCCATTCACAAGGACCTGCATCCCAGATGAGGGATTCTATGGATACATTTACGCCATATTGACTGCTACATTTTTGGGCATTTACATTGAGGCTCAATAAAAATAATACTAAAATTGCAAAAATTGTGTTTAACTTTTTCATAACTGTTGGTTGTACGTAATTTAAAAAAAATGTTTGTTTGTTTTGTCGGAGTACCGGAGCAATTATTTTAGTGGAGTACCGGAGCAATTATGAACACAAATTTAGAGCGTTTATTCACGTCACACAATTACATTTTCGCGTCTTTTCCGTCAAAAAAAACAAAAAAAAGTGCGGCAAAGTATCAATTTACTTTGTACAAAACTTTGGTATTCAGTGTGTTATAAAAAAAACGAATTAAGTGGAGTGCGACAATATTTTTCGTTATTTTATCGGTAAATCGTAGTGGAAATAGAGTGGAAAAAAATGAAATTTGCTGATTGGATAGTACAAATGTACAATATTTTTCGGAATAATGCCATCAAAATAAAAGGACGAGTCCGAATAAAAATTTCAAGTATTTATAAAAATAAAACCCTAAAAATCCCGTAATTTCACGCCCATATTCATTTTACATTGAGCATTTATCATTGAACATCTATACTATCGTCTGTTAATCATTAATCATTAACTATCTGTACTATCGTCCATTAACCATTCACCGTTAATCATTAACCATTATAAAATGTCTTACACGCAAAAAATAGCCCGTCACCTCAACTTGCGCCCCAAAAATGTAGAAAATACCATTAGCTTATTAGAAGAAGGTGCGACCATTCCTTTCATTGCCCGTTACCGGAAGGAGATGACAGGGAGTTTGGATGAAGTACAAATTACGGACATCCGCGACTTGCTCCACAAACTCGGCGAACTCGACAAACGCCGCGAGACCATTCTAAAGACCATAGAAGAGCAAGGCAAACTCACACCTGAACTCCGCAGCAAAATTGAGCGTGCCGACACGCTCACCGAACTCGAAGATTTATATTTGCCCTATAAGCCCAAGCGAAAAACCCGCGCTACCAAAGCCCGCGAGCGTGGTCTTGAACCCCTCGCCGACATCCTCATGCAGCAACGTGACAATGACGTAGAAAACCACGCTGAAGCCTTCCTCACCGATGATGTAGCAAGCATAGAAGATGCCCTGCAAGGCGCACGCGACATCATTGCCGAGCGGGTCAGTGAAGATGTGGAAGTGCGTAACCGTACCCGCCGTTTGTTTGAGCGCAGCGCACAGGTCAGTGCCAAATTGGTACGTGGAAAAGAAGAAGAAGGCGCCAAATATCGTGATTATTTCAAATTTGAAGAACCACTCCACAAATGCCCTTCGCACAGGCTCTTGGCTATCCGGCGCGGAGAAGAAGAAGGCATTTTGCGGGTAGGCATTTCGCCCGATGAAGAACGCGCCTTTGCAGGATTGACCAATATGTTTGTAGAAAATAACTCTGCCGCTGCCGAACAGGTCGAAATGGCAGTCAAAGATGCTTACAAACGCCTCATTCAGCCTTCTATCGAAACCGAATTTCGGAATAGCTCGAAGGCAAAAGCAGATGAAGAAGCCGTCCGTGTATTTGCGGAAAATCTGCGACAGTTGCTGTTAGCTTCACCGCTCGGACAAAAGCGTGTTATGGCACTCGATCCCGGATTTCGTACCGGCTGCAAGGTCGTTTGTTTGGATGAACAAGGCAATCTGTTGCACAACTCAACGATATACCCGCACCCACCGCAGCGACAATACCTGCAAGCCATGAGCGACATTATGGAACTCGCCGATAAGTACGAAATCGAAGCCATAGCGATAGGCAATGGCACTGCCGGACGCGAGACCGAGCAGTTGGTCAATGAGACGGATTTTGACACCGACGTACAGGTATTTATGGTCAGCGAAAACGGGGCTTCCGTCTATTCCGCATCTCCCGTAGCCCGCGAGGAATTTCCCGATAAAGACGTGACAGTACGCGGTGCGGTCTCTATTGGTCGCCGCCTGATGGATCCGCTGGCAGAGTTGGTCAAAATAGACGCAAAATCTATCGGCGTAGGGCAGTATCAGCATGATGTGGACCAAAATTTATTAAAGAAAAAACTGGATGAAGTGGTCGAAAGCAGCGTGAATCGCGTTGGTGTCAATCTCAATACGGCAAGCAAACACCTGCTGACTTATGTATCCGGTTTAGGTCCTAAATTGGCGCAAAATGTCGTCGAATACCGCGCTGAAAATGGGGCGTTCACCTCCCGCGCTCAAATCAAAAAAGTAGCCCGCATGGGCGCGAAAGCCTACGAACAATCCGCCGGATTTTTACGTATCCGCGATGCCAAAAACCCACTCGACGGTACTGCCGTACACCCCGAAAGTTATCCGATAGTGAAGCAAATGGCAAAAGATTTAAATTGCTCGGTCAGTGATTTGATTGATGATGCCACACTCCGACAACAAATTGACATTCAACGATATGTAACAGATAGCGTAGGTCTGCCCACCCTCAAAGACATCATGCAGGAACTCGCCAAACCCGGACTCGACCCGCGCGGTGAAGCACAGGCTTTTTCATTTGCCGCAGGTATCAAAAAAATAGAAGATGTAGAGGAAGGTATGATAGTACCGGGCATCGTGACCAATATCACCAACTTTGGTTGCTTTGTTGACATCGGCGTAAAACAAGACGGTATGGTACATATTTCTCAATTGGCAAATAAATTTGTAAAAGACCCTAACAACATCGTTAAATTGCACCAACATGTAGAAGTCAAAGTACTGGAAGTGGATATCAATAGAAGTCGTATCAATTTGAGTATGAAGGAGGTGGTGAAATAATATCAGGCTTGTAGTTCTTGTATTTTGTCGAGTAGCCATTGTTTGTCTCTACTGACTTTTTGCTCTTCTAATTTTTCTTTGATGCGCTCTGCGTCCACTTTGGTAGCATTGACATTATGGCGAAGGCGATAGACATTAATGAGAATTTGAATGAAATTTATATACCCCTTTCTGCTTTTTAAAGGCAATGATTTATCGCCTTTAAAATACTTATGTGCAGAGCGGAAAGCCTGCATGGTATATTCACTGTAATCTTTTTCTTTCTCGTATAAACATTTGAGTATCATTATACGAGTGTTACTATCGTAAAATTTGTCAACCTTGTCAACTAGAATAAACTTATTATGGGCAGTTTCGTAGTCTTTTTGATGAAAAGCAACTACACCAAGATTATAATGACAAACACTGTCTCTAACCGACTGCCGTACATAGCGACGATACCGCTCAATTACTTCTTCTGCCCAAGCAAACTCTTCTACACGACAAGCCGCCGTAACGATATTTTGGAGGTCATTATTAAAAATAAAACCGTTATCAATCAGTAAATTTTTAGTATCCATTAGCTTATATAAATCAAATGCGTTTTTGATATAGTCTAATTTTCCTAATCTGATTTGAGCGGCACAGTGATTTACAGCTGTAGTATAAAACCCCTTTAATGTAGATATTGGCACCAAAGATTCATATTGCACCAATAAACTCAATAAATTAAAATATGCCTTGTCTGATGCTGTTTCCATTAAGGTTACATTAGCACGATAAAGAATAATCAAGGGCTGCCCGATATACTGTGGCAAATCCAATAATACAAGCATGGCTGTCATCGAACTAAGGTCATATTCTTTTTTGCCGGGAACATGTCTCATGGATAGGGCTGTCAACTGTAATTCCAGTTTGGATAAAAGATAATTGATGTCCGTACTCTGAATCAAATCCGGTAAATTATCTTCTTTTGTCAACTGACCGCTATGGTGCAAATAATCAAAATTAATCTGTTCTACCTTAGCTTGATGTGCGTAATACTTTACATCTTTTTCCTGTTGCTGTGACAGTTCCTTTTTGTGTTTTTTGAGGTGGCGGTTAAGTAACCAAAATTGTTTGCGCTTTAATAAAGTATCGTATAAGAGTTCACATTTATATGATTTATTTTCTTTAATCGCCTGCGTAGCTAAAAATTGTTCTGCCAAACGCATCAAAGTATTCATCTTGATATTGAGTAAGCTGCGCTGATTTTTATTCAATTCCTTTTGAGGTGCAGACTTATACGGAAATGTTTTTTCATAAATAATACACTGTTCCTTCTCGCCAAATTCCTTTCCACCTAAAGCATATTTTTTTAATGACTTTAACAATCTGATTATACATTCATCTTTATTAAAACAAGGGCAGGATACAAAATGTACCAAATTCACTATTTCTTTTTCAGAAAAAGTATTTAAAAGTTCGATACATAAAAAAGGTCGTTTTTTCATGTTCTATTTTATTGTTTAAAAATATAAAATATTATTTATCAACATTTAATAAAGTAAATTTAATAATCATGTATTTTGTTAATTAATATTATTGTATAAAATTATAAAAAAATAAGCCTATACATTTGTAATATGATGAAAGGTCTTAACCCATATTGAGTATAAGAAGAAACGAAAAAGAATCGCCCCATCGTCTTATATCAGTATTTATTAAGTGATTTTCTTTGTTTTATTCTGATTTAATGAATTGTAAATAATTGATTATTAGCCTTTTGTGATTTTTTTCAAAAAAATACTTTTTTGTTAATGGATGAAAAAGTACAAATATATAAAAAAATACGTTTTTATCTTTGTAAATATCATGGAAACTCAGCCGGAGCCTATAATTATTTAAATACCAAACCACTTCATTATGAAAGCTTTAATTCAAACCTTATTATTTTGCCTGATAGCTGTCCAACTTCATGCTCAATGTCAGGAACAAGATTACATCGCCTTACGCGCCCTCTACCTCAGCACCAGCGGAGATAATTGGTCATATAATACAAATTGGCCCGATTCAGTTTTCTTTGATGCAAACCCCACCATGCCCGCAAGTACAGACTTAGGTATCTGGCATGGTGTGACGACTGACGCGAGTGGGTGTGTGATATACTTATACTTACAGCAAAATAATTTAAGCGGTAATATCCCACCGGAATTAGGCAATTTAAGTAATTTGACTCATTTAAGATTGTATGAGAATCAGTTAGGTAGTATCCCCTCGGAGTTAGGTGATTTAAGTAATTTGATTGAGTTGAATTTGTCTAATGCTCAACTCACAGGGAGTATTCCGCCAGAATTGGGTAGTTTAAATAATTTGACTGAGTTGAATTTGCATTATAATCAACTTACTGGTAGTATCCCACCGGAATTAGGTAATTTAACTGACTTGATTGAGTTGGATTTGGCTTATAATGAACTTACTGGTAGTATTCCACTAGCACTTGGCAGTTTAACTAACCTAATAAAGTTGGATTTGAAACATAATCAACTAAGCGGTAGTATTCCTCCAGAATTAGGCAATTTAATTAATCTGACAGAGTTGAACTTCTGGGAAAATCAGCTAAGTGGTAGTATTCCCCCAGAATTAGGTGATTTAAGTAATCTGACAACCTTGGGTTTGCGCGAAAATCAACTTAGTGGCAATATTCCACCGGAATTAGGTAGTCTAAGTAATTTAGTTGTGTTGAATTTGTGTGTTAATCAACTAAGTGGTAATATTCCGGTTGAATTAGGTAATTTAAGTTATCTGACAATGTTGGATTTGGGGCGAAATCAACTTACAGGTAATATTCCATTAGAATTGAGCACTTTAAACAATTTGGTAGAATTGAGTTTGGGTAATAATCAACTCATCGGCAATATTCCACCGGAATTAGGTAATTTAAGTAATTTGCAGCGCCTGCTATTGGGAATTAATCCTCTAGGTGGCAGTATTCCACCAGAATTAGGTAATTTAAGTAATTTGATAGAGTTGTCTTTGGAGGATAGTGGATTAAGTGGCAATATACCATTGGAATTAGGTAATTTAAGTAATTTGACTCATTTGGATTTGGCTTTTAATGAACTTATCGGCAGTATTCCTTTGGAGTTAAGTAGTTTAAGTAATTTAACACATCTACGATTAGTCTCCAATCAATTAAGTGGCTGTTACGATTCCAACTTATCAAATTTCTGTAATCAATTAGACTCTATTAGCAATGAATTAATCTCCAACGACAATAACTTCGATGCCACTTGGGAAGACTTTTGTGCTAATGGTATAGATGCCTGTAATCTCTGTAAACAACAAGACTACCTCGCCCTTCGCGCCCTCTACCTCAGCACTGGTGGTGATAACTGGACCAATAATGACGGCTGGCTGACTGCGGCAGAGTTCATGGCAAATCCTACCATGCCCACAGGTACGGACGTAAGCACATGGTATGGTGTGACTACTAATGCGGACGGGTGCGTAACTGCCATTGATATGGACGGAGCACCTCACTATCACCTAAGCGATTGGGACACCGGAGGGAATAATCTCATTGGTAATATTCCACCAGAACTTGGGAGTTTAACGCAGTTAACTACATTGTCTTTGAGCCTTAATCAACAACTCATTGGCGATATTCCGCCCGAACTTGGGAATTTAATGAATTTGGAGAGGTTGGATTTGGTGGGCAATGACCTCAATGGTAGTATTCCACCGGAACTTGGAAATTTAACGAGTTTGATTAGTTTACGTTTGGTAGGAAATCAACTAAATGGCAATATTCCACCGGAACTTGGGAGCTTAACAAATTTGGAGAGCTTGGATTTGGGCGAGAATCAACTCATCGGCAGTATTCCTACTCAATTTGAGAATTTGATGGGTCTGACTTATTTAAATTTGCATGACAATCAACTGAATGGCGGTATTCCTCCCGAACTTGGAAGTTTAATCAATTTGACTCATTTGTATTTGAATGGTAATCCATTAGGAGGCAGTATTCCGCCCGAACTTGGTAATTTAGAGAATTTGGTAGAGTTGGGCTTAGTATTAAATCAACTAACTGGCAATATTCCACCTGAACTCGGCAATTTAATCAATTTGACAGGCATGAACTTCGAGTGGAATGGACTTACCGGTATTATTCCTTCCGAATTTGAGAATTTGACAAGTTTGAAAACATTAGACTTGACAGGCAATCAACTCAGTGGAAATATTCCTCCCGAATTTGGAAATTTGACAAACTTGGAATGGTTAGAATTGGACGGCAATCAACTCAGTGGTAATATTCCTCCCGAATTTGGTAATTTAACGAATTTGATATCTTTGAAATTAGGTGGTAATCAACTCATTGGCAGTATTCCTGTCGAATTTGGTAATTTAATAAATTTGACAGGCTTGAATTTGGCTGACAATCTACTCACAGGAAATATTCCTATCCAACTTTTTGATTTAACGAATTTGGGGCATTTATCAATAGGTAATAACAACCTAAGCGGTAGTATTCCTATTGAATTTGGTAATTTAACCAATTTGACGGTACTGGGCTTAAACGCTAACCAATTCAGCGGTGATATTCCTATCGAACTTGGAGGTTTGATTAATCTGACACATCTGTATTTGGGTGACAACCAACTCATCGGCAATATTCCTATTGAATTTGGGAACTTAACGAATTTGGCAGAGTTGTCTATGTCCGACAATCTACTCACCGGAAGTATTCTTCCAGAGTTCGGAAATTTTCCTGATTTGATATTATTAGAGGTCAATGATAATCAGTTAAGTGGATGTTACGATGCCAATTTATCAGCACTATGCAGTCAACTTACCCACGAATATTTTGAGGGTAATGCAGATATTTCCAACGGCAACAACTTCGATGCCACATGGGAAGACTTCTGTGCTAATGGTGTAGATGCTTGTATCAGTGAATGTCAAGCCCAAGACTACACCGCCCTACGCGCCCTATACCTCAGCACCGATGGTGATAACTGGACGAATAATACAAATTGGCCTAACTCTGCTTTCTTTGCAGCAAATCCTACCATGCCTGTGGGGGCGGACGTAGGTACATGGTATGGTGTGACAACTAATGTAGATGACTGCGTGACAAAAATAGCTTTGCAAAGCAATGAGCTAAGTGGCACTATCCCTTCGGAATTAGGCAATTTAAGTAATTTGAAGGAGTTGTTTTTGTATGGCAACCATCTAACGGGTATTATCCCTCCGGAAATAGGAAATTTAGGTGATTTGGAACTCTTGGCTTTGGATATCAATGAGCTAAGTGGCAACATTCCCCCAGAGTTAGGTCAGTTAAGTAACTTAGAACAATTGTGGTTGAGAGATAATCAACTAAGTGGTGATATTCCTTCGGAATTAGGCAATTTAAGTAATTTGGAAAGTTTGTATTTGAATGACAATCAACTAAGTGGCAGTATTCCCCCGGAATTAGGCAATTTAAGTAGTCTGACTAATTTATATTTAAATTCCAATAACTTGACTGGTAGTATTCCGCTTGAATTAGGTAATTTAGATAATTTGACTTATGTGGATTTGAGTTATAATCAATTGAGTAATGGCATTCCTCCAGAAATAGGCAACTTAGTTAATTTGATTGAATTACGGTTATCGAATAATCAACTTTCTGGTAATATTCCTCCTCAACTTGGTAATTTGACTAATCTAACAAAATTGCTGCTATACAAGAACCAACTTATCGGTAATATTCCACCGGAAATCGGTGATTTACCGAATTTAACAAATCTGCGTTTGTATAATAATGACCTCACAGGTTGTTATGATTCCAATTTGTCTTCATTATGTGCACAACTTACTAACAGCACCAATCAATACATCTCCGACGGCAACAACTTTGACGCTTCATGGGAAGACTTTTGTGCCGGTGGCGTGGTTGTTTGTGATAATACCGACTTGGTACTTCCCGGTAATTTTGATAATGATGCTATTGCAGACGGAAAAGATTTGTTGTATTGGGGAGCAGCTTATGGTCATACAGGACCTGCCCGCTTAAGTGCAACAACTGAATGGACACCACAAGCCTGTCCGGATTGGGATCATTGGGTAAATGATGTAAATAGCAAACACCAAGATGCCAGTGGAGATGGTGTTGTTGATATGGTGGATTTCGATATACTCGAACTCAACTATGGCGAAACTTACGGCAGTAATCCGTATGTCTATGAATCAACTGATGCGATGTTTGTAGCAGAAACATTTGAGGTGGACATCACTACCGGAGAAATTCGTATTGGTGTAGGTATAGTATCAGATACACCTATCAGTACACATGGTATAAGTACGACAATAGACCTTAGTGATATTGAGTATGATAGTGCCAACATTCAAGTAGATACCACTGGTTCATCACTTCATCCTCATGCATTTATTTATAAAGATACTTTAGGAAAGATAGGCATTGCCCTTACGCGAACAGATACAATAGAGCAAATAATTGACGGTCCTATCTTTTATTTAAAGGTGATACCTAACGATATAAACAGTGTAGTGGTGATGCCTGACGAAATACCGCTTATTGGTCCTCCCATAAATATCGAAGGCGGTTATATGATGTCAGCTATGGGTGAACTTACTTCAGTAGGCGGCTCCAGCTTGCATGGTCCTATTGATGCGCCTATATCTTTAGGGCTTAATCATGTTTATTGTGATGAAAAAGGTACAGCGGAAATTTATGTAGCGAACACACCTGATTACGGTTGTGTATGGAGTACCGGAGCAACTACTACATCCATTGACAGCTTAGACATCGGTGGTTATAACGTAACTGTAAGTGACGGTGCGGACTCAATTATGACTATTGATTTTGGTATAACTTGGGCATTTACACCCGTAGAAGTCAGTATTGAAAATAATCAAATTCATATTGATTTTGAAGAAGCACCACTTTCGGAAGCGGTGGAAATTTCACTCGACGGAGGGTTAAGCTATATGCCACCGACAACGGAAAGTGTGAGTTATCCCTTACCCGACTATACTTTTGAAGTATGGATACGGCTACCCGAAGAATGCCCGACTCATTTGTATAGTGTTGATATAACGCCTTCACCATGTCAGGAACAAGGCTACACCGCCCTACGCGCCCTCTACCTTAGCACCGACGGAGATAACTGGATAAATAATACCGGTTGGCTCACAGAAGCGGAATTTATCGCAAATCTCACCATACCCGCAGGTACAGATATTGGCACATGGTATGGTGTGACGACTGACGCAGACGGACATGTGACTTGTATTGATATGAGTGGAAATAATGATTGTCATTTAAGTTCACCCACCGTAGGTGGAAATAATCTATATGGCAGTATTCCGCCAGAGATTGGAAATTTAAATCATTTAGAAAATTTAAATTTGTCGTCCAATAATCTGAGCGGCAGTATTCCACCGGAGCTTAGAAATTTAGGTTATTTGATAAACCTGAACTTATCCTATAATAACCTAAGTGCTAATATTCCATCGGAACTTGGAAATTTTAAGGATTTAGTATATCTGGACTTATCCCATAATGACCTTAGTGCTAGCATTCCACCAGAATTTGAAAATTTAAATCGGTTAATATATTTAAACTTATCTTCCAATAACCTCAGTGGCAGTATTCCACCAGAAATTGGAAACTTGACACGTTTAATGTATTTGTCATTGTCCTACAACAATATAAATAGTAGTATTCCACCGGAAATTGGAAACTTGATGAATTTGAAATGGTTGGAAATAAATAATAACCAACTAACAGGATGTTATAATAATTTATCAGCCTTATGCAATCAATTAAATCCAAGCTCTAATACTAACAAGAGCATTAGTGACGGCAACAACTTCAATGCTACATGGGAATACTTCTGTGCTACGAGTACTTGTAATACTAACCGGATATCCTGCCCCAATGACTTCTTAAAAAGCTTCATCAATTCACCCAAAAGCAACCTGCGTTTAGTCTATCAATTGAAGAAACATGGTACAGTTAATATTAGTTTGTATAATATAAACGGAGAACAAATATACACGATTCATACAAGAACCGGTGCAGGAGAACACCAGATTGAAATAGATAAAAGTAATCTGTTGGGAGGTATTTATTTCATCCATATCCTATATGAATCCGATGGCTGTATTGGATATGAAACGCTCAAAATCATAATCTAAACAAATAAGCACTATTTCTCTACTTGGGTAAAATTCCCGTTCGGGAACACACTCGAAATCCAATCAAAAAGAACCCGAAAGATAAGTCTGCAAACACCCGCCGGACACTAACAGTTGTCCGGCGGGCAGACTTCACGCATAACGTGAGGGTGTCATTGCTATGTCCACACATTTGATATAGGCTATTACGTAAAGCGACATAAACAGTATTTATTAAACAAGTAACCACAGCGGTCAGACCGTTGAATGGTTGCAACAAAAACAAATTATCATGAAAAACAAATTGCAAATTTTATCAGCGGTATTTGTCATAGCTCTTATGCTGAATACCCCTGCTCATGCTACTGGATGGGAAAGAATTGACAAGATTCAAAAAGGCTACAACCTTGCCGGATGGCTGGAAGCAGGTTGGCTTGGTGCTAACTACCCTGACCCAAACGCCTACACTGTGGACAACATGCAGTTGTTTGCTCAATTGGGCTTTCAAACTGTGCGTGTACCTGTGCTATACGAATGGATTATTGACGAAAATCCGCCTTATAATCAGGTAGTCGGACAAGCCCCTTTTGATTTAATTGACTCAAAGGTCATACCTGTGGCGGACGAGTGCGATATGACCGTCATTTTGGTCAATCATCATGGCAAGGCACTCACCGATGCTAATTTTGAAGCGGAAATCCCGCGTATCTGCGGACAATGGAAGTTCCTCACCCAACTCTACGCCGACCTCCCGCACGACAGGTATTTCTTTGAATTGAGAAACGAACCGACCTATGAAATCAGCAATGAAAACCTGAGAACGGTACAACAAGCCATCATTGATACCATCAGAACTTACGATACCGAGCGTACACTTATCGTAGGCGCGAATTGGTGGAATGCCCCTTGGAGTTTGGTACAAACGATGCCCTACGATGACGATAATATCATTTACACCTTTCACTCTTACGCACCTTTTGATTTTACACATCAGGGCATGAGTTGGCACTATCCCTATATTCCGCCGGGTATTACTTTTTCGGCTGATACCGCCGAAGCCGATGACTTGCGAAATTCGCTGATAGAGGTCAAAAGTTGGTCGGATGCCTATAATGTGCCGATTTATTGGGGAGAGTTTGGCGTGAGTTGGTTTGCTGATGCGGAAAGTCGTTGCAATTATATTGATTTTACGATAGAGGTTGCCGACGAACTGAGCATCCCATGGATTTATTGGGACATCAAAAACAGCCACGATGCCTTCGGGATTTTTGAAAACGGCACGATACATCAGAACAACCTGATACCCTGTTTTGCGGATGCTATGCAGTTGGAATATCGCGTAGCCTGCAATATTGCACTGCCTTTGGACTTTGTTGATTTTGAAGGAAAAGAAGAAGACTGTACTATTCGCCTGAATTGGACTACGGAGCGTGAAAATCAGGTCGATTACTTTGACATTCAAAGAAGTACGAATGCGTATAATTTTAAATCTATTGGTCGTATAGCGGCTGTGGGCGATACACCGGAACGGACGGATTATACATTTACGGATAAGACTTTCGGTGAGCAAAATTATTATCGGCTTAAAGCTGTCAACCTAAATGGCTCTTACAAGTATTTCGATATTATACATGTAAAATCTTCGTGCCATGAAGAGGATGTGGTCGAAATTTATCCCAATCCGGTGAGGGCTACTCAATTGGTGAATATCAGATTACGCGCCGAAGCATCTGCTAAGGCAACTATCGAAGTGGTCAATATTTTCGGGCAGGTCGTCCGGCAGGCAGAGCATCATCTGTACAAAGGCATCAACATTATCACGTACCCAACAGACCATTTACCTTCAGGCAATTATTTTATAAGATTTGCAGGACAGCATTGGCTACCGGAAACACAAAAATTCATCATTACACATTAATATGAAACAAAGACCAAATATCCATACAGCTTATGCATTATATTTTTTTAGTTGTATTTGGTCTCATTGAAATATATGGTTATTAGTTCATGGTTCATGGTTTTATATTTTTCATAAATTAATCATTATCATAATTTGAATAGATAATAAAATATATATTTTTTAATTAAAAATTATTTTTTTATAATATTTTTATTTTTAAAAATAAATTATTTATAAATAATAATATTTAAAATAAATAAAAGAATAACTATATTTCAGTGAGACCATTAATTTAAACGGGTCTAAAATTTCCCTTTACCAATAAAGCACCAAGAAGAACAGTCAGCACAATCGCTATGAAAAATACCGGATACCAGAATATGGGTGACCAATTGAAATTAATAAAGAGTATTGTAGCAGCTGCAAGCACACCTAAAGGAATATAAGGTATGGCAAAAAAACGTGCGAGTTTGTACCCCCTGCCGTTTTCGGGTGTAAAAATAAGTATAGGTATAAACAAAAATAATATGGCAAAATGCAAAATTCCTTGTGTAAGGAAATAAAGAGGGAATAAAACGATATGCAAAAGCAGAGTTGCGGGTACTATCAGAAGATTGGTATGTGCTATGGCATAAACCGATGTACTCACAAAAAATACAGAAAAGAATATTATCCACATAGACCACCTCATAAAAAACTTATCCACAAAAGGAAAACCAATTAGCACCACCAAATTGATATACAACAAAATGGCACAAAATATATACACGCCAAAGGTCTTGACTTCATCCCAAAACCGATAAGTTTTTATTTTAATTATGGATTGGGAGACTGCCCATATCAAGGTGGCAAACGTAAGCAATACTGTTCCTAAAATACAAACATAGCCTATATCAATGCCTAATTTTAAGAACAAATTAGAGACAATGACTATCCCTATATTGCCCAATATCAAAGAAAACAATACAAAGTAATGCGCTTTCGTCCGCCACAATATCGGGTGATTGAGGAGTAGATAATGGTCTATTTTTTTAAAGTAATTCATGTAGTCGGTTCAAAGTATCGTTTGATGAAAAAAGCACTTGTAAAAATAGTAAGTATTGATGCCAAAAGCAAGCCGACAAGCATAAAGAGATTGGTATTGATATGATTAAAAATATCATATTCATCCCTCAATATCATCATAATTCCAAAGCAAAACATCAGCGTATATGGAATGATTAATAATACAGAAAAACGATGTATTTTGTCCTTTCCGTGTACCGCTAAGGCACATAAAACTCCATACAAAGCCAAGCCACTAATCTCTGATACAGATATTATCATAAAAACAGGCACTGCCAAAATACAATATATAAGGACAACAGATAATACAGTCCGCAGATGTACATGCGAAATACAAAAGAGTAAAATTGAAATACAGAGTGTCAGAATAATATGAAGATGATACCTTTCTATACCACCCCACTGCATTCCGCATACCAATCCGCTTTTACGCATACTAAGATTCATTTGCGTCCAATAAATGCGATTTATTCTGCGTGATATTTCAGATACTTTATCGTCTATTTCATCTTCCTTGAATGAGGTATTGAGTTGGTATCGGTCTGCCAATTCTGCCACTACATGGTATGGCGGGGAAGCTGACGGATACAAATTCAAGAAGCCGGAATCTTTGGGTTCATCATTGTCACTGACTACATCTGTGTCAATATCAATCTGTTCTACACTTACCAATCGGGCAGTTGTGTAAGTGATTGTCCGCTCAAATAATATCAAATTTCCAAACAAAGAAGCAGTAAAGATCACATAGATAGCAAAGGTCAGCACTTCATCCCAAAAATTATAATACCTGATTTTATTTCGCGCCTGTGTGATGAACCAAGCCAAGACCGTAAATATAATCAAGCCCCCAATTATCACAGAGACAATATCAAGGTCAATCGCGCCAAAGTATTTAACCGGAAAATACCCTAAACCAAAAGCCAACATATTCCCCAATATCAAAGAAAACAACATAAAATAATGCACCTTCGTCCGCCACAATATCGGGTGATTGAGGAGTAGATAATGGTCTATTTTTTTAAAGTAATTCATCATAATATCTTTTTTCTGAGACGATATAATCCGTTTACTGTCAGTCGTTTACCGTAAAGTCGGCATATCATTACGCTTCGCCACTGTCCATGCTACGACCAAAGAAATCAATATAGAAGCAGGCAGTATGGCAAGCATTGGCAGCAAAGGATTCAGAGGAACACGACAATCTTCTACAATAAAGATGAAGCTTGCGAAAAATACCACACCAAGCATCAGCATAAATACCCCTGCAAGGTAGTTCCAGTTTTTCAAATGATGTCTGCCACCTGCCAATATCATAGCCAAAATAAAAGCCACACCTGCATACACAATGGTCAGATATTTCTCATCAGCATGGCCATACAATCCAAAATTAAGTATATTAAATAAAAGTGTTGACACGCCTGTTAATATCGCCGTACCGAATATGCTAATCAAAACATTCCGCACACCAAAAAGCGAGACCAAAAACAACAGCGTCGGTAAAAATAACATCAATACACCGCCCATTGCCCAGTGCATAACGAACAAATCATGGTATATAGATCTATTTTCATGATGCTTAAATTTTCTTCCGAGAAAAGGTTGCCACAAAAAGACCTTAGCTTCTTTGAGCATCCTTACTCTAGCGGCAACTTCCATGATATGTTTCTGATATATTTTATCATTTTTAGTATATGTATGACCGTGACGCGCCATTGTTGCCAGCAAAACAGATGTACGGTGTTCATCCTTCAAATATGCTTCTTGGTCTAAATCCGTATAAATTATATGATATTTGCGATCATGAAAACTAAGACTTTCATCATCTGTCTGCACCGCTTTATCCGAATAAAGATAAGCAGTCTGATAAGCAGTCGTCGCAGTAAATGTCACCAAATTCAAACCTAAAGACCCGACACACAAGACATAAATCAACCAAGTGGTAAACATGGTATTCGAGTCCGAAAATTTAATTTTGAAACGCAGCAAGTGCATCACCCAAAACAAACCCACAAAGCACAACATTGCCGCCAGACTAAGGTGTATATTGAATACACTACCTTGCGACAAAACATTATTGCGCCCAACAACCAATATACCTGCCAACACCGCCAGTCCATTGCCCAGTATCAATGAAAACCACCCAAAATCATGCACGCGCGTCCGCCAGATATGCGGATAATTGATTTTTAAATAATGGTCAATTTTTTTGAGGAAATTCGGGTAAAGCCAATTCATATAAGTTACGAGTTTACGAGTTTCGAGTAGCGGACTACGTGTGCGAAATTTTGTTCTCGCTACTCGTAACTCACTACTCGCTACTCTATTCAAACAAACATTTTTTTAGTTGATTTACTAATGTCTCTGAAATACGAGACTTCCACATCGGCACTAATCAATTGCTGCATCACATTCTTTTGCGTAACGTGTAGCGACGTGTGAATCACATAAGCCAATCCGGTATGTTCCAAGTTCCTGTATTCCAAGCCACCGAGACTGCGTTCCACCTCGTCCAGCGTCAATTCACAAGCAAATTCAAAGGTATTTTCTTCACGTTCTTTGCCGAGTTCATTGGTTTTTCCATTGTACATCACCTCACCGTTTTTCATAAAAATGATATTGTCGGATACATGCTCTATTTCGTGCAGATGCTGCGAACTCACCACCACCGAAAGCGGATAACGATAGCTATTTGCCAAATCGCGCAAGTCATTCAAAATCACTAATTGCGCCTTGATGTCCAGATTGGCAAGCGGCTCATCAATCACCAAAAAAACAGGCTTCCACACCAGCGCACGCGCCAGTGCAAAACGCAACCTGTAGCCGCCCGAAAGCTGCCCCCAAGTCTTATTCTGATGCTCCTCCAAACCCATACGATAAATGATATATTCTACTTCTTCCTCATTCATATCTCCCTTAATACCATGAAGTGCCAACTCATAATGCAGGTTATTGCGTACCGAGCCGTACCACTTTTCTACATGCTGCGGAATGAAGGCAATATACTGTTTGATATTCGACCAATCCTCCGCCGCTATCCCAAATCCCGTCTCCAAATACGGATACTGCACCGTTCCCGAATCCACTGCCAGTTCGCCCGTAATTATCCGAAAAAGCGTCGTCTTTCCGTTGCCGTTTTCGCCGACTACGCCCGTAATTTCGCCCAAGCGAAAATCAGCATCAATATCCTGCATGGCAAAACCGGTACGCCGAAAAGTCTTGTTCACGTCCATCACCCGACACACAATTTCATTGCGTTTTTCCAACTCCGCCAACTCATTTTCAGGTGGCAGCCCTTCGTCCTCCAACAAGTCCACAGCTTCCTTGCCCACCTTCTCCACCAGCGCAATCATTTCATCTGCCAACTGCCGCTGCCTGATAGGATTATCCGCCCGCGAATGTTTCAACTTCAAGAGCAGTGCCTGATGCACCAACTCATTATCCGTCGAATATTCGCGCACAAATTCTATCAGTTCGCCCGTTCCCTGCAAGGTATTTTCCCGTAGCGAAGCACTCAACTCCCATACGGTATTATCAATTTTTTCTATAATATCTTTATTCATGTTATCGTGATTGGTGATTCGTTGACCCGTTGATTCGTAACTTGATACTCGTAACTCGTGATTCGTAACTCGTTAGTTAGTCGAACTCGATGACAAGTTCATCTAAATAATAAAAGTTTTGACACTTTTCGAATCTGATTTTAAAAATCAAAACAAAATTTAAATACTCCGTTTGCTAAACTTCAAAAAGTTTGGTCTCCGATAGCTATCAGAGAAGTAAAGTGCTGATATTTAGTTAGTTACAAATTTTAGTATCCTGCCCACGTTTAGCAAACTTGAAAAGTTTACCAAACGGATTTATGATACTTTGTGTAAAATTAATATCGTATAAAGTGTCAACTACATGGATGAACTTGTCAACTCGATACTCGCAACTCGTCACTCGCAACTTATTTACATAGTTTTCAGGTACTTATATTTGTTTTTCACTCTCTGCCGATAGCTATCGGCATAAATATGTGGATAAGCCGAATATATCGCTTGGCGTACCGGTACGGGCTGTCTTTAGCTGCCCGCCGCTTCCTCAATCCCATCTGCCAGTTCCAGAATTTGCTTGGCGAGTGCCGTTCTTTTTTCTTCAAAGGCTTCTTTTTCGATACTGCCTTTGGCGTATTGTTCATCCAAGTCATTTAGGTTGGTACTGATTCCTATAATGGATTTTAAGTTATCTCGCCCGCTCGAAAAATCGGTGCTGAAATCCATCAGGCGTTTGATTGCCTTTGGTATATTGTCTGCACCTACAAGGCTTTGTATATCTAGTTTTCTTTGTCGTATCGTCATGTTGGTAGTGGCTTGTGATTGGTGTTGAATATGTATCTTGACAATATCATGTTTTAAAAATAAAATATATTTGTGTTTAACATGGGGCATTTTTTCCGAATTTGGGCTAAAACTCGTCAGACATTTAAACTTTGCAGGAAAAATATGACATCATCGGTGAATTTTGAAAATGTCTGACGAGTTTTAGCCCAAATTCAAGAGCAAAATGCCAACTATATTAAATAAAAATCAAACATGACATTATCAAGGTATATATGGTAAAGACAATTTAATATATTATTTTTTATAAAAATACATAAAATTACTTACACAAATTTATAACTCTAAAATTACGCATCATATTTTAGAATTACTATTTTGAGGCTGTTAAATAATATTTAAAGTAGAATGGGAGTGTGAGAGTGGTGAGAGATGGAAGGAGAGTATATGGAACAAAGGGGTCTCCTTATTTTCCGATAATTATCGAAAAACATTAGAAAAAGTCGTGTGGAGCTAACACGACCTTATTGATTGCTGAATTATTTACATCTTCATAAATTTACCATAGGATAATACGCCATTTTCGTCTCTGATATGTATGATATACACACCTGACAACAAGTGAGTGCTTGAGTATTGAAAGGTCTGGGTTCCGGCAGAGAAGTCAGCTTGAATGCTATCTACTACCTTACCTTGTACATCCATAATTTGCAGATGCGCTTGTGTATATTTATCAAAAGTGACATCAATATTGAGCGTATTAAAAGTTGGATTAGGATAGGTAATAAGTTGGTGAACATTGGTGTCTGTTCCCGTTACATTATCAATAATATTACAAGCATCAAACACTTCACCGCGAGTTACGATAACATCATCAACATAAAAATTAAAAGCTTCATCATCACTATGAAAAACCAATTTATCTATTCTGCCAAGCATACATGTAAAATCATCGCAGTCATCCATTATAAAATCATCAAGCGGGATAGAAACCCGTTGGTATGTTGTGGTCAAGTTCTCGCTTTCGATGTAATCATTAATATTTAATGGTACATAATTATCGGAAAAAAAAGGAAAAAGAGAGAGCATCAGTGTTTTGTCCGGCTGGTCGGCTTTGATATAAAAAGCGAGACTATCGTAATAAGAAAGATTGTAATAATGCGGGTCATCACACCAAAAAGCCATAATAGATTCATTCCATGTATCGAGATTAAATCCTTCAAAACAATAATCACCTCTGTGTGCCTCTTTATCATTATGCTCTCCATCTTCAAGGCAGTTTTCATTGTCGGATTGCTCTCCGTCATATATCACGCGGCATTCAGGTTCGTTGGTGGGAGTTGTCAAGCTATCATCTGCTATTAGAAATCGTGTTTGGTCTGCCTTGATGCCCTCAATATCATTCATATAGATTTTCGTTTGGTCTGTAAGTGCGGCAACATCTTCGCAGATAATAATCACCAAAGCATAAGAACCGTCATTCGCGACATCCATTTGGTCAGTACGTGTTACGGCTACGTGCAATTGTCCGTTAATCGCATCATCCACCATTACCACAGCATCCGGTTCCAACCATGCCCCTTCCGCATCTACTTCTATTTGCATAAACGCATTGCCAAAACCGCTATAATCAAATGTAAATGCAAGTCCATGAAAACTATAATTTTTCACATCTATATAATAATTATGTATTTTAACCATATTATCTGCATTAAACTGTACATTATAGTCTATGTGCAGACCATTTACCATGGTAATAATTTGATTTTTAATAATACAAGTATGCATACTATCGTAATTTTCATAAATCGCATCCAGGTCTAAAGTGTCAACAATACCGTCACCGTTGGCATCCTGATTATTATAATTCACATCGTTGATTATCCCTGCCCAATCTTCAGAGGCTTGTGGTATCCATTCTAGTGTTGCATCGGGGCGCATAGCTCCCGTTTCTCCATACACTACTCCCCAATACAAAACATCGTGTACGCTCACCACACCATCTCTATTAAAATCACCGGGATAAACAATCGAGTCACAGGTAGGCATCTGAGCAATGACGTGAGCAGCAAAACATATCAGAAGTAAGGACATTACAGTTTTCATAATCAACAGGTTTTTCGTATGCTTAAATAAAAAAATTGCTGTGGATGCGGTCTCAAGTCTATTTGTTTAATTAATTGCTTCAAATGTATGTATTTTTTTGCATCTTTGTAATGCTTATTTTATATATTTACAACTACACAAACACTTTATCTCAATTAATAATTAATTAAAAATCAATTAATTAGATTAAATAAAAGTGTCAAATCACAATATAGTATGCCTCCTCTACTCATCGAACTTTTAAGCCAATTTACACCCAACGAACTCAAACAATTTGATAAATTCATTCAAAGTACTTATTTCAACACCAATAAGGCGGTCAGCACATTATATAAATCATTAAAAAAATACATTATAAATATAAGGTCGCTTGATGATGAATATCTTGTCTTGGTGTATCAAAAAATATTTCCAAATCATAATATTTCAGATTCCCAACTCAATGATAAGCAAAAAAGACTTTTTGATGCTACAATGTCAAAGCTAATGGCATTGGTCAAAAGATTTTTGGTAGTAGAAGCCTTAGAAGAAAAAACGGTATATCGCAACATTTTACTACACGATATATTATTGGAAAAAAGGCAATTACGCATATTGGAAATTAATTTAAAAAGAGAAAAAAAATTATTCCAACAAACAGAGCATAAAGACACAGGTTATTATCTGCACAAATATCGACTCGAACAACATCAGCTCAACTTACGCTATCTGCAAGGCACAATCCTTCAACAAGATAATTTGCCGGAGCTTATGGAAAGTTTTGATATGTACTACCTGACACAGCAACTTGATTTCCAACTGACCGCTATCACGATGCTTGGTGCTTCCAACCTCAAAAAGTACGATGACTTACCTTTGAATAGTATCTCCGGTTTGTTGGAAGTTCCGCAATATGCCGAACATCCCTCAATTCGTACTTACCAAGTTACCATTGATATGCTCACAAATGATGACCCGCAAAAACAAGAAGCGGCTTACGGGCAATTGCTTCAGTTACTGGACCAATTCGGGGCTTATTTTTCTACCGAAAGGCTCAACGGTTTTTATCGTACGGCTACTATTTTCTGCGCCCAACGCATACGTGCAGGGGAAGGTATTTATTATAAAAAGATGTTTGATGTGTATAAAATCATGGAAATGAAGGATTTATTTAAAATCAATAATGCCATTCCGATTGGTACACTGAAAAACATCATCGCCATTAGTTGCCATGCAGGAGAATATGAATGGGCAACCGAAAAGCTGGAGATGTACCGACCTTTTATTCGGAAATCTGTCCGAAAACAAGTCTATCATTTCAATATGGGCGTGATTGATTTTTATCAAAAAAATTACAAACAAGCCATTAGTCATTTCATTCGGGTGGATAAAATTGACTTGAATTATGACATCAATTGCCGCGTCTTGATTTTGAAATCTTACTACGAACTCGATGATGATTATGATGAACGCACCATGCAACAGTTTCGCTCCGCCAAGCGATTTATTCACGCCAATAAATCATTAAAAATCAATAATAAGCAAGGTTGGGAAAACTTCATCACTGCCGCCTCCAATCTCTACAAAGTCCGTCATCGCTATGGTAAAACCCGCCTTGAAACGGTACAAAAACAGATTGATAATTTTAAGTCGATTAATGATAAACGCTGGCTATTGGAGAAAATTAAAGAGATGGTGAAAATGTAAAAATTAGTTTAGATGTCAGACACTTTGAAAGTCTAACGATACTACACATCTTTAATACGCCGTTTGGTAAACTTCAAAAAGTTTGGTCTCCGATAGCTATCGGAGAAGTAATGCACTGATTTTTAGGCAATTACTAATATTTGTACTTCGCTTACGTTTACCAAACTCGAAAAGTTTAGCAAACGGGTTACTTATTTTT
>CALIZI010000092.1 GCA_938028705.1 uncultured Saprospiraceae bacterium | reverse complement strand
ACTGTTTGTACATTTAACGGTGTCGGTGCTATGCACCTTGATAGGTTTTGCTTGGGTTTTTACTACAAACAGGGTCGATGCTAACGCATCTTGAACGGCATAAAGCGGAATTTTACCGCCTACTATCTTAATCGCACAGGTCGGCTAAAGTCGTCAGTACAGGCACATTTCCAAACAAATCACAAATCAACGAATCACGATTAACTACAATTAATAGTCCAAAAACAGGAAATAAAATCACAGTATGCATCATTTTTTTATACTTCGTCAGCTACTATCACGTCACCTATTTTTACTCCTTGCATTATGTTTTTTCGCACAGTCGGCATCGGCTCAGGTCATTAAGCGGACCTATGCTGTTCGTACCGATACGCCGCCCGAAGTGGATGGCTTATTGAGCGACAGAATATGGAGAAAAACAAAACCCGCAACGGATTTTGTGACCTTCTTCCCCGACCCGGGCAATGCTACCGAACAGAAAACGGAAGTCCGTATTTTGTATGATGATAAAGCGATTTACGTTGCGGCGATCATGTACGAATCTGAAACGGATAAAATCGGTAAAGAGCTTTCCGTTCGGGATGACAACAGTGTGAGGTCAGATATTTTTGAGGTCTTTTTTGATCCTTATAATGCCGGACAAAATGCTTGGAGCTATGGCGTAACTGCCGCAGGTGTGCAAGTGGATATGGCGATTACGCCGGAGAATGAAGCACTGGCACTGAATGGCTTGAAACAGTCGCGCATACAGGTAGCTTCGCTTGATAGATATATGTCGGGCGGGCGCACGAATGAACGCTTTTATACCGGAGTGAATATAGATGTGAAGGACGACCCGCTGACCGAAAGCGGCGGTGTAGCTTGGGATGCAACTTGGGAAAGTGTGACCAAAACCTACAAAAATGCCTGGGCAGTAGAGATGAAAATTCCTTACTCGGCAATTCGTTTCCCGGATAAGGACGTGCATACTTGGGGCATCAATTTTAAACGAACAACGGATAAAACCGACGAAGTGGCATTCTGGAATCCGATTGACCCAGGAACGGAGGGTTTTGTGAGTCAGTTTGGTCGTTTGCATGGTTTGAGGAAGATTAAGCCGCCTACACGCCTGTCGTTTACGCCCTATTTATTGACCGAATCGAATTATGTTCCCAATGATAATCGAGAGATAAGTCCTTGGACTTCAAAGGTTTCAGGCGGTATGGATATGCGAATGGGTATTAGCGAAACAACGACACTGGACATCTCACTGATTCCTGATTTCGGACAGGTTCGCTTTGATGATGTGGTCTTGAATCTTGGTCCGTTTGAACAAAGATTTGATGAAAACCGTCCGTTTTTTACCGAAGGCTTTGAGCTGTTTGAGCGTGGCGGAATTTTCTACTCGCGCAGGGTGGGGGAGGAGCCTATACATTTTCAGACCCTTGAAGATGATAATGCCGCTCAACCCGACGATAGGCAAATATTGGGAGGCTTGGAGGAGTTGAGTAAAAATCCGGTAAAGTCACCACTCATCAATGCGACCAAACTGACGACACGCAACAGAAAAGGATTGGGTTTTGGATTTTTTAATGCACTGACCGGCAGAAGTATTGCCGAAGCTACGACAGGTGCGATTATCAAAGAAATATCTACCGGACCAACAGTGAATTATAATGTAATGGTACTCGACCAATTGCTGCCGAATAATTCGCATGTGAGTTTTACGAATACAAATGTGGTACGCGGGTACAACCTGCGCGATACGGTTTTTTCCCGTTTGAGTAACGGCGGCTATCGTGATTCTAATGTGACGGCATTGGAATATGCACTGTTTGATGATAATAATAATTATGGTCTAGTAGGACGCGGTGCGATTAGCCAACTTTTCCTACGCGATATGGAAGATAATCCGCGCGGACAAGGTGGTTTTGCATATAGCGTAAAAGCCGGAAAATTTGGCGGTAATCTCCGTTACAGCTTGGAGCGCGACCTCGAAAGTCGCACTTATGATGCCAATGATTTGGGCTTTTCTACCCAAAACCGGATTTTCCACAAAGCCAAAGTTGAGTATAAGGTATTTGAAGCCTTTAGAGGTTTTTATGACTTCAATGTGATGGCAGGACTGCACCACGAACAGCGTTTTGTGCCGCTGGCTTTTGCCAATTTTTATGTTGACGGCGGGGCATGGTGGACTTTCAGCAATAACCTGAGTGCAGGGCTTTTTGGAGAGTTTTTCCCGCGTACTTCCAATGATTATTTTGAACCCCGACAAGAAGGACAGTCATTTACGATACCTCAAAATTCACAATTCAGTGCCTTTGTGGCTACCAATTTCAGAGAAGCTATTTCTTATCAATTTGATGCGGCTATTCGCAGGTATCCCGAATGGGAAGGGCGTGCGGTGAAGTTGGGCGCATTGTCAAGACTTCGTTTTGGGAATGGTCTCAACATTCAGGCAGAAGTAGATTATGAGCAACGTAAAAACGACAGAGGTTTTGCTGCCAATGCTTCCGATGGTGCTATCATCATCGGACGGCGCGACAGGCGCGACATCGTAGGTGCGCTGACGGCTAATATATTATTTACGAATAAAATGTCACTCACTGCCCGTGCGCGGCACTTCTGGGGATTGGTGGAGTATAATGAGTATTTTCAACTGAAACAAGATGGCGATGTTCGCAGTACGGTGTATAATGAAGATAATAATACAAATTTTAATGCCTATAATATTGACCTGATTTATCGCTTCCGACTGGCACCGGGCAGCGAATTTAATGTGATCTGGAAACGGGCATTGCTGAACCCGAATGCGCCTTTTACCCGTAATTATATCGAAAATTGGGGAAGCATGTCAGAAGGGCAAACACCGGATAATTTGTTCTCTGTCAAGCTGTTGTATTATATAGATTATTTGGATATTCAAAGGAGACGAGTAGAATAACTTTTATGAGTAAATACGTTTATCTGCTTTGCTTTGCCGGATACCGACCACCGCTGTAATTGACATCAACAAACCAAGTATCAGTAAACCCCATTCGCTTGTAGTGGGAATGTTCTCTATGGTCATGCAATCATTGGCTGTGAGGATGAGTGTCGTTGTACAATTTGAGTTATTAGTGGCATCGTCATCGTTGAATGTGACGGTAAGACTACTCCCTGCAATGACTGAATAGACTGCAACGGTTCCATAATTCTGTCCTGTATTGCCTTGATTATCAGACCATGTAGTGCCGTTTGTGCCATTGACAACTACCATGAAAGTAACAATGTCATCCGCTCCACTGTCGGGCGTTTCATTATCATCACACATTTGTTCGACGACCTGAGCAGTGATTTCGCACACAGGCACACATGCAGGGCTGATATTGGTAGCTTCGTCTGTATTGATACAAGCAAGTGTGGTATTTCCTGCTTCAATTGCATCTTCTATCGAACATTGTTGATACCCTGCGTCGGTACAAATAATCCGACTTGTTGCGGGATCTATCGTAATCGCTACCCAACCATTATAAGTTTCGTTTGTGCCGTCACCGTCAGGGTCGGCTTGGAATTGAACGGCAAGGTATTCGGTGGGATTGGTGTTTTGAAAACTAGTCGTGGTATTGATAAAGGTGGTCGTAATGCTATTGTCATAGCGCGTTTGTTCAAAAGGCATGATGATGTCTGCCAAATATACGGGCGTACCGGCGCAAGTCAGCAAGCCTATATCGGTAGCGGTATATGAAGAGCCGTAGAGCCGGAAGGTAAAAGTACGTTGGTAGAAAAATCCAAAAGCGCGATAAGCACCGTTTGAACCCAGATTGACATTGGCAGATGCCAAAGCAGCATCACATACATTAGCAGACGAGACCAAACCTACAATGGCATTGCCTACTGCGACTTGTGCATAAGCACTTCCATTTTGCGAAGATGAAGTGAAGGTGTAATATATTCTTGTAATCTCGCGGTCGTAATAACTATAACCATAAAAAAGTGTCATGGTAGCTACTGCACCTGCCGGACAACCATAAGGATAAAATATACTTCCTGCCGGAACACTGTTGGCTATGGGAGGTAATCCGAAGGTAATAAATGTATTCGTGGAAAAGGATGTAGAAAAAGCATTGGTATTGCCCCCATTGACAGCATCCATAGTGACGGTGCTATTATTGCTGACGGTAGCATATCTGAAAAGACCGTTGTTGAAATTGAGCCTTCGTATGGCTAAACTGTTTACATAATAATAATCTCTGTGAAAGTAATGAGTATTGGTATTTTGTACTAAAGAGACATCCGTTATACCATCACCGTCAATGTCAATATCCAAAGGCGTACCCGGTGCAGTGCTGCCACATTGTGCCGCTACGTCCGTGGTGGCAGTCAGCATAAATGCCGCTGCCAAGCCGCTATATGCGCGGAGTTTTTGTTGTATGCTATTGTGTTTCATATTGTATGTTTATTCTTTTAATTTAATGGTGAAGAAGACCTACTCGACTACGCGGAAGCAGTAGCGACCTGCTTTGTGGAATCTTATATCAGCTTTTGAAGGAATCCATGTATTGAAGTGTGGCTCTGGTGATTCGAATAATAAATGAAAATTATTATCCCTACCATTATTCATATTACTATTAGTGTTATAGCAGTTCTTGCTACAACATTTTGCTTCGTGATCTTCAATGATACCTAAATACTCAATATCACAAAAATTCGATAGTACAAAAAGTCCCTTTTTACGAGTAACCAATTTCACTTCTAAATCAAAAGAATCATCTTTAATACTATATTGTCCTGATATGTCATTACCACCATCTGAGAAATAAAAAAAGTCATAGTCATATTTAGGATTATGGATGAAATCAAAGTCCTGTTTTATATCAGGTCTAACGATGTCGAGTGTATCCATATTAAAAATTTTTGTTGCCGGATTCCAACTTACCCCATCCATATTAATATATTCCATTAGTCTGTTTTCCCATACCAATATGCTGAATTTTGACTTTATCGTAACCGTATCTCCAATGCTATATTCTTCACTATATGGTATTACTTCAAAGGGTATTGTAAAGTCATGGGCACATCTTTTATTTTGCTTTTCGCAAGTGAAAAAGGTAACAGAGACAAATAGTGATATGATAAACGTGTATTTCATTTTACATTTTGATGGTTTAATATCTTGATTTACAACTAAATGTAAAATTAATCTTTAGAATCTCCAAATTTCGACTACCTAAAGTTTTCTTTTCTAAAATCAAATCAGTAAAATTGCGACTTATTTTAAAAAGATGTTGTATTAAAACATTAATTACTATTATCGCATGACAACATTAAGACATTAAAGCATTGATAATGAGAGTATTTAAATTCGGAGGAGCATCGGTAAAAGATGCTGCTGCAGTGAAAAATGTGGCGGAGATATTACAAAATTATAAAGGCGAGCGGCTTGTGATTGTCGTTTCTGCAATGGGCAAAATGACGAATGCGCTGGAGCGTGTAGTGGATGCTTATTATCGGAAAACAGGTGAGGCACAGGCGCGTTTGGAGGAAGTAAAACAGGCGCATTATGCGATAATGAGTGCACTTTTTGAGTCGGGAGATCCGGTGTTTGATGCGGTCAATGATACGTTGGTGGAGATAGAGTGGGTTTTGGAAGATGAACCGGAGGAAAGCTACGATTATATATATGACCAAATTGTATCTATCGGCGAATTTGTCTCTACACGCATCGTGAGTGCCTACCTGAATAAGGTGGGATTGCCAACAACATGGTTGGATGCCCGCGATGTGATACTGACGGACAATACCTATCGTGCTGCCAAAATTGAATGGTCGGCTACCGAAAAAAATGCCGCTCGTGTGGTATCTCCTTTGTTGGAAAAAGGCTTTGTGATGACGCAGGGTTTTGTGGGTGGTACGTCCGAAAATTTCACGACTACATTGGGGCGCGAAGGCTCGGATTTTACGGCGGCGATATTTTCATATTGCCTCAATGCTGAAAGTATGAGCGTGTGGAAAGATGTGCCGGGCATCCTGACTGCCAATCCGCGTATCTTCAAAAATGTCACAAAAATAGACCGACTTTCGTACCGCGAAGCTATCGAAATGACCTACTACGGTGCTAAGGTCATTCATCCGAAAACTATCAAACCGCTTCAAAATAAAAATATCCCGATGTATGTCAAATCCTTTGTAGAACCCGCCGGAGCAGGTACGCTTATCAACAGCGATACGGGGCAAGATTACCCGCCGATTATCGTGGTAGAGACGGAGCAAATCCTGTTGAATATCGCTACACGTAATTTTTCTTTTGTGGCAGAGGACAACCTGAGTGTCATTTTTGCGGCACTCGCCAAGCATCAACTCAAAGTGAATATGATGCAAAATACGGCGATTAGTTTTTCGGTTTGTTTGACCAACCGACCTGACCGTATCGCGGCTTTGTTGGAAGATTTGAACGCCGATTTTAACATCAGTAAAGAGGACAACCTTGAACTGATAACGGTGCGGCATTATAAAAAAGAGGTCTTGGAAAAATTGAAAACCAACAAACTCATTTTGCTCGAAGCCTACATACGAGGTACGGTGCAAATGGTGGTCAAAGACCTCCCGGAAGTGGAGCGAATCAATTAATTCATAGATTATAGTCTATGGCTAAAGGGGCAAAATCAACACAAGAATGTGTTGGTTTTGCCCCTTTTTTTGTTTTACGTCGGTCATATTTTGCTATGCTTTATTTAGGTTTATTTAATAAAATAATTTTTATAAAAAATTGATAATTAAATTATTAGGCTCATGTAGAAAATCAGGTGGAATGTGAAGCAAACCCAAATCCTATAAGGTTTTCGAAAACCTTATAGGATTGATTATCAGTATTTTATTCCCATTTAAAATAAAAACCAACCTTTATTCCACCTGATTTCCTACATGAACCAATTATTATAAATAAAATAAAAAATAATTTTATTAAAAACATTTAAAAATAACTATGCTTTTATATAAAAATAGTGTTGCCTGACATGGTTATTCCTATCATATTTGCATTTATAAATGACTTGTCACTAATTTCCAAAATTACAAATCACATCGGTAATTATAATATAGGTTCAAATACTCCTTCCCCCCTTTAATTACATCTTTACTTTTTAGATTCTAATCTCTTTAATACACTTAATTAGATAGCATTTGCTATGTGAAATGGTATCGCTATATCTATTCTTATTAATAAATGAAACTTGAAAATAAAAATATGAAAAATTTATTTATTTTAATATTATTTATACTCTTTAGCTTTAGTTTACAAGCCGATAATACACTATACAATATTTCCGATTATGACGTGTCAATAAAAGCTCCGCAGGGTGGAGGTATTATTCATATCGTACAGGGGCGTAGCACGATTCGTATTGAGCCTGTTATAGATGTTTCCATCCAACTAACGGTATTTGACAGTAAAAGAAATGTAGTCTCCGAATTGCTGTTAAATCAACAGGGGAGACAGGTCAGTATTGACACCAACAACTATGAATCCGGCACATATACCTTAGTTGCCGAATCCCCGACAGAAGTACAAGAGATAAATTTTATTATCAAAGATTAATGACAGGGTAATGCTTCCATCCACACTCCGCAAAAGGGAAAAATCGTTATTTTTCTTCTTTTGCGGTTTTTTTATGCCTGTTATTTACTGTGCTTTATATAAAATATGTTATTTTTCAATTTAGTTTTTATTATTATTTTTATAATATTGATTATTAGATATTTAAAGGAATACGCTCTTTTGATAATAATGAAAATAGAGGTTTACAAACCATCAAATAATGGATTAAAAATGAATATTTGTAAAAAAAATATCAGGGTTGAGCGGTATAACCTACTATGTTTTGGACAAAGGAAATTGGGGAATGGGGAAATTAGGTAAATCCCTCTTTTTTAGATTTTTACAAAAAATAATTAATTACATGTTTTATTTTATTAATGAAATTTATTATCAATGAGTTGTGGTTTTAAACCGAGTTTCCAAATTCCCTAATTCCCATTTTGTCCAAAGTCCAATAACCTACTATGCTTTTGTATGAATCTGAAATTGCCCTTCCGATATATTCCTGCCACTTTTGTATCTCCGAAGTAACCAATTTTATCCACTATCAAAAAACGAATAGAACATGAGAAATCCCATATAAATTTCACATCGCAAGTCTCCCACACTACGAGTTGGTGATTATTCAATTAAGCATATAACCGGATAAATTATATCTGATATGGCATAGCCAAATATCAAGATTATATATCTACTTTTCTTAATTAGATAGCTTGCCTACACCACAATTTTTCAAATATAAAAATTTGTATTTCAAGATGTCTTGAGATACTTCCTGCATAGCTACACGCCATGTAAATGGTATTGCTATGCCCATTATCAACCATATTTTATCACATAGAACTTAATGATTTAACCTCATGAGTTCTCCAAAAAAAATTGTTATGGGTAACCTTAAGAATTTTCTTTTTGTAGCAGTATTTATGCTATTTGGCTTAGGTGTACAAGCCGACACGACACCGTACACACCTTCTATATGTGCTTTATCACTTGATGCTCCATTGAATAGTGGTATCATCCATGTTGTACAAGGACGACACAAAATTCGTGTCAGAATTGAAACAGAAGGACCTGTTGAATTGACTATGTTTAATAGTAGTGGCGAAACTGTGTACCAAAGCTCTGTACAGGTAAATAAGCGTGTTGTCAATATTGACACTAAGAACTATGCGCCCGGTGTATATACTTTGGTCGCCGAGTCACTTGAAGAAACCGAAGAGATTATGCTTACAGTGAAATAAGTAAAAATAGTCATTCAATTTCAGCACCAACCTCCGTTTCAAAAAGTATTGAGGTTGGTGTTGGAATTTGTTTTTTGTCCACGATAAGTATCGGGATTGGAATTTTTCAAGTTCGCTATTTCAAGCCCTTAATTTCTTGGGTCAACCAATATTTGCAAACAATATTTTCCATAGCTTCCAATTTAGTTGCCAGTCGTTCCTTAGTATAATTATCATTGTATGCTGCTTGTGCAAGTTGCCGGATGATTTTGATAAAATTGCGATTGGCAGCCATAATATAATCGGGAATGAGCTTATCATGGCGACGCAAATATGCTGTAAAATTTCTTAATATTTCCTCCAAATAATCATGGCTGTTTTGTGTCTTATAATGGGCTCTGATTTCAAGTGTCCAACAGCTTAGTGTCTGATTAGGAAATTGACGTTTGACCTGAATGGCAAGTGAAATAGCCTTATCATACTTACCTTTTGCAAAATTCAGATAAGCCATACATAAGTTGATCGTATTTTTCCTTACATCTTTCTGCAATTTGCTTTGTTGATTTTCGATAAACTGCGTCAGCCAATCTATCTCCCCCAATTCGGCAGCAAGGATAGAAACATTTACAAAATGTCCACTTTCTATACAGCCTGTATCTGTTATATATATATCTTCCTCAAAACCAAATTTATATATATTAAGTATTTCGGACAAAGCATTCATATCTCCTTCTTTGGTTCGTTCTGCCTGATAATTGGTCAAAGAAGTCAATAAACTGTCTCTGTGCTTCGGATTTTGCTGACGAAGATATGCAAACACTTTTTCTCTCAAATCAATATAACCCTCCTTATCAGGTGAAATCTGTATGCGGTACAAAAGTTTATATATTTCCAATAAAGGAGTACTTTTAAGTGAAATAAATTGCTCTAATTTAGAGATTTTATCTGTCTCATATTTAGTCGTCGTCGCTACTACTTTAGACCGAAAATTTTGCTCACACAAATGATGTAGCCGTGCATGTACGTAGAACAAATCAAGATTATGAAATATCTCATCCAAATAAATTTCACCTTGTTTTATATTTATTTGTTTTAGTGTATTCGGATGGAAATACAACTCGTGGTGTACCCTGAGTTGATGATAATAATATGCCATACTATGTTCAGCACGATGATTAAGGACTTTTTTTAGTGCTAAAAGTTTTTTTTCAGACAGGTCATTCAACCTCCTGCCACTATAAACATTAAACAAATTGAAATCACGCACAAACGTTCCTGATTTGTTTTGTTGTATCAATAAAAAATCTTGTAAAATACGAGATAAAGCAGCAGTCAGGTTATTCATTTTTTTTATATTATACGGTTCATGTTTAAAAAACTGACCAAATAATCGCTCCTTATCCGCTTGCTCAAAAGAACACTCAGGATGAGTCTTTTTCAAATACTTGTACAATGCCAACATCTTAGGCGTAGCATTATAATAAGGACTTTTTAAAAATTGTCCGAATTTCTTGACCTCCACATTATTCAAAGACCTGAATAATATAACCAATTGTGGTATTTTCATACTATGCTTTTTTCATAACTTTATTAAAATATAATTATATTATTAATTGCTTTACAACGTAAAAATTAATATAAAGCAAAAAATATATTTACTTTTCACTGTGAAAATACTATGCTTTTTGGTGAAAATATAATTTTTATTAAAAAATAATATGATGAATTTTATCATAATAAAATAAAATTATATAAATGAAAATGTCATTATATTTATGCTATGCTTTTATATCTACTAATTTAAAATTATGTTTTGTATTAAAATTTGATTATCAATTTATTAGAAATAATATTATTAAAATTTTATTGAAATGTATTGAATTAATACTATGCTTTTATATTAAAATGATTTTTTTACTATGGAATATGTTTTTGAAATTTGCAATAATAAAGTTAATAAGTAATCACAGTTTTTATACTATGCTTTTTTATACTAAATAAAGTATTTTTTATACATTAAACATTATTTATCAGCATTTAACGCTAAATGATAATGTATTATTTATTTGCTTTTGTCAATTTTTAATACTATGCTTTTCGTAAAAAAGATTGTTTTTTTATAGAAATACTATGCTGAATTTTACTATCCATACTTAATACTAACTCATCTTTTATCTCCAATCAAACAAGCACCAAACGAGACTGATCCTGATTTCATAAATTGAGCACCTACTCTATCCTCACCAGAACACTTACCTTAAAATACCATGTCGGCTGCCTTGTTGTCGTGAAACTCGCCCTGTACCCTCATGCGGCTCCTATATCAAACAGATGTGCGACACTTTCAAGATGACCTGCTTGACCACAAAGGCTGTCTTTATTATCTCAAGCAGACGACCGCAGCAATCCTACTTAAGCTTATCTCGAAAAATATATATCCTTCGTATGCGTTTACGTATGCGGAGGTTTTTTTTGCATATACCAAAAAAACGGTGACATTTTTGTATAAAAAACATCATAAAAACCGTATGTTTGAATAATTGGAGTGTAGAGTAACGAGTGTGAGAGTGTAGAGTGTGAGAGTAGAGAGTAACGAGTGTGAGAGTAGAGAATGTAGAGTAATGAGTGTGAGAGTAGAACAGTGTGAGAATAACGAGCGGAAAAGTGATTAATGATTACATTTCAACTTGTTACTCTCACACTCTCCACTCTCTTACTCTCCACTCTCACACTCTCTTACTCTCACACTCTTACACTCTCCACTCTTACACTCTCCACTCGTTACTCTCTTACTCTTCACTCTCACACTCGCTAACTCGATACTCATATATGTTTTCAAGTTTTAAAGAAAATAATCCCGGTATGTATAAAATCATCAAGCTTTTGTTCATGGCTGGGCTTGCATTGGCTATATTGGGCATATTGGCACTGACCATATTTGTTTTTTCGGTACTCAACGGTCGTTACGGCGATTTGCCTACCCGTGCCGAACTCAAAAGCATTCAAAATCCGGTAGCATCTGAAGTCTATTCGGAAGACGGTGTATTGTTGGGGCGGTACTACCTCGAAAACCGCTCGAATGTCACCTTCGCACAAATTCCGAAGGAATTTAAAAATGCCTTGATTGCTACTGAAGACGCTCGTTTTTTTAAGCACGGAGGTATTGACCGAAGGGCTATGTTTAGGGTACTGATAAAGTCATTATTATTACAAGATGACAGTGCCGGAGGTGGGAGTACCATCAGTCAGCAGCTTGCCAAAAATTTGTTTAAGCGTACCAAATACGGTAGGCTTTCTATGCCTGTTAACAAGCTCAAAGAAATGATTATCGCCAAGCGCATTGAGGATACTTATGATAAGGAAGATGTACTGACACTCTACCTCAATACGGTCTCTTTTGGTGAAGATGTCTTTGGAATAAAAATGGCGGCACGTCGTTTTTTCGATGCTTCGCTTGATGAACTCGAAATGGACCAACTCGCTATTTTGGTCGGTATGCTCAAAGCACCTACGGCATACAGTCCGCGTGTCAACCCGACCCGCAGCCGCCTTCGTCGCAATACCGTACTGGAGCAACTCCACAAATACGACTACATCACCAAAGCCCAACGCGACGAGATGAAACGTATGCCGCTACGTACCAAGTACAACTTTGTATCGCATAGCGACGGTCCTGCGCCATATTTCAGAGAGACACTCAAAAAAGAACTCAAAGAATGGTGTAAAGCACACACAAAACCGGACGGCAATCCCTATAATATTTATACCGATGGTTTGAAAATTTATACTTCTATCAATTCCAAAATGCAGCAATATGCAGAGGAAGCCGTACAGACGCACATGGGCAAATTGCAGGACGATTTTTTCAATCATTGGAAAGGGCAAGACCCCTTTGCAGGTGATAAAAAACAAATTGATGCCGCCAAAAAACGCTCGCACCGCTACCTTAGTTTGAAAGAGCAAAAAAAATCCAATGCCTATATAGATGCGGATTTCAGACGTGCGCGTAAAATGAAAGTCTTTACCGTTAATGGCTCTAAAGAGGTCACGATGAGTCCGATAGATTCGATTGCTTACTACCTTCAATTTCTACAAGTCGGCTTCATGGCAATGGAACCTGAAACAGGCTACATTCGCGCTTACGTGGGCGGTATTGACCACAAACATTTTAAACTCGACCACACCCGTACCAAACGACAAGTGGGTTCTACTTTCAAACCCATTGTCTATGCAGCGGCATTGGATTCAGCAGCGTCGCCTTGTACTTTTATGCCCAACAAACTCTTTTCTTATCCCGAATATCAAAACTGGACACCCGGAAATTCGGACGATAAATATGGCGGACAATACTCTATGAAAGGCGCACTCCAAACCTCTACCAATACCGTCACCGTACAATGGATTATGCAAACGGGGGTGTATCATACTGTCGAATTGGCAAAGCGAATGGGCATTGAATCTGAGATACCCGAAACGCCTGCGATTGCGCTTGGTGCAGCCGATATTTCGCTCTACGAAATGATGCAGGTCTATGGCACATTCGCCAATGACGGCAAACATGTACCACCTGCCTACCTCTTGCGTGTAGAAGACAGACGCGGGAAAACGATAGAAAAATTTAAGACAAATATTTATAAAAGAGAACAAGTATTACATCCTGAAGATGCGCTGATTATGCTCGAAATGATGCAAACCGTCATTGATAGCGGTACAGGTCGTCGCTTGCGTTGGCGATACCAGCTTCCCAATGATATTGCCGGAAAAACAGGTACGACACAGAACCATACTGACGGTTGGTTTATGGGCATCACGCCCGAACTCGTGGCAGGTGTATGGGTAGGTGGAGATGACCGTCGCGTCCGGTTTCGTACTATCAACTACGGGCAAGGCGCAAATTTGGCACTGCCCGTCTGGGGCGAATTTTTCAAGCGGGTCAATGCAGATACTGAATTTGCTAATGTCAGAGATGCACGTTTCAAAGAGCCACCGGCACATATCAACGAATTATTGGATTGTGTAGGTTATGTTCCTTATGATTATGTAGAACCGCCGCCGGTCGTGGAAGAAGAGGAAGTTGCGATAGAAAAACCGAAACTTCCGCCTTTTATCAAACCGAAATGGGATAAAAACAAACCGGATAAAGAAAAATCCACTGACCGTCCGCGCATTCGCAGACCCAAAGTTCCACGCCCACCGTTCATTAGCAAAAACAAGAAACCCAAAAAGGACAAAGAAAAGAAAGGACTTTTTAGAGGATTATTTAAAAAGAAAAAGAAGAAAAAGAAAAGGAATAGGAATTAAACGAGGTGAGGGGCAGCGGATTAAGTGAATTTAAAATCTGCAACACTAAACCCGAAAAATGCAAAGCCATTGCCATTCTTCGCTCCGGCGTAGAATGGCAATGGCTTTTAGCATTTTTGGTTTAGTCGTTATAATCATGCAGTAGCGGAAACTGATATATCTTGAGCCGCATAATTAATCATATCGTAAGTCGTCACGATACCGACCAAAAGATTATTATCTACAATCGGAATGGCATGAAATAGATTCTCTTTGAATACCTCTACGGCAGTAGAAATCCGGTCTCTACTTTCGAGCTTTGCAATTCCCCTTGTCATAATATCTTTTGCGCGGTAGTTTTCGAGAAAGTCGCGGTTGAGTTCCACATCATCTTGTCGTTGTCCGACCACGCCTGTTATATAATGCAACAAATCGGTTTTGCTGATAATACCTATCAGCGTTTGATATTTGGTGACAGGGATGTGGTGGATGCGTTTGCTGTCAAAAATCTCTTTCACTTTAGCCAGTTTCGTATCAGCAGTGACGGTGACGAGATTGGTGGTCATAATTTCTGAAAGTGGTGTCATTGTATTCATAGTGATAAGTTTTAAAAAGTTGAGTATGAAAATAGGCACATTTAGGTCGGTCAAAAAATTAAAACTAATTGATTATCAATTATATATAAAATAGTTTAATTATTTTAAAAAATAATTTGAAATCTGAATCCAAGATTAATTATCAGCAAACAAGAGGATTTTAACATTAATTTAACAAAAAAATATGAATGATGCAAATTTTTAATGGAAAAAAATGATTATTTCCGTATTTTTTATGTAATGAAATGTTTAATTTAAAATAAAATTACGAATTTGGTGTTTAATTAAATATAATATTTTGTTTTAATTTTTTTTTTGCGTTCAATTATAAATGGTCGTATTGAAATACTACAATACTTGTTGGTATTTTTATACTTAAACCGCAGCTTGTCGGCACTACTTTGTCATTTTGACAAAACGCAACATCTACGGCACAATATTCGTTATCATTTAGGATTCTTTTATATTTGTGCCAGCAATGAAAAAAACGTTATTTACATTTGGTTTTTTATGGCTTGCCGTCATCTTGTCGGCACAAATAGATGTATTAGAAAAACGTATAAATTTTTCTTGCAAAAACAAACCCCTCAAAGAAGCCTTAGATAAACTCAAAAAAAAAACAGGTTTACGACTTTCTTATGCAGACCAAAGCCTCCAAAATAAGCACGTCACCTTAAAAGTCCGTCATCAAAAAGTAGGATATATTCTCAATCGTTTACTGCGTCAGGCTGCCCTCCAATACGAAAGTAATGGCAGTCAAATTGTTATTACCTCCCAAAAATCACCTCCGCGCATCTACCAAAAATATACCATAACCGGTACGGTCAAAGACGATGAAACAGGCATCACCTTACCGCTCACCAATATTCTTATTGCCAATCAAAAACCACGAGTGGCGAATAAAGACGGTGAAATTTATCTTCGCTTGCGCCCTGCGGACAGCTTGGGCATATCCTTCGTTTATCCGGGCTATGAGGCGCAGACAATGACCCTTCGCATACATCGTGATACTTTTTTATCTATTCGCTTAAATACTGATAATGAGCTACTTCCGGAGGTTATTGTTCAAGGCGCGAAGCGCAGAATGATTCCGGCAGAACAGGAAGCTACGGCTACGGTCAGTGATATTGCAACACTGGTTGACATCAGCGAACGGGCTGATATTGTCAAAAGTATTCAACAATTGCCCGGTGTACAAAGCGGTAACGAAGGTTTTGCAGGCTTGTACATCAGAGGCGGCAGTACCGACCAAAATCTTGTGCTGCTCGATGGTGCGCCCATCTATAATGCAACCCATCTGGCAGGCGTATTTTCGATATTTAATGAAGCCGTTATTGGCGATATTGCCTTGTACAAAAACGAGCTTCCGGCACGCTACGGAGGTCGGCTGTCGTCGGTCTTGGATGTGCAGGTGCGTGAGGGAAATATGAACCGTCACTCGGTACAAGGTAATGTAGGTTTACTCACTTCAGGCTTGCTGATAGAAGGACCGATTCAGCAAGAAAAAACCTCTTTTTTATTTGCGGTCAGGCGTACTTCTCTGGATATGTTGGTCAGGCCGCTTAGTCGCCGATGGTTCAAAACGACGACATTAAAATTGGACAGCACACAGACTACAAATGGCGAAATACGATATGCCTTTTATGATCTTAATGCAAAAATTACACATCGTTTTTCAAAAAAAGACCGCCTTTCATTAAATGTATATACGGGTGGCGATAGTTTTGCTTTTAATAATAATTATCTGGAAGAAACCGCCGATATACGCGAAGAAAATAGCCGCTCACTAAGTTCGCTTTGGGGTAATTTTACTGCTTCTTTGAAATGGACACATATTTTTCAACAAAAAATGATACTTCATACCAGTGCGACTTTTACAGAATTTGAATTTGATTATTACGACAAATATGCCTTTATTAATATGACTGGTGACGCAACAACAGGCGCACGACTAATACAAAACTACACCTCTGATATTCAAGACATTACATTCAAAACAGAACTCAAATATACACCAAGCAACAAGCATCGTTTTCGCTTTGGCGCACAAGCTATACAGCATCGTTTCAGACCCGGCATCAACTTCGCAACAGAAGAAAATATTGACAATCTCGAACAAATTGATACAACTTTCAATAACCCACTTAGTAAAACATGGGAACTTAGCGGATACTTTCAAAGTCGGCATGCACTGGGAAATTTGAGACTGCACACAGGAATTAGAAGTGGATTTTTTCTGATTGATAACAAATTATTTACTATCTTTGAACCAAGAATAGCACTCAATGTCCGGCTAACGAACAAATTTACGCTAAGAACCACCCATTCCTATACTACCCAACACCTACATCTACTAACTAATTCGGGTATCGAATTGCCTACCGACCTATGGGTTCCTGCAACACCCGATGCACCACCGGAACGAAGTTGGCAAACCGGCGCAGGTATCGTATGGTCAAATGATAATTATACCCTAAGCCTTGATGCTTATTACAAAAGAATGAATCGTTTGATTGCTTTTCAGGGAGAAGATGCGATTGTATTGAGCGGTAGAAATTGGCAGGAAAAAATAACGTCCGGCAGAGGTTGGGCTTATGGTTTGGAGTTGGCTTTGGTGAAAAAAATGGGGCAGACCAAAGGCATTTTAGGCTATACACTTTCATGGTCGTATCGCCAATTTGATAATGTTAATAAAGGACTTCCTTATCCTTTCAAGTACGATAGGAGACATGATATATCCGCTGCCTTGAAACATGACTTGACAAAACGAGTATCACTCATAACAGATTGGACCTACGGTTCGGGCAATCCTTTTACGCGCCCTATACGCGAGGCACCGGTACTCGACCCCATATTTCCGTCGGGTAGCCCTGCAACGGTGTATATTTACGAAGATAAAAACAAGTCAAGAATGCCCGCTTCGCATCGGCTCAACATTGGCGCAGAATGGCGTGGCATACAAAAACAACGCTATTCGTGGACGCTCGATTTTGGTGTTTATAATGTATATAATAGAAAAAATCCTTTTTTATTATATATTGGAAATAAAGAAAATACGGAAGAAAATGAGTATAAACAGATAAGCCTGTTTCCCATTTTACCTTATATTAACTATAAATTTAAATTCTGATATGGTTGATAGTCAATAGTCGATAGTCAATAGTCAGGTAGTCCATTAGGTTAAACGTAAGTTCACGTCTGCCTATGAACTATCCGACTATCGGCTATCGACTATCGACTATCGACTTCAAAAATTACTTATGACCCGACTATACGTTTCATTAGGTATTTTGACGATGTTAATGGTAACTGCCTGCGTCAGTACGGCAGATGTAGATTTCGCGGAAGCGGAGCAGGAACTTGTGATTTATTCGCATTTTGGTCCGGTTTCTCCTAATCTTGAAGACTCCGGTTTCTCTCCCGATGCTAAAGATGTCTTGAAAATATTTCTCACCCACACACGCGATCCACTCAAACCTAATACGCCTTTTGAACCCGTAGAAAATGCCCGGATCGCGGTCTATCGTGATGGTGTGCCGACGAGTAATCTTGAACGTGCTTTTGAGGGGGAAAAACAAAATATGTATGCAGCTTGTTATGAAGCCGAAATAGACATAGTCGGCGGTAGTCATTACAAGATTGAGGTAGATGTAGAAGGGTATAAAGTAGCTAAGGCGGAAACCCTTGTACCGCATCGTAGTGCGACAATATCTAGTTTTGAGAAGGATGATGACAGCGGAAATTATCGACTTGTTTTTTCTGATAATGAAAATATTATAAATTATTATCAGTTGATTGTGAAAGCATTGAAATATGAACCAAGAGAAAATGAAGATATTTTTGTAGAGGAAGAAGTTATTGATTATGAATTAATTGATCCTACCGATTTTCCACATGTTGATACAGAAGTTAATAAAGACTGGATGGCAATCTATCCGGAATATGCCGGATTTTTGTTTACAAGCCCAAGGCGAGGAGGAGACAAGGAGTTGTTGGTTCGTATTTCTAACCGACAAAATGAAAGCGAGCATTTTAAATATATTTATAGGGCTGAATTACATAACGTATCTGAAGCCTACTACCTGTATCATCAAGGTATAGAAGCGCAACTTAATGACCAAAATTACCTGACCGACCCTTCCCGTATTTATAATAATATTGAAAATGGATTTGGCAATTTTTCCGCTTATAATATTGCGGTTGCCGAAACAATGGCACGCCGTATGGGGGACTGATATATTTTTGAAATGTGAGTTTAAAATAATAAATTAAAATGTAAAAGTGTCGATAGTGTGCGGGTAAAATATTTTATTATTTTAATATGAATGATGTTTATAAAATAAATGTGTTTCCTAAATTGGGTATTCAGTGTTTTTTGATTGTTAATAAAATTAAATTATAATTTGTATTTAATTAAAAATAAATTATTTACAAAAATAAAAATAAATAAACTATTCACGTTCAATTTTAATGTCATTTCCTTAAGCGGAAAATTATCAAAAAAAAGGTTAGATTAGCATTGTCAAAATATATAATTAAGCTAATCTAACCAAAATGATTAATACAAATATAGATATTATCTCGGACTTATCCGAATTTCTGGAAAAA
>CALIZI010000091.1 GCA_938028705.1 uncultured Saprospiraceae bacterium | reverse complement strand
TAAAATTAATATTTTATTAAAAACAATTTTGAAAACCAAATTATATTTTGAATTAGGTTATGAAAATTTTGAATTTCAATAAGAAAAATGACCTCACTCGGAACATTTAATAACTCGAAAAAATTTAACAGAAATGACAGTTTTACATTTTACATTTCAAAAAAGTATCAACTACTTTTACCACAAATTTAAACATGCTAAATTGTTTTTTTATTAACCCAAGTTGAATAATTATAAAATTAAATTAATTAAATATTTTTTTTATTTTTATAAAAAATATTTAAATTTTAATACAAAAAATAAGTCAAAGATAATGATTACAGGTACTCTTGTTTTAAAATTAATCAGCGTATTTTGACATTGATTTATTGACCGATTAATTTTTGTTTAAAGTGTGTGATGATGTTGGTAAGTGGCAATGGCATATTGAGTGCCGAAGATACGATTTAAAGTTGAGATTGTGTATAAATAATGTTGATTGATTGGATGGAAAATGTTTTTTGAGGGCTTAAAAACTTGGAAGAATGATTCATAGCTCAGACATCTTTTAAGGTAAATTCAATAGATGTACCTTTTTTGGGAGTAGAATTAATCCAGACGCTGCCGCCATGTAATTCTATAATTTTTTTACACATAGCGAGTCCTATACCGGTACCTGTTTTTTCATATTTATTGAGTTTGTGAAATATCAGGAATACCTTATCAAAATAATCGGAGTCAATACCTTCTCCATTATCAGAAACAACAAATAAGTATTCCATGTCATTTCTTTGAACGGTGATATTGACGACAGGTTTTTTATTGTTGTTGTGATGTATGGCATTGTGAATGAGGTGATAGAATAATTCTCTGAATTGTTGCTTCTGACCGAGTATGGTTGGCAATTGTTGTACGTTGATACTAACATTTCGGGCTTTAATGACTTCGTCAAGGTCTTTGAGAACTTGTTGTACAGTAGCCATTAAATCTACATTGGTGGGTATTTTGTCTTTAATGCCAAGTATGACGTATCGCAATAATTCATCTAATAAATCCCCCATACGATGGGTGGCATCCATGATGAAATTGAAGTATTCGTCAACTTCTTGTTTTTCGTCTTCGGCATTATCGTATTTTCGTTTTAGCAATGAGGTAAAACTACCAATGGTGCGTAGGGGTTCTTTGAGGTCGTGAGCAATGATTTTGGCATATTGTCTGAGGTCATTGCCGGTAGATGCCATGGCTCTTGCCTGTGTTTTGAAAAATTGCAGTTCTTTTTCTTTTTCTGCAATGATTTCCTGAAGTTTCTCAATTTGTTCTTTCTCTATCAGGGCTATATTGAGGGCTTCTGTATTTCTTAGTAGTGCATTGGCTATATCAAATTCTTCTTTGGCTTCGTGGTATTGTATTTTGTCACGCAGAATATGTAATTCGAGTAAATTAAACTCATATTGTCGGGCTTTATTCAATGCCTGACTATTGATAATCAATGCTTTATCGTAGTTCCCTTGTTTGGCGAGCGTTTCTGCTATTTTTTGTTTGGTTAATACTTGTTGGAATTTAAAACCATATTCGTTGCATGTTTCGTAGGCATATTCGTAAGTAGCTTGTGATTCTTTATAGTGTCCCAGTTCAAAGAGTACCTTACCGGAACGTATGGTGGCTAATGTTGCAAAAAAAGGAGCAGGATAGAGATAATGGACTTTTAGGGCTTTGGAATAAAAACTGAGTGCCTGCCCCAATTTTTGTTGTGAAAAGTTAATATCGCCTACTGCAATCAGGTTCCGAATCAGGTGCTGATAATTATTATTTTTCAAGTTGTAGGCGTAGGCTTTGTCTGCGTATTCGGTAGCTGTGTCGTAATCTTTTTTCTCGCGATAAATTTCAGCGAGATTGGAATAGACTTCAAAGCAATAACGAACATCCTCTATACGCAATACCTTAAAGTAATAATCTAAAGCTTTTTCATAATTGGTTTGTTGGATGCTGATTTCTCCTATGCGCGTTTGGAAGCGAGCTGTAAATTCAGGGTTACTAATAGTTTCGCTGATGTAAATACCCTGAGCATAATAGAGCATTGCCTTGTGATAGTTACCTAGTTTATAATGGTGAAAACCGGCAGCATGGATGTACTTTAATTCTGTAATTTTATCTCCATTTTCTATTGCGCGAGTAATCCCCCAACGTGCTATTTTTAGGAAATCTTCATTGGTCAAATCCTTTTTGACATACAGTACATTGGCTGCTTCAATAGCCGCATAACCATCATAGTAATTGAAAGCTGCTCTGATATCAGAAGTAAATAATTTGTGCTTATGCGTAAAATCCTTATCGTATATCATTATGATGAGCTTGGGTGTGTAAAAGTCTCAACGTCATTATTACAATTGCATTAGTTCATGGTCATCATTAAAAATCGCATTGGTTATAAATTTAGACTTTGGACAAAGGAAATTGGGAAATTCGGTAATCCCGATAACTATCGGGACTTTTTTAGATTTTTATAAAAAATAATTAATTACATGTTTTATTTCAGCAATAAAATTCATTCCATTGATTATCAATGAGTTACGATTTTAAACCGAGTTTCCCAATTTCCTAATTCCCATTTTGTCCAAAGTCCAAATAAATGAAACCATGCAATAATAAATCAAATGCTAGCTGTCTTTATTTTTTTGAAATATATAACAAAACGTAAATTTAAAACAAAAAAGGCTATTTCTATACAGAAATAGCCTTTTTTATACTTCAATATGGTTTTGCTAAATATTAATTTAACAATTCATATATACCTGCTATTCCCTGTCCGCCGCCTACACAAGCTGTGACCATGCCGTACTTTTGTTTGCGACGACGCATCTCATTGAGTAATTGTGTGGATAACTTGGCACCCGTACAACCTAGTGGATGCCCCAGAGCGATTGCACCACCGTTGGGATTGACCAGTTCAGGATTCAATCCTGCTTCCCGAATCACCGCCAAAGACTGTGCAGCAAAAGCCTCATTGAGTTCAAATTGTTCAATATCATTCAGTTTCAAGCCCGCTTGTTGGAGTGCCTTGGGGATAGCTGCACACGGACCAATACCCATATAAAGCGGTTCGACACCTGCCACAGAACATGACACCAATCGTGCGATTGGCTCAAGGTTCAACTGCTTGACCATACGCTCGCTCATCACCAATACAAAGGCAGCACCATCAGACATCTGCGATGAGTTGCCTGCCGTCACGCTACCGCCTTGTGCAAATACAGGGCGCAATTTTGCCAAAGTCTCCGGCGTAGTACCGCGTCTCACACCTTCGTCTTCACTGACAGTATATTCACGCTCTTTACGTTGATTATCTTCAAAATATACCTCCTTTACATGAACAGGCACAATTTCGTCCTTAAATAAACTATTGTCAATTGCATTTGCAGCTTTCTTGTGAGAATTTGCAGAAAACGCATCTTGGTCCTCACGCGAAACACCATATTTATGAGACACTTGTTCGGCAGTAATCCCCATACCCACAATGTAGTCGGGATGGTCTTTTGCAGTTTCATAGTTCGGAGCTAATTTGTAGCCGGTCATCGGAATGACGCTCATGCTTTCTGCACCTCCGGCGATATAGACTTCGCCCATACCGGCTTTGACCTTTGCCACAGCAATCGAAATGGTCTCCAACCCTGAAGCGCAATAGCGGTTCACTGTCATTCCGGGTACGGCTTTACCCAAGGCTCTCAATGAGATTTGACGACCAATCTGCAAGCCTTGTTCTCCTTCGGGATTCGCGCAACCTACAATTACGTCATCTACCAGATTTGGGTCTAGATCCGGTACTTGTGACATGATATGTTTGATAACATCAACAGCCAAATCTTCGGAGCGCACAAAGCGGAAACCACCTTTCTTTGCCTTGCCTACCGCTGTACGATATGCTTTTACGATATATGCATCCATTTTGTTACATTTTTTATGTTGAACAACAGAAGGTTTACGATGTACATTTAATTTAGATGTAAAAAACGTCTGTTGTCCTTATTTTTAATTAAATATCATCAGTAGTTGATTCATCCACTGACTTTTGTTGGGCTTCTTTTTCCTTTCTTTCTAATTCTAATTTTGTGAAATCGGGTAAGCCGACTCGCTTTAACATTTCGTTGGTTCTCGCTACTTTTTCTGGAAATAATATTTTTCCTTTGTAAAAACCTAATGATTTATCAATAATGACAATCGGTTTCTTTTTTTTATCTAATTCATTGATATTCATAAGACTAAAATTTTCTTTTTATCAAAAAGGCGTTGTAATTTCTGTTAGATTCAAATTCTTCCCAACCAATTTCCGTCTCACCCAATATCTCAAAATCTTCTCTTATCGTATCTAAATATTTCGTGATTCCAATCTGATATAATCTTGTTCGTGATTTTGTGCTTCCCTCTATGTGTATCATTGCTTCTTTATACTTATTGGTGAAAGTATATAAAGTAGCGGCAACAGTGGCTAAGACCTTTTTACCATCACCATTATTTGAAATGACCGTATCATCGTAATCTCCAGAAGGAAGTTTATCTCCAAAACCAAGATTATACAAATCCTTGTAAATTCGTTGGAGCGTATTGAACTATCTTCGTAATCCGCCCCTTTGTACCAACACTGACAAATTCAAAGATTTCATAATCTTCTTCTGAATTAACTTTATATCTGTCAAGATGCATTATTCAAAATAATTAAATTAATCTGTGGGTGTGGGGGCGTCCGCTGTGTTTTGTTGGGCTTCTTTTTCGCGTTCCTCTCTTTCTATTTTGGCGAAATCAGGTAAGCCGACTTCTCTTAGCATTTGATTAGCTTCCGCTAATTTTTCGGGAAATAATACTTTTCCACTATAGAAATCCAATGACTCATCAATGATGATAATTGGTTTTTTAATTGTATCTATTTCATTGATATTCATAACATTAAATTTTTCGTTTTACTAAAAAAGCCATATAATTTCTGTTCGGTTTAAATTTTTCCCAACCATTTTCAGTTCGACCAAATACTTCAAAGTCTTCCCTTATTTCTTTCAAATATTTTGTGATGCCAATCCGATATAACCTTGTTCGAGATGCTGTACTACCTTTCATATATACCATCGCCTCTTTATTTTCATCTGTAAACGAAAATAATGTAGCGACAACCGTAGCCAAAACCTTTTCGCTATCACCATTATCTGAAATAACTGTATCGTCAAAATCTCCCGAAGGAAGTTTATCTCCAAAACCAAGGTTGTACATGTTTTTGATATTAGTTGGAATATATTGGACTATTTTTGGGATCCGCCCTTTTTTTCCAATACTAACGAACTCGAAAGTCTCAAAATCTTTGCCTGACTTGGTTTGGTATCTGTCTGGATGCATTTATTCAGAATTTATTAGAATCCTTGTTACAATGCCACTTTTTGTAAAAATAAGTGAAATAAAAATAACATGCTTGTTGATAGAGTGTTTTGTAAAACAAATCTAACACAAGGCACGGGCTGGAAACACCGTGCTACGTTTACGCTTAATTCCGAAGCGGCTTATTGGTACTCAACATATGCGAAATACGCTCCATCGTCTTAGGCTCACTTACGAGACTAAGGAAGGCTTCGCGCTCAATGTCCAGTAAATATTGCTCCGTTACTTTCTGTGGATAAGACAAGTCTCCACCGCAAAGTACGTAAGCAACTTTCTTAGCAATTTTAATATCGTGTTCACTCGCGTAATTACCAAATTGAAGGCTTGAAGCTGCTGCATAAAGCGCACCTAAACCTGTACGACCTAAGACCGTAATATCATCACGTCGAGCGGGTTGTGTATAGTCGTCGGCGAGTGCGAGGACTTCTTTTTTCGCCTCTGCAATCGTGCGCGAAGCGTTGACGCTGACCTTATCGTAGCCCGGACGCAAGTAACCCATTTCAAAGGCTTGCGGACCGGAAGTCGCTACGCTTGCCAATGCAATCGTTTTAAATTTTTCAATCAAAGTCGGTATCTGTACATCGCCTTCAAAGAAGGAATCGCTCGCGCGTAGCGCAAACTCCTTCGTACCACCACCGCCGGGAATCAAACCAACGCCCACTTCGACAAGACCTATATATGATTCGGCAGAAACAATCGCCGCATCGCAGTGCATAATCGTTTCGCAACCGCCGCCAAAGACAAAACCTTGCGTAGCCGCTACCACCGGAATACTCGAATAACGGCAACGCATCGTCGTTTGTTGGAATAAATCGACTGCCATATCAAGTTGCTTCATATCGCCGCCCATTGCCATCATTCCAATCATACCAAGATTAGCACCTACGGAGAAGTTGGTGGCATTATTTCCAATGACTAAACCCTTCCAATCGCCCGACTCTGCCATCTCAATCGCGTGATTCATACCGCGCAATACAAACTCGCCCATTGAGTTCATTTTGCTTCTAAATTCGCAAAGCAAAACGCCATCTCCAATGTCGTGAATCGCGCAACCTTCATTGCTCCAAACGACAGATTTTTCGCGGATATTATCCAATACAATAAAGTCTTCCGTACCCGGAATCGCTTTATATCCTTTCGCTCCAATGTTGTAATAATTCGGTTTGCCCTCGGCAGTTTTGTAGAAAGTCGTATTGCCCGAAGCAATCATATCTTTCACCCACTGACCGATTGTATAACCTGCTTCTTCACAGAGTTTTACACCCTTTTCTACACCAATCATATCCCAATATTGGAAAGGTCCGACATCCCATGCAAAACCTGCTTTGAGTGCATCATCAATGCTGTATAAATCATTCGCGATTTCCGGTATTCGATTGGACACATAAGAGAAAAGCCCCAACAGAGACTGACGTACCAATTGACCGCCTTTATCCTCTGCATCAAACATGCCGCGTACTCTGTCAGCGAGTTGCTCGTGACCTCTGTGTGCGCCGATGCTTTCAAGTCTTACCTTGCGTTTTTCGACGTATTCTAAAGTCTCCAAATCAAGCGCGAGGATAGTTTTCTTGCCATCTGCGCCACGTTGTTTTTTATAAAAACCTTGTCCTGATTTGTCGCCGTAAAATTTATTATCAATGAGGAATTTCATGTATTTGGGCATCGAAAATGAGCCTGCTTGCTCGTCGTCCGGGCAGTTATCTACGATGCCTTGTGTCACCTTTACAGAGGTATCATGTCCGACCAAATCGCCCAAGCGGAACGTACCTGTTTTTGGTCGTCCGATGAGTGGTCCGGTGAGTTTATCAACTTCTTCAATCGTTAAGCCGATTTCGGTGGTGAGTTGCTGGATTTTTGCCATCGCATATACACCTACGCGATTCGCAATGAAGGCGGGCGTGTCTTTGGCAAGCACGGTGCGTTTACCGAGGTATTTGTCACCGTATTCCATAAAGAAATCAACCACCGCAGGGTCTGTTTTTTCCGTAGGAATAACCTCCAACAAGCGCAAGTAACGCGGCGGATTAAAGAAGTGTGTTCCGCAGAAATGCTTTACGAAATCTTCGCTGCGTCCTTCGGTCATCTGATGAATCGGAATACCCGATGTATTCGATGTGACGAGTGTGCCGGGTGTGCGGTATTTTTCGACGTTTTCAAAGACCTGCTTCTTGATGTCCAATCGCTCAATGACGACCTCGATTATCCAATCACATTCTTTGATTTTTTCTAAGTCATCATCAAAATTACCGGTTTCGATGCGTCCTACGTAGTCTTTACGATAGAAAGGGGCAGGTTTGGCTTTGGTAGCGGCTTTGAGTGCGCCGTTGACGATGCGGTTGCGTTGTGTAGCACTTTTGCGCTCCTCGTCTGTGATGTCAAATGGAACAATATCCAACAACAAGACATCCAAACCGATATTGGCGAAATGTGCCGCAATGCCCGACCCCATAACTCCAGAGCCAAGTACAGCGACTTTACGAATTTTTTTATTCATGTTATTTAGTTAGTAGTTCATGGTTCATGGTTCATAGTTTTAATGTGGTAATGATATATAAATGTATTAATGGTAAATATTGTTTTGAGAATAAATTTTAGCATTATCCACTAAAAAACTATGAACTATGAACTATCAACTATGAACTGATTAAATTTTGGCGCAAATGTACAAAATACAATGCGTGCATTGTAGTTTTTTGGTGGGAAATGTTGGCGTGAGGACAGTTTAGTGCGGAGATTCAAACAAACAATTCATATCCAAATCATGCTGAACGAGACTACCTGAATATTTATTTTTTTTCAAACCAAAAGTCGTCATCATCGTCAGCCAGACTGCTTTTCGGGTATTGGTTTCGGTTTTGAATGTACCGATTTTGTGTCGCAAATTTGCTGCATAAGTTTTAGAAATACTAAAAGGTTCGGTACTGAATTTTATTTCACAAATGTTGATAACGTGGTCTTTACGATCAATGAGTAAATCTGGTAGTGTTACTCATGTAATGCTGTAACCACAAAGGACACGAAGAACACAAGGGTCGAAAATACGAAGTAAGAAAACTAAGTGAGCGTAAGAAATTCATTATTAAATACTTAGAAACACTTTGTGAACTCTGCGTTTATTC
>CALIZI010000090.1 GCA_938028705.1 uncultured Saprospiraceae bacterium | reverse complement strand
GAATTTGGGCTAAAACTCGTCAGACATTTAAACTTTACCGAAAAAATATGAGTTCATTGGTGAATTTTGAAAATGTCAGACGAGTTTGAGCCCAAATTCAAGGACAAACACTGACTATATTAAATAAAAATCGAACATGATATTGTCAAGTTAAACATGTAAATAATTATAAAAGAGGGTTTTACCGAATTTCCTAATTCCCCAATTTCCTTTGTCCAAAGTCTAAAATTAGTAGAAGTTCAAGTATAAATATCAAATTCAAGTGGAGCAAAGAGATTGAATTTGAACTTGATACTTGTGCTTAAACTTGCTAATTTTGCTTTGTTAATTTAAAATTCGTATTTTTATTGCAAAATTTTAAAATAATGATAGTAGAATTCAGTGTTGCTAATTTCAAATCGTTTAAAGATTTAGAGAGCATTCAGTTTCAAGCTGCAAAGATAAAATCAAAATATGAATTTGTGGATGCAAATAACACATTTGATGCGTCTGACAAAATTAAATTGCTCAAAAGCAAGGCGGTTTACGGTGCAAATGCGAGCGGTAAGACGAATTTGGTGAAGGCATTTAAAACCATGTTATCCATTATTACAGAGTCATTTAAAGATGATAAAATTATTGAAGAATATATAGAGCCATTTCGCTTATCGGAAGAAACGATAGACGAACCGACCTTCTTTGAAATCATTTTTATTTACGAAAATGTAAAGTACAGATACGGCATGACGGTCAAGGCGGGTAAAGTGATAGAAGAATGGTTGTTTGGCAAACCGGGTAAGCGCGAAGTATATTATTTTGTGAGAGAAGATATGACGGTGCAGGTCAATGAAAATAAATTTAAAGAAGTCTCAAAGATTGCAGATGTACCTGATGATGAAATCCCTATGTATAGCGATACTTCTTTATTTCTGACTGTGGCGGCTGCCTCCCAACGAAAATTAGCTAAATCATTATTGAATTATTTAAAAAACCAAATAGAAATAATTTCCGGTTTAGATGATACACATTTAATGGATGTGGTCATGGATAAATTGGAAGATGAAACATTCAAAAATCAACTCACCGAATTTATATCTTCCGTTGATACGGGGATTAAATCCATTCGTAAAGTTGATTTGAGTGATTATATGTTATCGGAAAATGTAAGTTCCCTAAACGGTAAAAGAAATACCGCTTTTATTCAGATAGAAAGAAAAGTTTATGACACTGAAAATAACACAAATGGGAAAAGTACCTTTTTTATGCTCGACAAACACGAAGCGGAAGGTACGAAGAAAATGATAGCACTTTTTCCCTTTATTCAGTCAGCATTGAAGCAGGGCAAATTATTGATAATTGACGAGTTTGATGCACGTATGCACCCGCGACTGGTGCGTACAACTTTGGAGCTTTTTAATTCAAGAACAGTAAACCCGAATAATGCTCAACTTTTTATTGTTTCTCATGCTACACATTTGATGAGAGCAAGATATTTGAGACGAGACCAAATTTCTCTTATAGAAAAGAGTAAGTTCGGAGTTTCCCGAATTTACTCACTTGCTCAATTTAAGGAAAATAGAAATGATGTATTTTTTGAAAATGATTATTTGACAGGAGCGTATGGTTCAGTACCTTTTACAAACCAGTTGTCATGGGCTTTTTCTGATATAAAAATGCTTGAGAATGCCTAAAAAATCCAGAAATATAAAAATAACAGATAGAAAGAAGGCTTGGAATAAAAGACCAACCAAGAAGCCATCTCATCCATTAGAAAACGGAAAGAAGGAAAAAAGATTTTTGATTGTATGTGAAGGACAAAACACCGAACCTTTATACTTCAAGTCATTTCCCGTCAAGAATGCAGAGGTTACCACCTTTGGTTTAGGCAGTTCCAAAACCAAACTTGTAGAAATGGTGATTGACCTTATAAAAGACGAACATCAACAAGAAGTCTGGGTAGTATTCGACATGGATATTCAGCACGATAATGCCAAGCGATTAAAAGAGGATTATGAAAATGCCATAGCACTCGCCGAAAGCAAAAACATCAAAGTCGCTTACTCCAACGATGCCTTTGAATTGTGGTTTTTACTGCATTATCAATACTTCGACAATCAATGGACGCGATACGAATATTACGAAAAATTAAGTAAATTATGGAGTTGCAATTACGAAAGAGCAGGTAAAGAAGTGGACTTTGCAAAAACCATTTACAAACGACTCGAAGAAGATGAAAATGCCGACCAAACGCAAGCCATTCAGCGTGCAGAAAAATTATTGGAACATCAAAAAGACTTAAAATATGCCGAAAAAAATCCTGCAACAAACGTTCACAACTTGGTAGAAGAATTGAACAAACACTTCTAAGCCAGCAAACTTCCCTTCCCAATCTCCTTCAATCGCCGTATCGCTTTCATTGGATTATCCGCTTTAAAAACGCTACTACCCGCCACCAACACATCTGCGCCGGCTTGCAACAATGATTCTGCATTTTGCAGCCCTACGCCGCCGTCAATTTCGATTTTTGCAGGCAGGTTGCGGACGGTGAGTCGCTCTTTGAGTTGCTCCACTTTTTTGAGGGTACGGTATATAAATTTCTGTCCGCCAAAACCCGGATTGACCGACATAATCAAGACCATACTTGCTTCTTCCAATACATCTTCTAAGACAGAAATCGGCGTTCCCGGATTAATCGCTACGCCTGCCTGTGCGCCCGTTTCGCGTATCTGCGCGAGTGTGCGATGTATATGCGGACAAGCCTCATAATGTACTGTAATCACATCAGCTCCCGCTTCGCGGAATTGTTCGATATATTTTTCCGGTTCGAGTATCATCAGGTGTACATCGAGTGGTTTTTTGGCAATCGTTTTTATCTGTTTGATGATAAACTGCCCAAAAGAAATATTCGGTACAAAACGTCCGTCCATCACATCCAAGTGAAACCAGTCGGCATTAGATGTATTGATCAGTTCGACATCCTCACGCAGGCGCATGAAATCGGCAGCTAATATAGAAGGTGCAATTAAGTGTTTCATGATTTAGTGATTAGTTTATATTGGACTTTGGGCAAAATGGGAACTAGGGAATTGGGAAATTAGGTTTACAATCGTAACTCACTGATAATCAATTGAATGAATTTTATTAGTAAAATAAAACATGTAATTAATTACTTTTTGTAAAAATCTAAAAAAGAGGGGTTTACCTAATTTTCCAATTCCCCAATTTCCTCTGTCCAAAGTCTATAAAGTGATTAGTTTATAAAGTGGGCAATAGTTCTTATCATGACAATATCATGTTTTAAAAATAAAAATATGTTTGTGTTTAACATGGGATATTTTTTCCGAATTTGGGCTAAAACTCGTCAGACATTTAAACATTGCTGGAAAAATATGACATCATCGGTGAATTTTGAAAATGTCAGACGAGTTTTA
>CALIZI010000089.1 GCA_938028705.1 uncultured Saprospiraceae bacterium | reverse complement strand
ATGGGTGCAGGACAAATCTTTAATTTTAGTAAAAAAATGATTTAATGCGAGTTCTGTAATGACTGCTTTAGCTGTCAAGTATTTTTTATTTAAATTTTTATAATTAATTTAAAATGAATTACTTATGTAATGTCTCTTGTTATTCACTTGACAGCTAAAGCAGTCAGTACAGGGTCTTAATTGCTCTCAGTTCAATTTGAAATTAAAGATTTGTCCTGCACCCGTCAAGTTAGGTTATTTATGAATTATTTTAATAATTTATTATAAATAAAAATAAATAAACTATTCGTGTTCGATTTGTAATTTTTAATTTGGCGAACACATTGTTTCAATACGACCATAAAACGAATTACAAATTAACGAATTACGAATTAACAAATTACAAATTATTAACCATTAACCGTTAATCATTAACCATTACTCAAACAGTTTCAATATTCGTGCCTTTTGCATATCTACGACTTTATAACCTGCTAATACAAGAAGTTCTTGTTCCTCTATGGTAATGGTATATTTGGTGGCTACATTCAGGCAAAGTTCGTACAAAATCTGCATGTCTATATCAGAGATATTCTTGCGGTCTGTTTTTAATAAATGAATCAATCGTGCCTGCTCCGATTTTATATGAATCTTCTTAGGTGGTAGCTCATAATTACCTAAAATCAATTCATCAAAACCCAAAAAAACCGGTTCAATACCATACAATTCACATACTTCACGTACTTCCTTACGTAGAAGGGCGTAGCGTGTTTCGAGACTACTATACGCCAGCTTTCCGAATACACTCACCGAAAGTGCTGCACCTTCTTTGGTCGAAAAAGTAGGGCGTGTACCCTCGTTGTCAGCATCTATAATGAACATGGCTTTTCGACGCGGCACAGGGTCGGTATTGAGCAATTCGAGGGCTGTTTTGTAACCAATATTATCTGCAATACCGCCGTCGATGAGGTGCAAAAAACACATTTTTTCATCATAACCACTCTCCATAGTGCTATTGGAAATAGCGACCGGAAAACTCCCGCTTGCCTTAATGCCAACCGATAGCGGAATCTCGTAAGGGTCATCAATTTCATCATCGTGTAAGCGTTTTTTGCGATGCGAGTAGCCACTGATTTGGTAGCAATCCATCACGTCGGGTGTGAAAGGAACGATTGCCATGCTGTAGAAATTTGTAGCGTTGGCAACGTGCATCGGGTACAGCACCGGACGGTCAGAGCCTTGCTTTACAAACACATCGCCGAGGGTCAGGCTACGCAACTTCGGACGCTCTTTGGGCTTATACATCGTGCGGTTGATTTCTCGCCTTTCCAAGTAGCCAAGTACATGATTATCAATGCTTTGTTCCAGTGCATCACCTTCGTCTATGCGTGTAAACCATGACTTGGGCGACAGAAAAAACATGCGTAACATAGGTGCAATGTATGAGCGTTTTAGGTCATATTTTATACTGCTTTGATAGGCTTGTCGCAATGAATATGGCAGTGAATCTTTACGATAATTATGATTGTACAAAGACGTAATATAAGCCCCTGCCGTAAAACCACCGCCCGATACCGACGACAAATAATCTATCTCATTGAGTACATTACTTTGCGCTTCCACTTCCAGTTCTTCGAGTGCCATGAGAATGCCCATTCCGAAGTTGGCAGCACGCGCACCACCACCCGAAATCGCCACTGCCAAACCCATATCAGGGTCTTGCCCTGCACGCTTTTGCGGCGATTCGTAATAACTCACATCAGGTGTGGGAATCTCCGCCCCTTTTTGAATAAAATGCGCCCTATTGGTTTCAATATAGCGATTGCATGAGCTACACATTAGCCCTGCAAGAATGGCTGTCGCCATCAGAAATCTGACTATCATTATCTATTTTTTTCTGAACAAGGGGTAGTTTGCAAGCCACCTCATAAACAGATTGATTTTTTTACAAAAAAAAGTTATGAAGGGCAAAGGTAATAAGGAATTTTTCAAAATTAAAATCAAGATTAACATATCAAAAATACTGATAATCAATGAATTAACCTAATTACCTGATTAACTGGGGGGCGATTCGTTTTTGTACCCATGCCCATTTTTAAATTTTATTCAATGATGGACGGCATTGGGCTTGAATTTGGGCTAAAACTCGTCTGACATTTAAACTTTGTCGGAAAATATGAGCTCATCGGTAGATTTTGAAAATGTCTGACGTGTTTTAGCCCAAATTCGGAAAAAATATTCTATCCTAAACAAAAATACATTATTGTTTTTTAAAATATACTGTCGTCAAGTTAATTTAAAATTCGTAAAATATTGACAATCAAGAATATTAGCGGGTACAAAAACGAATCGCACCTGATTAACTGTTGTCCAAAGGCTAAATATTCATATACCACAAAAAATGTGGCATTTAGCTTTTCTGACCAACTAATTTTCTTGTAAAAACCGAAAGTCTTATGTTAAATTTTGATGATTTGACAATTTTTATTTCGATATGTTATAGATTTGTTAAGTAATTGTATAACTTCGTGTAGCCATAACACTAAAAAAATACGACTCCCTGTTTGAGACAGTTTTTATTAAATGTGCGTTGGAGAACACACATCTACATGAATCAATAATTTACTAAAAACGTATGAAAGTGAAAAATTTTACTTTATTAAAACGCTTCCTACTACTATTTGCCCTTGTCGGCTTGAGTAGTGTGGCGTTTGGTCAACGTAGCATTTCCGGTACGGTGACTGATGAAAATGGAGACCCCCTACCCTTTGCCAATGTATATGTAGAGGGAACTACTATCGGTACGACTACCGATATTGATGGAAATTACACCTTGAAAGTACCCGAAGGCGGTACAGCTTTGGTGGTATCTTATACCGGATATTCCGACCAGACACTGACACTTGGTAGTGGCAACAACCTTAGCTTTACGATGCAGGAAGGCTCTTTGCTGGATGAAGTCGTTATCTTAGGATATGGTGCTGCCAAACGCTCTGACCTCACAGGCTCGGTAGCAGCACTCGAAGAAAAAGACTTTAATCAAGGTATCGTCGTTGCTGCCGACCAATTGATACAAGGACGATTGGCAGGGGTCAACGTGGTCAACAACAGTGGACAACCCGGTGGTCAGGCGACCATTAAGATTCGGGGTAACAACTCTATTCGCGCAGGTGCCAACCCATTATTCGTGATAGATGGTGTACCTTTGGATGGACGCTCCGCAAGAGCAGGCGCACCTGCGGCTCCGGGTGATACAGGTGACATTCCGACTTCAAATCCATTAAATTTTTTGAACCCCAGTGATATTGAGTCTATTTCTGTACTCAAAGATGCATCTTCTGCGGCTATTTATGGTTCTCGTGGTGCCAATGGTGTTATCATCGTAACGACCAAAAAAGGACGCTCCCGCGAACCTTCCGTTGATTTTAATGCCAGCGTAGGAGCAAGTAGTATCTTGAAAAAATACGATGTATTGGATGGTAATGAATACCGTTCTGCATTGACCCAATATGGATTGACAAGCGGCACAGGAGACGGCGGAGCTAATGTAGATGCTTTTGATGAAATACTTCAAACAGGACTTACGCAACGCTACGGACTATCTATCGGTGGTGGTTCAGAATATGGCAACTACCGTGTATCATTAGGTTTGCATGACCAAGACGGTATCATCAAAGAGTCAAATCTTAAACGATATAATGCGGCGATAAATTCAAATTATCAATTTCTTGACAACCGCGTAGGGATGGATGTATTGGTCATCGCTTCTCATGCAAAAGAAAATGCTGTTCCTATTGGTTCAAACGCAGGTTTTAGAGGCAACTTAATTGGTCAGGCTTTACAGTGGAATCCAACCATTCCATTGATGTCAAATGGTGATTTCACTACCGCGACCAATAACAGTACAAACGCAACAGTTGGTGCCACAACCATCAACCCATTGCACATGTTAGCGGCACATAATGAAGTCGCAAATACCACTACTTTATTGGGAAGCGTATCTCCTTATATCAACATTACGGACAATTTGCAATATCGTTATCGCTATGGTATCAATTATGGTGTTGGTAGAGGATTCAGCGAAATTTCAGGAGATTTGAACTTAGAAGGCATCGAAAATGAAGGTTGGGCAGGTCGTGCAGAAAGCATTTTGAGCAATCAATTGCACACGCATACCTTGAACTATAATGAGCAATTGACTTCTGCCTTTGGTTTGGATTTATTGGTAGGTTATGAGTATCAAAACTTTGATTATACAGGTAGCGGTATGTCAGGTAAAGCTTTTTCCATTCCTAACTTTACCAACTCTAATGCAATACAAAATGGTGCTAACAGCAACCGTATAATATACTCATTTGCCGAACCAATTACTGAACTACAATCTTATTTTGGTCGTGCAAATTTCAATATTGCAGACAAATATTTATTGACAGGTACAGTACGTGCTGATGGTTCTACCAAATTTGGAGATAATAATAAATACGGTATCTTCCCCTCGGTAGCTGCCCGTTGGAATTTGCACAACGAAGGATTCTTAGAAAATGGTCCATTCAACAACTTAGCGATAAGAGCAGGTTGGGGAAAAACAGGCAACCAAGAATTCCCTGCAGGTTCTGCACAAGAACGATTTGATTTATTAGACAATGGTGCTGTTCAGCAAGCGAATGTTGCCAACCCGGATTTGAGATGGGAAACCTCTACTACTTTTAATGTAGGGCTTGACTTTGCTTTATTTGACTATGCCTTGACGGGTACTGTCGAATACTTTACCAGAACTTCCTCTGACTTATTGCTCGACCCATTCGTATCTGAGCCGGGTCCTGCGATTCGTGCATGGCAAAACATCGAAGGTGAAGTATATAATAGCGGAGTAGAACTAGGCTTGACGGGTTATGTCTTAAACAAAGATGATTTGCAATTGAGTATAAGTGCCAATGTTGCCTTCTTAAATAACGAATTCCGTGGTTATCAAGGCGCAGACTTATTTGTTGGTCAATTATTCGGTCAAGGTTCTTCGGGGGCTACTGCCCAAGTGATGGCTGATGGCTTGCCACTGAATACTTATCAAACACGTAACTTTGTAGAACTCGACGAAGGTGGTACGAGTGTATATGCAAACGATGGTGCATTAGAAGAAACTTTTGGAGACCCTAACGCTGATGTTATTGGAGGTCTCTCTTTAAATCTTAATGCGAGTGGCTTCTTTGCTTCCTTAAATTTTAATGGGGCTTATGGACACCAATTGTTCAATAATACTAAGATGTCCGTTATTCCTATTGGTAACTTAGGTAACAGAAACGTTGATGCCAATTTGATTGGTGGTAGCGTACAAGAAAGTACCGCCAATCCAATCGCTGCATCTTCCCGTTACATTGAGAATGGTGCATTTACCAAATTAGCCAATGCGACTATTGGTTATACTTTGGGCGACCTCGGACCATTAACAGGTTTGGGTGTTTCTTTGACCGGACAAAACTTATTTATCCTTACTGAATACACAGGATTTGACCCTGAAATAAATACCGTCAACTTGCGTAATGGTATTCCTTCTTCCGGTATCGAATATATTCCATTCCCTACTGCAAGAACCTTTGTATTAACATTGAACGCATCATTCTAAACAAGGTATCTTACTGAATAACAAATTTTCATAATTCGTATTTAACTTTTTATTAAATTAATATGAAATTAAAAATTAGAGTTGAAACTGAAACGAGTACTATCTCCCCCTTTGGAGGGGGTTGGGGGGTGGAAAAACAGCCGAAAGTCCACCCCCCAGCCCCCTCCAAAGGGGGAGATATATCGTGCTTTCTTTTTTAATTTAGATTTCAAAATTTAATCATCAGTCAATTACAGTTTAAATAAAATTATTGTTCAGTAGAATTTTTTGTATTATAAAAATGTAAAACAATGTAAAATGTAAAAATCCTTATAGTACGCGAGCAAAATAATTTCGTTTTTTTTATATTTATAATATTTTAAAATTAATAAAACATAAAATAATTTCGTTTGTTTTACGCTTAATAATTTTTTACATTTTACAATAATATCCCAATCAATAATGGGATTTTACATGATTTTAAATTAAAAAATAATCCATTTGCGATTCGTCGCAATAGTCAATGGTAAATAGTTCATAAAAATGCAGATTTTGCGGTTAAAAAACTATCGACTATTGACCATCAACTATGGACTAAAAAAATATAATAATGAAAAAATATTTGTTATTACTTGCTGTATTAGCCTTCGGCACTTTCTCTTGCACCAATCTGGAAGAGGAAATTCGCGAGGATATTACGGGCGATGTAGCAAGCGAATTGGTTGAAGTATCAGCCCTTTTGAATGGTGCTTATGAAGGTTTAAGATTGCCTTACCAAGACCAATCTCGTTTCTGGGCAGCCCAAGAGCATACCGGAGATGCTGCCATGGGACCTACACGCGGACCGGACTGGGATGATAATGGTATCTGGAGGTCACTCCACAACCATACTTGGAGTCCGACGCATGATTTTTTGAGTAGTACATTTTCTGAATTACTGCAAGTTGTATTCAATACGACTAATATTTTGCAATTCGAACCTTCTCCCGAACAAGATGCCGAAGCGCGTTTCTTGCGTGCTTTTGTCATGCTTTCTGTAGTAGATGGATGGGGACAAGTACCTTTCCGCGAAGCTGGTAGCGACTTGTTGGCGGATGCCCAAGTATTGCAGCCGGCAGAAGTGGTTCAGTATGTAATAGATGAGTGTACTGCCATCATGGGTGCTTTGCCTGACGGACCTACGCACAAAGCCAACCAAGATGCGGCTAAAGTATTGATGATGAAAGCCTACCTAAATAAAGGAGCTTATATCAACAGAACAGACCCTTCATTCGACCCGGCAGATATGAATCAAGTCATCGCACTTGCCGATGAACTTATCAGTAGCGGTAAATACTCGGTTGCTGACAATTATTTCGACAATTTCGCAGCCAATAATGACGCAATCTCTACGGAGAATATCTTTACCGGTCTCAATGAAGGCGGCGTGAGTTCGGGTAATGTTCGCTCTCGTTGGATGTGTACACTACACTATAATCAAAACCCGTCCGGCTGGAATGGATTTACAACTCTGAGTAATTTCTATGATTCTTTTGAAGAAAATGATATGCGTAGAAGTGCTAATTATGCAGGTATGACCGATGTAGCGGGTATCAATGCCGGTTTCTTAGTCGGTCAACAAGTTGACCAAGATGGTACAGCACTTCAAGATAGAGGCGGTAATCCTTTGTCTTTTACGCCTGAAGTTGCTATCCAAGAATCAGGTAGTAATTTGGAAGTTACAGGTATTCGTGTTATCAAATATCCTATCGACTATGTTAGTGGTGATAATGCAGATAACGACTATGTATTCTACCGTTTCGCTGATGTATGGCTAATGAAGGCAGAAGCCGCTATGCGAAATGGCGATAATGCGACTGCATTGGATATGGTCAATACCTTGCGTACCGCTCGCGGAGCTACTGCATTGTCGGCTATTAGTGCTGATGAAATGTTGGCTGAACGTGGTCGTGAATTATACTGGGAAGGTCATCGTCGTACAGACCTGATTCGTTTCGGTAAATTCCTGGACGCATGGCAAGAGAAACCAGCTTCCGGTACTGAACGATTATTATTCCCTATACCTGCGACATCTTTGGCATCTAATCCAAACTTGGTGCAAAATCCGGGGTATTAATATTTGATAATCAAATAATTAGAAAAATAAAAAGGGAGTCCTACGGACTCCCTTTTTTTGTATCTGTACAGGCGGTTTCAACCGCCATGTTAGTCGCTCACCAAGCCCGCTCCAACTCCCAAAATGCCCCCGAAATAATATCCGCTTTCCCCCCTTTCGATTCCAGTGTCAATGTCGTATAATCTTCATTTGGAAAGAAAATATCCGTCATCACCGTAAGCCCACCGTCGGCAAACATATCCACCGAAGCCACATCAAAAAAGACATGAAAGCGCACCGTTTCGTCTGTTGCTTCGCGTAGCGCAACACTGCGACTACTAAAACTTGGGTCAAAATCCACCTTACCCGATTTCGTTCTATCTGTAAAAAACTCATTTTTCGCGGCATCAAAACCGACTTCCATGCGTTCCCCTTTTGAGTTGGACATGACGAGCGCGAATGTAGCATTTTTCGGTACTTTCACCTCCAAAATACCTTCCAATAATGGCGAGTTCAATTCCATCACTGCGCTACCTTCGTTTACGCCCAACTTGGGTAAAGTTATTTTTTTACCACGTATTTTTTGCTGTTCCTCAACGGGTTCGCTCAATACGCGAAGCCCCTTTGGTGTATTGACCAATCGCAAATTACGCGCAAGCGTCATCGCGCTGCGCCATTCTTTGGTGGGTGTTTTTTGAGCATACGCCCAATTACTCATCCAACCCATAAATATACGTCGTCCGTCACTTTTCGGTACATCCGCCCAAGTGACACCCGCATAATTATCGCGCCCATAATCCAACCAAACGGCTTTATCGTAGGCAGCCGTAGCCGCTTTATCCGCAAACATAATTTGATCAACCAAAGTGTGTCCCCATTCTCCCGTACTACTATCTACGATTTGCAATCGCGCCGTTTTCCCCTTCAAATCCGCCACTTCCCACGACCTCCAAACGAGTTTTTCGCTCCTGTCTCCCGTAGCCGAGCGCAGCGTTTTATCACCAAGCAAAAGATTCATACAAGTTTTTCCTTTCTCTGCCCCGCCGCCGATTTGAAAGTTGATAAAATTGCGGTCAATCGTAAACTCCGGCGAGGTCAGCGTCCCCGTAGAACCATCACCATTTTGAAAAGTATTGACCAAACGGCTGCCTGTAAAACCTGTCACCGTATTTTGCCGAGCCAATGTACCTTTTGCCGGAACATCAGCAAAAGCATCACCTTTTGCTGTCCATTTTCCGTAATTTTTCTCAAAATCCGCAAACACCTTCCCTTTCGGCACTATCGCCGCTACATTGCCCAAAGATTTTCCAAAACCCTCATCAATCTTAAAATTTTTCCCTTCAAAATTTCCGACAAAATACTGCGTACCCGACCCGCCGCTTGGGTGTCCGGGATTGATACTTTGCAACATCACCCAACGCTTTTCACCTGTTCCCTCTATCGTCATCGGGAAAAAATCGGGACATTCCCACACGCCCGTATGTGCGCCATACTCGCGCCCAAAGTCACTAAGATAAGTCCATGATTTTAAGTCCTTTGAAGCATATAATTTCACATGGTCATAAGCTGCAAATACCATAATCCACTGTTCGCTTTCCTCATCCCAAATCACCTTCGGGTCACGAAAATCCTTCACCCCCGGATTCGGCACTACGGGATTGCCCTCGTACTTCGTCCACGTCCTGCCCTTATCATTGCTGTAGGCTATGGCTTGATACTGATAATCGTTGCGCCCTGCCCGTTCACCTTCCAATAAGTGATAAGTATATATCGCAATTAAAGGCGGTTTTCCGTCCTTGCCAAAGCCGCTTGTATTATTATTATCCACCACTGCACTCCCAGAAAAAATATAACCCAAAGAATCAGGATACAGCGCAATCGGCAAATGCTCCCAACTCACCAAATCCGTACTCACCGCATGTCCCCAGTGCATCGGTCCCCACACAATATCATCCGGGTAGTATTGGTAAAATAAATGATATTCACCCTCGTAATACACCATGCCATTCGGGTCGTTCATCCATTTTTCAGGTGGCGAAAAATGAAATTGCGGACGATGTGTTTCTGTATAGTAATTATCATTTTTTTGTGCGGTGTTTTCCGTAGAATCTGTTGATTTACATGCTGCAATAGTCATTAGCAACATTAAAATTAAAAAGTGTATTGATTTCATAATGTGTTATTGAAAAACGTAACACAGACATTCCTGTCTGTACCCCACGAAGTACAAACAGGAATATCTGTGTTACGATACGGCGCGGGTTGGAAATGTCGCGTGACGTTTAATATCTTTGGAAATGAGCGAGTGGTAGGACATTTGTGAAATGTCCGACTGTCCGAACACAATATTTTTTTATTTTATTGAAAATTAGTTTGTTACAAAATTTAAATAAAAATATTTATAAAAAAATAAACTAATTAACTTGACAATGTCATGTTTTAAAAATAAAAGTATGTTTGTGTTTAACATGGGATATTTTTTCCGAATTTGGGCTAAAACTCGTCAGACATTTTCAAAATCACCGATGATGTCATATTTTTCCGGCAATGTTTAAATGTCAGACGAGTTTTAGCCCAAATTCAAGAGCAAAACACCAAATGCATTAAATAAAAATCGAACATGACATTGTCAAGTTAATGTGTGTTTTTTTATTGTGTGCAAATTATTTTTGTGAAATATTTTTATTTTTATTAAAAAATAATTTTGTAATTATCTGATTTTAAATTAAAATATAATCTCGTCTGACATTTGGAAATCTAACGATACCCCACATCTTTTAAATGACGGAGGTTCTCAAAATAAACACTATTTGAATGTTTTATTTTACTAAAAAACAACATTTTATGAATTGAAAATATTTTAAATAAATAAAAAAACATAAGTAATCCGTTTACTAAACTTTTCAAGTTTGGTAAACGTAAGCGGAGAACAAATTTTTGTAATCACCTAAAAACCAGTGCATTACTCACGTTTACCAAACTTTTTGAAGTTTAGTAAACGGGGGTATTCAGAGATGTGGAAATGTCCGACGAGTGCTTTCTACTAAATTCATAAATGAGCCGAAATTCTTTTATATTTAAACGTAATACAGACAATGCGGCGCGGGCTGGAAGCACCGCGCTACGTTTATACTTTCGCCAAATCCTTATCTGACTTCACAAGTTGTCGTTCCAATTCTTCCAATGATTTCCCTTTCGTTTCCGGCATAAAGAAGATTGTCCACAATAATTGTAGTACCATCATACCTGCAAAAAAGGCGAAAATAGGCCACGGATTCACGCTAAAAATATCAAGTACAACGGGACCGAGTAAAGTGATGATTGCCGCAAAAACCCAATGCGTACCACAGCCCCACGACTGCCCGAATGCACGAACTTTATTGGGGAATATTTCGGAAATAAACACCCAAATCACCGCCCCCTGACCAATAGCATGTGAAGCAATAAAGAGTAAAATAAATACCAATAATAAGGTCGGCGATGCTGCCGCATAAAATGCCCAAGCCACGCCCAGAAGCCCGGCGATATATCCGACCGAGCCGATGAGCATCAGTTGTTTGCGCCCCAATCTGTCAATGAGTATCATGCCCAACATCGTAAATAAGAGATTGACCCCGCCAATGGAAATCGAATTTAGAAGGGATTCTTTGGCGGCAAGTCCGGCTTTGGCTAATATTTCAGGCGCGTAATATAGGATGAAATTGATGCCCGAAAGTTGGTTGAAAAATGCCAGTATAAATGCCAAAGTAAGCGGCGTAGAATATTTGCCCGAAAACAAACCGGTGTTTGTTGCGTTAGCACCTGCCAAGTCGTCGGCTTTGATTTCGGCGAGTACGGTTTGGGCTTCTTGCTCCTCGTACAAGCCGCGCAATACCTTGAGTGCGCCCTCGTCGTCCTTGCGTTTGATAGCCAACCAACGCGGACTATTCGGCACACCAAGAATCATAATGCAATATAATAATGCCGGAATTGCCTCTACGCCCAACATCCAACGCCAATCATTTGCACCGCCCACGCCTTTTAGTAAGTAATTGGAAAAGAAGGCAATAAATATCCCAAAAACCAGCATAAATTGATAAAGCGCGACCATGCGTCCGCGATTTGTCTTTGGTGCGATTTCGGAAATATACGCCGGAGCCGCCAATGACGATGCACCTACCCCCACTCCACCAATGAAACGGAAAAACGAAAACGAATAAGGGTCGGGCGCGAGTGCCGAGCCTAAAGCCGAGACGAGAAAAAGTATGCCTATCCAAAACAAGGTCTTTTTTCTGCCTATCCTATCCATCGGAATACTGCCGAATAATGCGCCGAGTACCGTTCCCCATAATGCCATCGACATGATGAATGTCCCATGAAAGAAGGGCGTGGTATTCCAAAGTTCTTTTATCGGGAGGTTTGCACCGGAAATAACTACGGTGTCGAAACCGAATAAAAATCCGGCAACGGCTACTGTCATTGACCAGTAGCCGAGTTGGCTGCCACTTTTATTTGCCATAATGTGTGTTTGTTTATGTAAATTTAAGGGGAATGTAATGTGAATCAATGATTATTTTTAAGCAAATTCCGTTGTCGTCAGACGAATCCCGTTGTAAATATGGCATATTTGAATAGTCAAATCACCAATTTTTATAAAAAACTTCGTCTGCCGACTACTCCATACTTTAATCGAACGCAATCTTTTTCCGCAAGCAAATTCCGCTGTCGTCAGACGAATCCCGTTGTAAATAAGGCATATTTGGATAGTCAAATCACCAATTTTAATCAAATCCTTCGTCTGCCGACTATTCCATACTTTAATCGAACGCAATCTTTTTTTCGCATAGCGAAAAATTATAACGTAAAACAGGGCGAAGATAAAACAGATAAATTCGTTTGAAATATTCCGAAATTTACCTAAAGTTAAGCAAGAATTATTAAAAAAAAGAGAAATTCGTTATTTGATATTTTTTGTAAATCACACCTTATAATCTGAGTGGTATTTGATGCGCTTAATTCCTGTTCCTGCATGGCTTTCTCAATATGTTTCCCTAACTTTGTTTTTACAATATTTCGGCATGTTTAGAAATGCGGTTGACACTTTTTTGCAATGTAGCAAACGCTCCAAATTGAATAAATCACGCGGAGAACGCAGAGGTCGCAGAGATTTGATAATTAACCCTCTGCGAACTCTGCGTGAAAAAGTGTCAACTACTTTTACGACAAATTAAACATGCCATTATTTCTTATGAAAATGAATCAAACGAATCGCTAAATCAATGGTGAAAAAATACATCCTACCGCTACTACTTCTTTTATTTTTTTCCTGTCAAAATGAAGAAAGCACGCCACCTTTATTTCGCGCAGTCAGTCCGGCGGAATGTGGTATTCAATTCACCAATACCATTCAAAATACTGAAGAACTCAACATCTTCACCTACCGAAATTTTTATAATGGCGGCGGCGTAGGCATCGGCGATTTCGATAATGACGGCTTGCCCGACCTCGTCCTCACTGCCAATATGAGTGCCAACCAAATCTATCGAAATAAAGGCAATTTTGAGTTTGAAAATATCACCGAATCCGCAGGAATCGCCTTGCCTGATATGTGGAGTACAGGCGTGACCATTGTGGATATTAATGCCGATGGCTGGCAAGATATTTACATCTGCAATGCAGGTTATAAAAAAGGAAAACAACCTGAAAATAAGCTATTTATCAATCAAAAAAACTTAACATTCAAAGAGCAAGCCGCCGACTACGGACTCAATGATACGGGCTACTCCACCCACGCTTCTTTTTTCGATTATGATAAAGACGGCGACCTCGATATGTACCTCGTCAACAACTCATTTATTCCGACAAATACCCTCAATTATTCCAACAAACGCGACCTCAAATACAGCGATTGGGACGTGGCAGATTTCTTGAAAGGCGGTGGCGATAAATTTTTTAGAAATGATAATGGAACATACACGGATGCTTCCGAAGTGGCGGGTATTTATCAGAGTTTAATAGGCTTTGGCTTGGGCGTTTCGGTAGCGGATATGAATGGTGATATGTACGAAGATATTTATATTTCCAATGATTTTTTCGAGCGCGATTATCTCTATATCAATCAGCAAGACGGTACATTTTCGGAAGAATTGGAACAGTATTTTGACCACATTTCACACAGTTCGATGGGCGCAGATATACGCGATGTCAACCGCGATGGTCAGGTCGATATTTTCGTGACCGATATGTTGCCTTATGATGAATATCGGGTCAAAACCACCGCTTCATTCGACGATATCAACCTCCGCAAACTCAAAGTCAGCAAAGGTTTTTACCACCAATATATGCACAATACCCTCCAAATTAATCAAGGTAATCGCTTTGCAGAAATTGCTCAATTTTCGGGCGTAGCGGCGACGGATTGGTCTTGGGGCGCACTCATTTTTGATGCCGATAATGACGGTTGGAACGACCTACTCGTTTGCAATGGCATTTACCATGATGTGATTGATTTAGACTTTATGGATTTCTTCGCCAATGAGGTCTTGCAGAAAATGGCACTCACCGGAAATAAGCAAGAAATGAACGAAGTCATCGGCGAAATGCCCTCCGTGCCGATTAGCAATAAAATTTTCAAAAACGCGAAAGGCAATCAATTTGAAGATGCCACCGCCACTTGGGGACTCGACCAAAAAACCTTCAGCAATGGCGCAGCCTATGCCGATTTTGATAATGACGGTGACTTGGATTTAATCATCAATAATGTCAATCAGCCGCTTGGTATTTTCCGAAATGAAAGCGACACAAAAGGTACGCTTATCCAACTCAAAGGCAGCACGAAAAACCCCGATGCTATCGGTGCAAAAGTTATTATTTGGTCTGATAATCAACAATTTACACAAGAAATGCAAGCTGCGCGTGGCTTTCAATCTTCCATTGACCATAGACTTCATTTTGGCTTAAATTCGAGCGAGATAGACTCTATTCAGGTCTTTTGGAATGTGAATGAGAAAAGCGTCATTCGCGGTGAATTTAAGGAAACAATTATCAACATTAATTACGAAAATACATTAGCATATAATTTTTTAAAAAATAAAAATAAACCCATTTTCCAAACAAAAAAATTAGAAAATACCACGCAAAAAGAGGACGACCATATTGATTTTTACGAAGAACGCGGCGCATACCGTATGCTTTCCAAAGAAGGACCAACCCTCGCAGTCGGCGATGTAAATGGTGATGGTTTAGAGGATATTTTTATCGGTGGCGCACGTTTTGAACCTGCCAAAATTTTACTACAAAAACCGGATAAAACATTCCAAAAAACGCAACAAGCTGCCCTCGAAAAACATTTAAAATTTGAAGATACTGCCTCTGCCTTGACGGATGTGGACGGCGATGGCGATTTGGATTTGGTGGTCGGCGGTGGCGGTAATTTTGACTCGCCCAATTCGCTTTTTTTATCCGATAGAATTTACCGAAATAACGGACAAGGAACGTTTGAATATTATAGCGGAATGACCAACAAAACAACCATGAACACCTCAAAAATCATTGCTTGGGATTTCGACCAAGACGATGACATCGACCTCTTCGTTTTTTCGCGTAGCGTACCGCAAAATTACGGATTCAAACCACCACATTTTTTATATGAAAATGATGGAAAAGGAAATTTCAAAGAAGTTTCGGTACAATTAACCAACTCATTTAAAGGTATCGGAATGGTGACAGACGCGACTTTATCTACTGATAATCAGTCAATTATTTTGCTGGGTGAATGGATGAGTCCGATGCGTATATTCGCCGAAAATGGAAAAATAACTTGGGAAGAAAATTATCTCGGTGAAATGACGGGTTGGTATAATCACATCGCCACAGCCGATTTGAATGACGACGGAAAACCCGATTATCTACTCGGAAATTATGGCGAAAATGCCTATCTCACGCTCAATGATGACGAAGCCTACACCCTCTGGATAAATGATTTTGACAATAACAAAACCGTTGATAAAATCCTCTGCAAACGCACCGATGGCAAGGATTTTCCGGTGGCATTAAAAAAGGATTTGGCAGACCAAATCGTGGAAATAAAAAAGAAAGGCATCCAACATAAAGACTACGCCACCAAGTCGATGCGCGACCTTTTTAGCAAAGCACAATTGCAGGGTGCAGGCAAGCGTGTAGCTACTGATTTGCGGTCAGCGATTTACCTGAGTCAGCCCGATGGTAGCTACACTCGCGCCGAAACGCCGATGCAATTTCAATGGTCGTCCATACATGCCTCTACCTTTGCGGATGTGGATGCGGACGGGGATTTGGATGTGATTTTTGGGGGCAATGATTATGATTGGCAACCGCAATTTTCGCGCCTTGATGCTTTTAAAGGCGAGGTTTTATTGAATGACGGTGAGGGTAAATTTTCTTATCTTACACCCGATAAAACGGGTTTGAATATCGCAGGGCAAATGCGGGATTTGAAGGCTATCGAAGTGGGGGAAGAGACGTGGTTTTTGGTTGGTGTGAATGGGGATGTAGCGCGATACTTCCAGTTCGTGCCATATTCAATAAATTAACATTAAGTAGATTACACTTAAAATTTAATATTATATAAATTATTTTAATTAAATGACAGATGGAAGAACAAGAGTTAGTCAGAATAGGTGAAATTGATACAAGTCATCTTCATAATATGTCAAAGATGATAAGTTTTGGAAGTCTCTACGAAACGGAGTATTTCGAGTATCACAAAGGAGATGATAAGTATGAATTGGTAGATTATTATTGTAAAAATCCGGATTGTGATTGTACAAGTGTCAGGTTTGAAGTAATGTTGAATGGCAAAAAAAACGGCGCGGTAGTGTGGTATGATTATGAAAAATCAATTTTGGATGAACCGTCGAATTATGCTTTTTTGGTGGAAGAAATAAAAAAATCAGAGGAAGATATTGATGACATGTTATGTATGCGCCACGATATAATAAAGTTGGAGGTTGAGAGTTTGTACTATAAAAGTGAAACAGAAAAATTAAAAGAAGAAATAAAACAAGCGAAAGAAGAAGAACGACAGCTTAAGGAGGAAATAAAGCAATTAAAAGCCGAATATTACGAAAAAAATCCTTCACAAAAAACACAACGCAATGACAATAAAATCCGCAGAAATGACCCTTGCCCCTGCGGTAGTGGGAAGAAGTATAAAAGATGTTGCCTGATGTAGCGCGATAACGTAGCGCGGTACTTCCAGTCCGCGCCTCGCGTATATTTTGCAAAACTAAGGTGGAACGAGCTGGAAGCATCGTTCTACGGTGTGCGGACTGGAAGTGCCGCGCTACGTTTAAGTAAGTTTTTTATTTTCAATGAAATACACAAAATATTTATTTTTATTTATAATAATTTTCACGACTTGTCAATCGGATAATACTGTACAAGACGCCCTATTCATCAAAAAGAATGGCACTGCACTCGGCATTGATTTCTCCAATGATTTGCCCCTCAATATCGACCTCAATATCTTCAATTACATGTATTATTATAATGGTGGCGGCTTGGCTTGTGGCGATTTGAATAATGATGGTTTGCCCGATTTAATTTTTTCCTCCAATCTCGGTGCAGAGCAAATTTACCTCAATAAAGGCAAGCTAAAATTCGAGAATATCACAGCACAAACGGGCATCGACGGCGGCGAAAATGTATGGACAACGGGCGTTTCTTTAGTCGATATTAATAATGACGGTTATTTGGATGTCTATCTCTCGCAAGTAGGCACGTATCGCAATTTGGACGGTACAAATAAGCTTTTTGTCTATGAAAAATTAAATGATAATCAAATTCCTACGTATAAAGAAAAATCGGCAGAATATGGGCTTGATTTCAAAGGCTTGAGTACGCAAGCCGGATTTTTGGATATGGATTTGGATGGCGATTTGGATATGTATTTGATGAATCACAGCTTGCATCACAACGGTACTTTTGGTCAGCGTAAAAGTTTTTTGGGAAAAATTGATAGCATTAGCGGAGATAAAATTTACGAAAATAAAAACGGCACTTACATAGACGTTACGCCACAAACGGGCATCAATTCTAATGTCTTGGGTTACGGATTAGGCTTGGCATTTGGCGATGTCAATTTGGATGGTTTGCCGGATATATATGTGGGCAATGATTTTCATGAAAACGACTACCTGTACATCAATCGCGGTGGCTTGAAATTTACGGATGAACTCCCTGCACAAATGCCTTATACGAGCCGCTTCACGATGGGTGTTGACATTGCGGATGTGAATAATGATTTGTTGCCCGATATTGTGAGTCTGGATATGTTGCCCGAAGACCCGGAAATACTCAAACGCTCGGAAGGTGAAGACGATACTTTTGAGTTCAAATTGGGTTATGGTTATCACAAACAATATCCTCGCAATCATTTACAAATCAATCAAAAACACAATCATTTTATCGACATTGGACGCTATGCAAATGTACATGCTACGGACTGGTCGTGGAGTGCAATTTTTGCAGATTTTGACCAAAACGGACGCAAAGATTTGTTTGTTTCCAACGGTATTCCGCGACGTATGAATGACTTGGATTACATTGATTTTATGTCGGGAAATGACCTGAAATACAAAATTCAATTTGACCATATAAAGCAAGATGAACTCACTTTTATCGACAAAATACCGGAGATAAAAATCCTCAATAAATTCTTTTTACAAGGCGAAAATTTGATGTTTGACGATGCAGAAAAACGCATCGCAGATGATGAAATTTCTTACTCCAATAGCGCGATTGTGGCAGATTTGGATAATGATGGCGACTTGGATATTGTGGTGAATAATATCGACCAAACACCCTTCATTTACGTGAATCAAAGCGCAGAAAAATCCAATAAATCATTTACACAAATTACACTAAACGGTGCGCCGAAAAATCGTCATGGAATTGGTACGAATATTTTATTATATAAAAATAATGAAGTACAATCGCATTATTTTTCGCCTTTGCGTGGCTTTCAGGCTTCGTGCCATGTACCGCATCCGATTATTGAACCTGAATTGTTGGATTCGCTTGTGGTTGTATGGTTTGATGGGAAATTTGAAGTAAAAACCAACATTCCTGCCGGAAAATTGACCTTAAATTATACGGATGCGAAAGGAAAATTTAATTGGTCTAAACAATTGAATAATAATGAGTTAGTCATTGAAGAAGTACAAGAAAAGTTTGGCTTAAATAGCGTACATAGCGAAAATCCATTTGTAGAATTTAACCGCGAGGTTTTGATTCCACACTCCAATTCTTCGGAAGGTCCTGCCCTTGCGATTGGTGATTTGAACGGTGACGGACGGGATGATATTTTCGTGGGTGGCGCAAAATTGGAACGTCCTGAAATTTGGTATCAGCGTGAAAATGGTTTTGAAAAGGCGCAAGATTTGGCATTACTCACGGATAGTATTCCCGAAAATACCCGCGCACACATCGCAGATTTTAATGCTGATGGCATCAATGATTTACTCGTAGCGAATGGCGGAAATGAGTTTCGACTCAACAGTATTCACAATCAACCGCGTTTGTATTTGGGACAAAAAAACGGGGATTTGGTGGAACAGGTTGACGCATTTGAAGGTATTCGTCTGACTTGCGGTGCATTGGCGGTCTTAGATGTGAATGAGGATAATTTGCCGGATGTTTTCTTTGGCGCAAGGGCGCAACCCTGGGCGTATGGGGAGAATCCGCAATCTTATTTTGCTGTAAATCAAGGGAATGGGCAATTTTTGATTCAAAATAATTATTTGCCGAATCAGGGGAAAGTAGGATTGGTGAAAGATGCTACATTTTCAGATTTGGATGGACTTGGTAAACACATTCTAATCGCGGCAGAGTGGGATAACCTGAAAGTTTTGCTGATAGATAAAGAAGAACCTTATGAGCGCGAGTTAGACTCGGACAAAGGTTGGTGGAACTTTCTATACCCCGTAGATTTGGACGGTGATGGGCAACAAGAAATCATCGCCGGAAATTTAGGCTGGAATAGCCGCCTAAAAGCCTCTGATAATCAACCTTTTAAGATGTGTTATGAAGATTTAGACGGAAATGGAAAGCGCGAACAATTATTAACCTATTTTGTAAAAAATAAAGAAATACCATTTCACACTAAAAAAGAATTGCAGGAACAATTGCCTTTGATAAAAAAGAAATTTGTCTATGCAAAAGATTTTTCGGAAGCCGATATTGATGATATTTTCCCTAAGAAAAAAATGAAAAATTGTTTGCGTGTGAATACCTTTGCGAATAGTATTTATTGGAATCAAGGCGGTGATTATGTGCGCGAAGACCTGCCCGCACGAGCGCAATGGACTTCGCTTTATGCTGCCCACACTGTTCAAATGAACGGCAAAAACCACGTCATTTTAATGGGCAATTACGATGATGCGAATGTGCAAATGGGCGCGTACAGCGGCGAGCGTGCCTTGCTCCTTTCATCAGATACAAACCGTAAATTGAGCATCAGACCATTACAAAATTTTCCTTCTGTGAGTCAGGTGAAGGATATACAAGCGATTAAAATTCAAGAAAATAAATATCTTGTGATTGCACAAAACAATGATACCTTAAAATTGCTTAGGATAGAACTCGGAAAATAACGTACATTTAGGTAATTCAAGATAATAAATTAGCAAATTATGGAACTCGCACTACACAATATCGACTACATTATCATGGTCGTTTATGCCCTATTCATTATCGGATATGGTTTGTATCATGCCAAGCGAAAAAGTTCGGAAGAATACTTTTTGGCAGGACGAAATATGCTCTGGCCCGTTGTTGGTATCTCGCTTTTTGCGGCAAATATTTCGAGTTCTACGCTTGTAGGCTTGGCGGGTGCAGCTTACAAGACTGATACACATGTCTTTAATTATGAGTGGCTTGCGGCGGTGGTGCTGGTGTTTTTTGCGATATTTTTCCTGCCTTTTTACCTCAAATCGAAGGTCTATACCATGCCCGAATTTTTGGAGCGCAGATACGACAAACGCTCGCGGTATTACTTCTCATTTATTATGGTGGTGGGCAATGTGCTGATTGATACAGCGGCGGCTTTGTATGTCGGGTCGATTGTGTTGCAACTGATTTTTCCTGCGACGCCGAGTTGGGTCATTATCGTCGTATTGGCAGTAGCGGCGGCGGCTTATACGATTCCGGGCGGCTTGAGTTCGGTGATTCATACGGAGGTGATACAGGCGATTTTGTTGGTTATCGGGTCGATTATTTTGACCTATTTAGCCTTTGGACAGGTCGGTGGTTGGAGTGGTATGATGGCGGGCTTGGATGCCAAAGCTGCCGCAGGCGAATTTACCAATCCCAACACAGGTATCGTGCTGAATAGCGCACAGGAAGTGCTGAGTATGTTTAGGGGAAGCGGTCAAAATTGGTACGATTTCTTTATGGGAAAAGGACAGGGCGTTGATGGTTTTATGCCCTGGACGGGATTGTTACTGGGTGCGCCAATTTTAGGTTTTTACTTCTGGGCAAACAACCAGTTTATGGTACAGCGCGTACTCGGTGCAAAGGATATTAATCATGGTCGTTGGGGCGCATTATTTGCCGGATTTTTGAAATTGCCTGTTGTTTTTATCATGGTTTTGCCGGGTACTTTAGCGATTTTGTTGTATTCGGGGGTCGATATTTCGGGTATCAATTACCAATTTGCTGATGGTACGGTTTGTCAAAAATTGAAAGATTGCCCGGATGCGACTTATCCCGTTTTGTTGTTTGATTTGTTGCCGAAAGGCTTGTTGGGACTTGTTTTGGCGGGACTTTTAGCGGCGATGATGTCGAGTATTTCTGCTACGTTCAATTCCGCTTCAACACTCGTAACGATGGATTTTTTCAAACAACTCCGCCCGAATCTTACGAGCGAACAACTCGTCCGAATCGGTCAAATCGTCACGCTTGTATTGGTTATTTTAGCTTCTGCATGGGCACCCTTAATCGCCAAAGCGGGTGGTTTGTGGGAATATTTGCAGAAAGTACTCGCCTATATTTCGCCTCCGATTGCGGCGGTATTTATCGTAGGTTTATTCTGGAAACGCGCTACGGCTACGGGCGCATTTGCTGCGCTGATGACGGGTTTTGGAATTAGTATTATTATTGTAGCATCGGTCATTGCAACAAGTGGCGAAAACCCAAATCCCCCTGCTTTTCTTGAATTTATAAATAACATTCATTTCTTACATCAAACCTTTTACCTCTTTGCTATCTGCTGTATCGTGGAGGTCTTAGTGAGTCTGCGAACCGCTCCACCTCGCGCCGAACAGGTTGAAAATTACACTTGGCGTAAGGCATTGCTCGCCGAAGAAACGGAAGAACTAAAAGGCTTGTCCTGGTATCAGAATTATCGGATTCTTTCTGTTCTATTATTAATTGCAACGGTGATTGTGGTGTGGATTTTTAGGTGAGAATATACCGATTAGACTTGTTTAACCACAAACTAATTGGTTATCAATAATTTAATTATTAATAATTATTTTAATTTATTTAATTGAAATAAAAAATATTTTTTATTTGTAATTTTAAACATTTATATAGAACGTTTTTTTGCATAAATTATAAAATAAAATTTAATTTATAATAATTTATTTTTATTTATTAAAATTAATCTAAATCGTTGATTATCAAAGTCAAACAAGTCTATTTGTTATCGTGTGGATATAGCTATACAAGATAAAACGAAGAATGGGAAGGGCGATTCGATAAGACTTTCTTTTTTGCAAAAAAAATAGCATATTTGGGTTCTGATAATAGATAAATTGTAGCTAAATTATTAAAAATGACTTCACCATTTCCCGGTATGGATCCTTATTTAGAGGGGTATTTGTGGCCCGATGTGCACAACAGGCTGGCAGGAATTATCGCAGAGATGATTGCTCCAAAAATTGCCCCGAAATATGTAGCACGTCTTGAGACCCGCATGGTGCGTGATACCTTACCGGGTGAGGACATAGGCATCATGTATCCCGACGTAGAAGTCGTGTTGAGTAGTAAGGTCGAAGAACCCCAAATATCCTACTCCTCCTACACACAAACTTCGTCTGTAACGGTGAGTATTCCTAGGATAAAGCCTGTGGATACAAAAATTCCCGTCGTAGAAATCAAAGACCGTGCGAGTAATCGACTCGTTACTGCCATTGAAATTCTATCTCCTATCAACAAACGTGCGCCCGGACTTGAACCTTATCTCGAAAAACGTAAAGAATTATTCAACGTCGGTGTTCACCTATTAGAAATAGATTTGATACGTCGCGGAAAGCGTCCTGTACATCATCAAAAAATACAGGATCGTCATTATACAGTCAATTTGACGAGAGCAAAAAATGCATGGACGGATGTATGGGCATTCAATGTGAAAGACACCGAACCTATAGTACTTGTGCCATTGGCAGGAGACGATCCGGATGTAGCCTTAGACTTGGGTGAAGCCCTAAAAATTATTTACAAAAGAAGCATGTATCATTTGTCTATTGATTATAAAGAAGAAGCACCCAAACCGCCATTCAATGAACAAGAATTGACTTGGATGCAGGATTTATTTGCTCATAAAAATGATGCATAATCTCATTTTTCGCATAGTCAGTACATCAAATAAAAATCGTACTTTTGCCCCAACAAACAAGGCATTCCCTTGTTCTATTGTTGAAAATCAAAATAATGAAAAAAATCATACAATATGCCGCATTGGGATTGCTGCTTGTGGTACTTCCTTTAGGCTCATTTTATTATTTAAAAAAAGGATTTAATTTCCAATTAGAAAATTTGCAGATGCTCGAACCAAAAGGTGACGTACCTGCTTTTTCTTTTCTGAGTAATGAGGGCGATACCATTAATACGGAATTGGTAAAGGGTAGCCCTCATGTTGTTCATTTCTTTTCGGATGATGAAACCACCTTAAAATTATTACATCAAATCAGTCAACAATTCAAAGATAAAGACGTACACCTTATTTCATATCTGCCTAACACGAATTTTGATTATAAAAATATTTTAAAAAAATATAATATTGAAATTAATAGAAAAAAATCCAATTGGCATTTTATTCCCATAAAAAATGAAGCCGAACTAGCACAACTCACCTCCATGTACCGCCTTTCGCCAAATGACAAAAATAATATTTTAATTATAGGTAAAGACATGAAAATCAGGGGATATTATGATGAAAATAATGATACATTTGAGGATGTCCTTGTCCGTCATGTCGCACTGATGTTGCCCAAAGACAAAAAAGCTGAAATAGGTTTTGAACGAACAAAAGAGAAGTGAGTGTTGTGGTGTCGTAGTGTTGTGGTGTTGTGGTATCGTAGTGTTGTAGTTTTAAAACAAAATGTGTAACTACAACACCACGAAACCACAACACCACAACACCACAATACCACAACACTACGAAACTAAGAAATGAGTCAAGTACAAAAATACACCCAACCGCAAATCAAACGCATGAACAGAGTGGCAATAGCCTTGTCTATTGCAGTGCCGCTACTCGTCGCAATATTGATGAATCCGCGTATGCCTAAGCTGACGCTGCCCTTTGACCCATATATTTTGCCGCCCTTTTATGCTACGATTAATGCTGTCACAGCCGCAGTGCTTATATTAGCTGTTTATTTCATAAAACAGCGAAAAATTGACCTGCATCGGCGTATGATATACATCGCTATGGGGCTTTCAGTAATATTTCTGCTGTCTTATGTTCTATATCATTCTTCCACACAACCAACGAGTTATGGCGGTCAGGGTACAATAAGAAGTATATATTACTTTTTATTAATTAGTCACATAATCCTCTCTGCGGTGGTCGTTCCTTTTGTGTTATTTACCTTCATTCGGGGCTTTACACGACAGGATGAACGCCACCGGAAAATTGCTAAATGGACCTTTCCACTTTGGCTGTATGTAGCGATTTCAGGTGTTATTTGCTATTTGATGATTGCTCCTTATTATGGGTAGTCAGTTGAACTATTCAACCAATTACCTGATTGACTAATTACCCGATTAATTATTGTAAAAACAATTTTGATGCGTCACAAAACATTTATATTAGGAATAGTAGCTATCATATTTGTCACGTTATTTGTGACAAATACAATAGATGCCCAATGCGCCATGTGCAAAGCAGCTGTAGAATCCGGCAATGAGGCGAATGGACTGAATACAGGTATTTTGTACTTATTATTAATGCCTTATATAGTAGTGATGGCTTTGATATTTATGTGGTGGCGAAACAAAAAAAGAACAGATAACGAAATGCAGCAAAAAGAATTACGCGATTTACTAAAAGACATTGACGGAATGACCTGAGGAGTATGATTTGTGACTTTTTATAAAGAAAAAGGCAATGTTGTTTGGAAAACTGCATTGCCTTTTCTACTTTTACCCCGTCTTATGATAGAAATATAAAGGCTATTCTATCATTAATGCAAAAATAGTGTGCTTATTTTATTTGGTAAAAAATAAAAAATGCCACAAAATTTATACCGATAACCAACCTTTTTAGAATTATTAACGTCTATAAAGGTGAAAGACAAAAAATAAAAAATTGAGCTGTTACGTTATATTGCTGTATAGTATTAAAAGGCTTTAATCTGTAAAATTCATTATAACAACCAAACAGTAAAATCATATTAAAAATAAACCTTTAGAACATTCAAAAGGCAAATCCTAAAAATATTCGTAAATCAAATACAAAGGAAACGTTATGACTTATTCAATCCAAGAACAGCAAGAAGTACAAATACTTGCCGTTGACAATCTAATCAGTGAATTTGAAAACAGACAAATTCTCAGAGAAGTAGCAGACATCATTGAAAATGGCGCAAACCGCTTCGTCATTGACCTGTCTCAATTAAGATTCCTAAACAGTGCAGGACTCAATTTCCTTATTTCCGTACTGACCAAATCACGTAATGCCGGTGGTGACACTGTAATTACCAATGTCAGTGAGGATGCGTCGAAATTACTCGTGTTGACTAAACTCAAACACGTATTTACGACCGCCAATTCGGTAGAGGATGCCCGTAACATGTTTTTGAGTCAAAATTAATAACATATTCGATTCGTGTTTTTGATTATTCCGTTACTAACAATTGTTGGTACATGGAATGAACTTGAACTTTATTTAGTCGTTTATTATCCGTAAATTCGTGTTTTGAAATTTACGCAGTGCAAATCTGTGTCACAAATTAATAGATTTTCAAAACTTACGAAATGAACATAGACGTAATACTCGGCTTGCAATGGGGCGATGAAGGCAAAGGTAAAATTGTAGATTATCTTGCCGGCAACTATGATATTGTTGCTCGCTTTCAAGGTGGACCCAATGCCGGACATACCCTCAAATTTGACGGACAAAAATTCGTATTGCACATCATACCTTCCGGTATTTTCCGTGAGGGTATTATGAACCTCATTGGCAATGGTGTAGTCGTTGACCCCGTTATCCTCAAAAAAGAACTTGCAGGCTTGCGCGAAGCAGACGTGGACTACCACTCACGTCTGCTCGTATCCAAAAAAGCCCACCTTATTCTTCCTACACATCGCTTGCTAGATGCTGCTTCCGAAGCTGCCAAAGGCAAGGAAAAAATTGGCTCTACTCTTAAAGGTATCGGTCCTACTTATATGGACAAAACCGGACGCAACGGTTTGCGTGTAGGTGACGTATATACAGATGATTTTCGTAAAAAATACGATACCCTACGCAATAAGCACCTTCAACTCTTGAAAATATATCCAGATATTGATTTTGATTTAGAAATGCTTGAAAATCAATGGTTTGGAAGTATCAATACACTCAAAGAACTGCCCGCTGTTGACGGTGAATATTATATCAATGATGCACTCAATTCCGACAAGAAAATATTAGCAGAAGGCGCACAAGGTTCTATGCTCGATATTGATTTTGGCACTTATCCTTATGTCACTTCTTCCAATACTATCACAGCAGGCGTGTGTACGGGTTTGGGCGTTGCGCCGCAGCGTATCGGTGAGGTGATTGGTATTACAAAGGCGTATTGTACGCGCGTGGGCAGCGGTGCATTTCCTACCGAATTATACGATAAAGACGGTGCAGAACTGGCGCGTGTCGGACAAGAATTTGGGGCAACTACAGGTCGTCCGCGTCGTTGTGGTTGGATAGATATTCCGGCACTCCAATACACCATTATGCTCAACGGTATTACCCAACTCGTCATTACCAAAATAGATGTGATGAATGACTTTGAAACCATCAAAGCCGCCACCGCTTACAGCATTAACGGTACCGAACACCACACGCTCCCTTTTGATTTTAATAATGCAGATATTGAACCCGTTTACCAAAGCTATCAAGGCTGGAAAACCTCTATAAATGATGTCACAAATTTTGACAACTTTCCGACAGCAACCAAAGACTACATCCAAGCATTAGAAAGTCAACTCAAAGTACCGATTACGATGATTTCTAATGGACCGGAACGTACAAAACTCGTATTGCGGAACGTTGAAGCTAAAATTTAATCCAATTTAATTTTCTAAAAAAATTACTTCAAATTTAGACTAAAACTTGTCAGACATTTTGAAAATGTCTGACAAGTTTTAGTCTAAATTCAAGTTTGAGTAAAAATAAATGTCAATCTAAATAAAAAACAATATTTTTCTTTTTAAAACAAAAAAGTGTAAATAAAATCGTACATTTGCAAGTATGGCAAATACAACAAAAATAGGAACACAAGCAGCAATAGTCGTCGTAGCAATAGCAGTGATGAGTTATTTGTATAAGATGCTATCGGGTGAAGAACTCCCTATTTTGAATGACGAAACAGAAACGGAGCAATACGAAGATATAGAAAGCACCTATCAAGATTTTTTGCCCAACTCGACTACGGGGGAGATTATTGACCACCATTATTATAGCTTATCTTATTCTGAAAAACACGAACAAGCCGAGTGGGTAGCCTATGAAACGGATATTGCCCGCTTGAGCAAAAATGTAGAACGTGAAGATAATTTTCGTGAAGACCCTAGTATATCAACGGGTTCTGCGACCTTAGCCGACTACTCCGGTTCAGGTTATGATAGGGGGCATCTTGTTCCGGCAGCGGATATGCACTTTGCACAAGATGCCATGTACCGCTCTTTTTTGATGAGTAATATTTGTCCGCAAGACAAGGCATTTAATCGTGGTATATGGCGAGAACTTGAAGAACAGGTGCGCGACTGGACACGTGGTTACAAACACTTATATGTGGTCACCGGACCTGTGCTGACACAAAGAGCCAAAGCTCGTATCGGTGATAATGACGTAGCCGTAGCCCGCTCTTTTTATAAGGTCTTATTGGATTATCGTGAGCCGGAACTCAAAGCAGTAGGCTTCGTGATTCCCAACGAAAAAAGTAATAAACCACTGGATCATTATGCCATGAGCGTCGATGAAGTGGAAGAACTCACCGGTATAGATTTCTTTCCTGCGCTTCCCGATAATATTGAAAATAAACTCGAAAAAAAGTATCAAGTCGGTCGCTGGCCCTTCGATGAAGAGCGTTACAAAGAACGCGTTTCATTATGGAATCGACTTTAAATCAAATTGGGCATTTAAACGCCGAAAATAAAAGTTATAATTTTTAAATATCAAAAAAATAGAAGTTACACAATTGAAATAAATAATAATATTAATTTGTATAAAACATTGATTATCATTTTATTGTAAAATATTTTATATTAAATTTGTTTTTTGTTGAAAAAAATCTTATTTTTATATCCAGATTGAGTTACTTTCAAATCAAACCTCGTCTATATAAGCGAAATTCAGATAAAGATTATTACATTGATTTAATTTGATGTAAATTCAAAAATATAAAAGTTGTCAATTCTTTATATATCGACAACTAAAGATGCTTCATGAGTGCTTAAGTAGAGAAAGGTGTTCCCGCCTAACGGCCGGACACCTTTTTTGTTTTTAATGACAATATAATGCCACTTGACACCAAAGATTTTGACCCGAATGGTCCCGGACAAAGAAACGGTAATTTTATCGGTTTGCCTTTCGATGAAGATACTGCACAAAACATTCTCCTGCCTGTTGCCTGGGATGTCACTACCTCTTATGCAGCCGGAACAGCACAAGCTCCCGAACTTATCAGAACTGCCTCTCTCCAACTTGATTTGTACGATAAAGATGCCCCCAACGCATGGAAAAAAGGCATTTATATGCTCCCTGCCAATACTGAACAAATCAGACAAAATCAACATTACCGGACAAAAGCAGAGCAAGTCATTGCACAACTGGAAAGCGGCAAACAAGCTGACCCAAATATGCTCGCAGACATCAATGATGCTTGCAAAAAATCGAACAATAATATATACGAACAGTCTAAATATTTTTTAAAAAAGAATAAAAAAATAGGACTCATCGGCGGCGAACACAGCGTACCTTTGGGTTATCTGCGGGCATTGGCAGAACACTATAAGGGCTTTGGTATTTTACAGATAGATGCCCACTGCGATTTGCGAAATGCTTACGAAGGCTTTACTTATTCTCATGCTTCCATCATGTATAATGCCCTTCAAATTCCTAATATTCAACGAATCGTACAAGTGGGGATTCGTGATTATTGTGAGGAAGAATACGACTATATTCAAAACTCCAATGGGCGGGTTGTTGCTTTTTTTGACGAGCATATAAAAGCACAATTATTTGAGGGCGCAACCTATAATACTATAAGCGACCAAATCATCGCAGCACTGCCTGAATACGTTTATATCAGCTTTGATATGGACGGACTCACACCTGCACTTTGCCCCAATACAGGTACGCCTGTTCCCGGTGGTCTGTCGTTTGAACAAGCTATTTTTTTAATCAAAAAACTGCGCCGATTCGATAAAAAAATCATCGGATTTGATGTATCGGAAACAGGTCATGCCGAATGGGATGCCAATGTTGCCGCACGTGTGATTTACAAAATGGTGTTGGAGTGTTGTAGTTCTTAGTGTTGTGGTTTCGTAGAACTAAGAACTACAATACTAGGAACTACAAGAAAAAACATCTATTTTTGCGTCGCTCTTTAATTTGGCACAATATTTACAAATAAGGGATGTTACACAAAATGTTTAATTTGATTTTTGACAAGAGGTGATTAAATAAATTTAAGTATATTATTTTAATTTTAATCACAAATACCTCATTATCAATAATATAAATAGACTTACATTTATTTTTGCACTTAAAATTCACAAGCATTCAACTAACATGAATAAAATAATCATTATTACAATATCTATCCTTTTGGCTTGTTGCTCCATCGGTACTGCTCAAACGCCTACATCAGCCAGTCTTAATGAAGGTAAAACCGTCTCAGAAACCATCAAACTCATGGACGGACAATGGCGTATGATGTACAAAGTGATTAATGGCGGCACTATATTTTACGATAAGCGTTATGTATTCAATACCGCGACAAACTCTATGCAGTTTACCATTGATACCATGAGTATTCATACTTTTGAAATAGACGGCAGAGGACGTACCAACTATGCGATCAACTGGGAAGAAGCAGGCGGCGAACTGACCGTCAATGAATGGGATGTATCCGGCTCTTGGGATTTGAAACAAACCTCCTCCGGCATTGACCTGCATATCAGTAATGCCTATTACGATGGCTGCCCTACCATCATCCGGCGTGTCGTGAATATCAATGACCGACAGTTGATATTGCAAGATATTAAAACAGGCGATCAGTATTATTATAAACGACGGTCTTGAGCTTGTTGTGAAGTTAATTTGATTCGCCATGCCACTTATTGAGTAGCATGGCGAATTTTTTTTGTGATAAACCCTCAATACACCTTACTCTTATTCAGCCCGCCACCCAATACAATAACCGTCTGAAAAAGTTTGTAATATAGCCAATCAAAAATACGCATCACAAAGCCAAAATCTTTGCGTTTCACATCCAATAATAATGCAATACGTCTTTCGTTGGTATTATTGTGTACTTCGTGAGTGTAAGTATCGTCGAAGAGGACACTTTCACCTGCTTTCCAGTGGTATCGTTTGCCATCTACTATGATGTAGCACTCGCCGTTTTTGGGTACTTCCAAGGCGATTTGATAGCGCAAAATACCTTTGTACGGTCCGCGGTGTGGCGGGATATATTTGCCGGGGGCAAGGATAGAGAAATTGATGGTTTTTACGTGGTCCCAGCCCTTGAAGAGTTCGCGGGTTTTGGGGCATCTTTCGGCATTTTCATCTATCCAAAAACCGTAGAGTTTCAAGACAAATACATTCCATGCTTTTTGGTCATTATTGGATATAAATTCCTGACCGGAATCTAAATCATGAAATTCGGGAATCTCCGATTCTTCAATGACTTGCATGATTTCATCATGTATCACCTGCCAGTTTTGTTCCAGTATTTTGTGTTCAGGAAAATAGGTTTTTACATCAAGATAGGCAGGGTTTTTCACAAAACTGTCGTAGAATTTTCTCATACTTTCAATAATGTGAAAGGCGACTAAATTTCTGTTAGCTTCCATAGGTATTCTGATTTAGAGATTAAAAAAATGGTGATTAGTTCATAGTCGTCGGTTTATGGTTCATAATTGTTGGTTTATGGTTTTTCTTGACAATTAATTGAATGATAATCTTTTGTAGTTATATACATATCCTAACATTTAGCAAGGCGTAAATATCAAACATGCCGCATATTACACACTGAAATTAGTTTAATTACTTAGTTCTTTTTAAATACGAATTTATAACAAAAAAATCATATTTTTTTTAATTGACAAGCTAAATCTGGTGATTTTTAACAATATCATAACAACTTTGCCTTCATTTATATGTTGAATCAGGTATATTTTTAATCGCTCTCCGCTCAATTGCTGGATCTTGGAAATTAGGGATTTTGTAAAACAAAGTTTTACAAAATTTTACAACATAAAAATTTTAATTTTATTTAATATTAATATGAAAAAATCCATCACCACACCAAGAGGCATATTCAATATCAGAATGTATGGAGACAGCAGCAAAACACCGTTGATCTTGGTACATGGTTGGCCACAGACGAGTTATTGTTGGCATCACGCAGCACCGTATTTGAGTGATTTTTATCTGATAGCACCCGACATCAGAGGCATGGGCGACAGCAATCGCGAGTTGGACATTAAGCTGTATGAAAAAGACGAAATGGCTAAAGACCTCTTTGCCATAGCCGATGAATTGGGCTTGGAAAAATTCTACTTGGGCGGTCACGATTGGGGTGCTGCGATTGTGCAGGAAATGGCATTTTTGCAGCCCGAAAGAATCAAAAAATTGCTCATTCTCAATATGCTTATCATCAATAATGCTATGGGGCAAAACAAAGCCGCAGAGGTCTTGGTCAAGTACCTGTTTCGTTCCTCTTGGTATCAATTTTTTATGAGTATTGAGCAATTTCCAGAGGCTATTTTGGCGGGTAAAGAAGATATTTGGGTTAGATTTTTTAGTCGTGGTATCAGCAATCCGATACCGGAAGATGCCATACAAGAATACATCAGGTGTTATAAAATTCCGAACACAATCACCACCACATCCAATATCTATCGTACCATTTCAAAAGACAGAAAAAGGTGGAAAACTTATGAAGGAAAAACGATTAATATTCCGACAAAAATCATACATGGTGTACTGGATCCTGTGATTATAAAAGAATATCTGGTGGGCGTGGAAGATTGTTTTGAACAGGTAGAAATAACGCTTCTTAAAGGCGGACATTTCATTGTAGATGAACAACCCGAAGCAGTTGCTAATGCCATTACCGAATTTTTGAAAAGCGATTGACCCTTAACCCGTTTACTAAACTTTTCTAGCTTGGTAAACGTAAGTATATTATAAAAATTTGTAACTGCCTAAATATCATTGCTTTACTTCTTCGATAGCTATCGGAGACCAAACTTTTTGAAGTTTAGCAAACGGATTTCTGAATATTGTTTTTCATTTTAAAATAAAATAAATATTAAAAAAAGTGATAATGAAATGGACTAATCTCTGACAATTCAATGGTTTCATTTCTCATTCAAAAACAAGCGCATCAACTCCTCTGCACCTTTAAACGGCGAGAGCCTACCTGCGGCTACGTCCGTCTCTATACGTGATAGTGTATTTTTTATTTTTTTATTAGAAAAAAATGAATTAGAAAGGTCGTTTTTGATAGCTTCATATAGCCAAAAAGTAGCTTGTCGGCGGCGGTTTTCCAACCAAAAATCACTGTCTTGTACTTGCGTTTTATGGTCTTCAATGGTCTGCCAAATTTCCGTAATTCCCCTAGCTTCCAATGCCGAACAAGTTAGCACTTGGGGTATCCAACCGCTTGATTTGGGCGGATACAAATGAAGTGCGTTTTTGTATGCTCGGCGGGCTTGTTGAGCGGCTTTCAGTTTATCTTTATCGGCTTTATTGACGGCGATAAGGTCTGCCATTTCCACAATACCGCGCTTGATGCCCTGCAACTCATCCCCTGCCCCCGGCAATAGCAACAACAGAAAAAAATCAACCATAGAATGTACCGCTGTTTCCGATTGCCCTACGCCCACCGTCTCCACCAAGACCACATCATGCCCTGCCGCTTCACATAGCACAATCGCTTCCCGCGTCTTGCGTGCCACACCGCCTAAAGAATCGCCCGCAGGGGAAGGACGAATAAAGGCACGGTCATTGGTAGCGAGAGCGGACATACGGGTTTTATCGCCCAAAATACTCCCGCGCGTCACCTGACTTGTCGGGTCAATTGCCAGTACCGCGATGCGGTGTCCGGCATCCGTCACATGCTTGCCGAGTGCTTCGATAAAGGTACTTTTGCCCACGCCCGGCGTACCCGTCACGCCCACACGCACGCTCGTACCTGCATGAGGCAAACAAGCCGCAATTATCTCTTGCGCCATATCTCGGTGGTCGCTTCGTGTACTTTCTATCAAGGTAATCGCACGACTCAACACCAACCTGTCTCCCTCCAAAATCCCTTGCACATACGCCTCCACTGTCAACGTTTTGCGCTGCCTAATGTGCTGCCTTGCAGCAGGATTAATGCTATGTCGTATATTTTTTTTCATTTATGGTTTTGTACAGGCGATTTCAATCGCCATGTGGCGCATATTTTTATTTATAAAAAACTGCAAGTGAATGATTTGTGGACAAAATTTTACTTGGCGACTGAAGTCGCCTGTACGAGGTCGCTAATCCATATCCACCAAAGTAGCCGTAGTGCCATCGCGCCATGCTATGGGCATTTCGCCGTATTTACTTGCTTCTGTGGTTTCGATATAGTAATAATCTTTTCCGCCTTTCATCCACGATGTACCTGTGGTGTTTTCGCCCCATACCGCCACACCAAGATGCGCTACGTTGCCGTCTATATCCAATCGTGCCAGTTTCACGTCGTATTCAAGTTGGTACAATAAAGCTGCTGCCAAAATTGAGGTATCTTCACAATCTCCTCTGCCTGAAATAATGGTTTGCATCGGGTATTTGGTCGTCAAATCAAAACCTGCAATGGCACTGTCGGCATATCTTTTATGTTGTACCAAAGATACCACAAACATCACTTCATCATAATAATCCCAACCTTTTGCATTGTCAATAATTTCTTTTAATTCTGCTGCAAGTCGTTGAATACCAATGTCATTTGCTTGTATAAACTTTGCATAATATGGCGCATCAAAAGTATGTTTGGGGCGCATTGTTTTTTCATAATAATCACTCACATCTATCGGTAGCACTGCTTCCACACTATGCGCTCCTTTGTAATTCCAAGTCAATAATTTCGTCACCTTTCTGCCTATTCCGGTAGGTGCAATATCTTCACTATCCGGTACGCCGTCCTCGTCGGTATCTATTTTTTTATCCGATGTACCCAACTGTTGTTCTTCGTGATAGGTCAGCCCGTCACCGTCTTCGTCGGCATTCAGCATAGCTGCTGTGTTACGGGTTTGGTTGATTTGATTCTCCTCACCCGAAATTTTATTTATCGGGTCTTTGGGTTCAATCACCCGATTGGTATAAAAATGAAACCCGCCGACAAGTATTGCCGCCAAGATTATCATGGTCAAAATAGATTGTAAAAAACCTTTCATGTTAGAGATTCTTGTAATTGATTCCGAAAGGTACTAAATTAAGTTTAAATCAAATAATTGGGCATTAATTTTGATTCACGATAATTGTAGAGACGCGATTAATCGCGTCTCTACATGGTGGGGTGTAGCCCAAATTGTCGCGTGTGAAATAATGCTAAGTATTGTCAGTGCATCTCACGCAGAGTTCGCAGAGAACGCAGAGGACTGATAATCAACACTCTGCGTTCTCTGCGTTCTCTGCGTGAATCACTTAGTAAAAATAAAAATGCGACAATTTGGGCTGCACCCACATGGTGTATTTTAAAATATTTTAATTAAAAAAATAATTGGTCACACATTTTCACACACCTACAAAAACGATTTGTACGACATTCCCTGTTGCTGATGTAGCGATGTTTAAGCGTCGGGCATTGACCTGGGCAGACCAATTTGATACACTTTGCTATCTCGATAATAATTATTACCAACATGCGAAATATCAAGATTATGAAACGCTGATAGCCATAGACACAGTCCGTGAATTGACGGTAGAATGTACCGGACAAGATGCTTTTGAGCAATTAAAAAATTATATTAATGATAAAAAAAGCTGGCTATTCGGTTTTCTTACTTATGACCTTAAAAATGATATAGAAAAACTCCAATCCGCTAATTTCGATGGCATTGATTTACCCGTTTTACACTTCTTTGAACCACGATATTTAATTGAAATTCAATCAGATAGCGTCATCATTCATACTAATGAAAATGATAGTGAGGACATCTTTATTCAAATTCAAAATACACCGATTCATACTGATTTGAATAATAGCCCACCCATTTCGATACAATCACGTATTCATAAAAATAATTATTTAAAAACGGTCGAAAAAATCCGTCAGCACATCATTGAAGGCGATGTATATGAGATGAATTTCTGTCAGGAGTTTTACGCAGAAAATGCGGATATTCATCCCGTCTCGCTGTTTATGCGGCTCAATGATTTGGCGAAAGCTCCCTTCGCTTCTTTTTACAAAAAAAATAATCGCTACCTGCTTTCTGCAAGTCCTGAACGCTTCCTCAAAAAGGAAGGACAACAACTCATTTCGCAACCTATAAAAGGTACGATAGGGCGGGGGAGGAGTGCCGAAGAAGATGCTCAACTACAAAATCTTTTGCGCCATAGTGACAAGGATAAAGCGGAGAATGTCATGATAGTGGACTTGGTACGCAACGACCTCACGCGTAGCAGCAAAACGGGAACAATCAAGGTAGAAGAGCTATTTGGCGTATATCCTTTTGAGCAAGTACATCATATCATTTCGACTGTTACTTCTACCTTACGCGACGATGTACATGTAGTGGATGCCATACGTCATGCCTTCCCGATGGGTAGTATGACGGGCGCACCGAAAGTAATGAGTATGCAACTGATTGAACACTACGAACAGACGCGGCGCGGACTGTATTCGGGCGCAGTGGGTTACTTTACGCCGGAAGGTGATTTTGATTTTAATGTCGTCATTCGCAGTATTTTGTATAATGCTATTTCTAAATATATATCTTTCCAAGTGGGCGGCGCAATAGTCTATGATTCCGTTCCCGAAAAAGAGTACGAAGAATGCTTGTTGAAGGCAAAAGCCATGTTGGAGGTTTTAGGAAATGACGAGCGAACAAATCAAAAATAAACAGATTCTTTTTGCCTTGTGAAAATCCTTATATTTGCGGTCATCATTAGAATGAGCGAATGAATGATGAGTCTATATGAAGAATAAGAAAAAATGATTTTAACGAAATTTAATTTCGCAGTATATTAAAATTTAATTTTTATTTAAAATAATTTTTTAAAAAAATATTATATATTTATTTAAATTTTAATTAATTAACAATTAAAAAAATATTAATTATTTACTTTTTTCTTATTGTAATTTTTTAATATAAAAATAAAATTTCAATTTTTTCAATTTCTTTACTTCTTAATGTGGACTCAATGATGATGAAATGAATTATTGTTTTTTAATGCGTTAAAAATGACTTTACAACAGCTATTTGCCCAAATGACTACCGACCCCTTGCCGATTATCCTTTATTTTTTGGCAATACCAATTTTGGCTGTCCTTTTGAATTGGATAACCAAAGATGAAGCCTACAAATCGCCTTGGAATTATATCTATTCCACACTGGTCTTTGGTGTCTGTGTGCCGGGAACATTTTCGGTAGTTTTGTGTGTGTATTCTATGTTTTTCTCACCACAAAGTATGCTGAATGTCAATGCTTTAGTCTATTTCTTGCCGATTGTTTCGATGATTGCTACGGTGATGATTGTTACGCGAAATGTACAGATGAAAGCAGTACCGGGATTCGATAAACTATCGGGTTTGGTGATGTTGCTGGCAGTGACCTTTATTTTGATTTTATTGATTCAAAAAATGCGAATCTTTACTGTATTCTTCGGTAGTATCTGGCATTTGGCGGGGCTGTTTTTGATTTTGTTTGTAGCCATGCGGATTGCGTGGGTACGATTTATGAGCAGTTCCGATAAAGCTGGAATCAGGTGAAACTCCAAGCATCAAATAACAAATTCCAAAATCCAAAAGTCAAGGTCATTCCGCACTCCGATGCGGAATCTGTTGCATCTTGGCAGGATACCAAATAGTAGCTTCTATCTAAAATCGTTTTCTTACGACAATAGATTCCGCATCGGGTGCGGAATGACGATAGTTTTTAGTGTTTTGTTATTTGGAATTTAAATCAAAAAAGTCCGTCCGTACTTAAAATACGGAACGGACTTGGAAAATGAACATAGCTTTGTATTGTTCGTTTGAAGTTATACCAACTTGCCGGTGACAACCTGTGCGTTAAGAGCGTCTTCGATTTACATTAAAAATAGCAGGGTTAATCACCGGCAAGTCAGTTTTATACCTTAAAGAAATCTATCCTTTATTACTATTCCTTTTTGCAGATTTAGAAACAGCGGGTTTACGGGTTGATTTACTTTTGCTGGATTGAGGCTTGCTTGTCTCCCGTTTCGAACGCGACGAGGGCTTTGTCTGCTTGGAAGAAGAAGACTTTGAACTTGAACGCTCTGATTTTTTCTCACGTTCCGGCTTATTTTGGACGGCATCCAACAATGAACCTAATAAAGACTTGCTTGGCTTAGAGGAAGTATCTTTGTCTGAACGACGAGTTCGCTTATTGTCACGTTCCGGTTTTGTATCAATGACATCTGGCTCCGGACGCGGGGTAGGTTTTCTAGGCTCAGAAGAAGGATTCGTACCTGAACGACCGGAGGGCTTATCTCCATATTCCGGTTTAGTATCAACTCCATCTCGCTCAGGACGTGGACGCGGTCTTGTAGGCTCATCCTCTTCATAAGTAGGTGGACAGACTTCCTCATTATTATTACTTGGCGGAATGTAAGTGTCGTCATCCCTGTCATTATCACTAGTAGGTAGGCTGTTATCATTATCGCGGGTTGGTCGGTCGTCGTCGCGGTAGTTGGGACGTGGCGAATAAACATCTGTATCACATTCGGTAGGTGGCGGTGTACATGTCGGTGAACCGCCGAGATTGCCGAGAATGACATCAATAATCGGGCGTTTGTTGCGGCGGTCGCGGTGTCTGTACCTATCACAGTCAGATTGGCATCGTGTTCTTCTTCGCGCTTCGCAGCAGTCGTGATCATCGCAACAATTACAATCAGATTCGTAACGTGTTCTTCTTCTTTCTCTGTGTGTTTCCTGCTCGTATATGTTTTTATTGCGATTGATATTATAGCGGATACCTACGTGCAGACTCAACATATCATAGTCAGAATTGATAGCTGTATTGATGCTGTTTCTGTCATTATCAATAAAATCATTCATGTCGATATATTGCATATTATCTGTATGCGTATAAGCGGCACGGAGGTTAATATCAAGTCGATTGGAGACTGGAATAAAAGCCCCGACACCTGCACCATAAGCCCATTTTACGTTGGTAGTTGAGGGGATTTCGCTCCAATCGTCATTATTATTCACATAATAACCACTTTGAAAAAATCGTCCACCCACAAATCCGTCAATGTAGGGATGCACCGCGTATTTGCGATATTCCAACCTAAGCAAGCCATTCAAACCCACTGCTACATTGGTCGGATTATATACCGTTCCCGAAAAAGGGGCACCGATACTGTAAGTGCGATTTTTGCTACTGACTCCAAAAAGCCCTTCGAGACCCCACTGCAAAACCAACGGATTCCGGTTGGAAGTAATGTCACCAAAACCCGAAAAGGAGAACCCTCCGCCATGCCGATAATTGTTATCGTTGAGGTCCATAAGAGGGCAATTAAAGATACCTTCAATACCCAGATAACGTGATTTTTTGGCGGGATAATACGCTTCATCTTGGGCAGATAAATTGGTCATAAAGACCAAAGATAAAATTAGTAAAACATAATTTTTCATCGTAATTTTTTTTAGAAAATGAACATAGTAAGTTGCGGGTAGCAACTCGTGAATTAAATTGTTTATATTGGAAATACAGGGTATAACATTATACATTTAAGTGAGAGGTATTCATTATATGAATACCTTTTTTTCAACTGCGGTGATCAAAATATCATGGAAAAAACAGATAGCCGGATGACTATTGTGCGATGAAGTAATTTGGTATATCGGTTAATCAGTGTATTAGTTTGTTTTTGTAATAATTTGATTTAAAATTATTTATACAACATTAATTAACCAATATTTTTTAAGTTTAAATAGTAAGACAAAATGAACTGATAATAATTTGTTAGTTATTTCATTGACGAATAACGAGTCATTTACTCATTCAATAATTCATTCATTATACTTAGTGTAAAATTACTTTCGATAAATGATATTTTGTTGAACCAATATTATCATTCGGAGGTATTTTAAATCATACCCCCGAACGATTTTTTTTATTTTAAATTTAGAATCTATAGCCTAAAGCAAGCGTACCAATCAAATCAGTATCACCAAAAGGTACAGCATCTAAAAAGGCTTCGGTAGCATTGTTGGAGTAGTCATTGACGAAGGCTTTGCCGATGCCGAAATTGAAATCAAAAACAACTTTCTGATTCCCTGACAGCACCTTGTAGCCAAACACAGGACCTACCGCCAGTCGCCTGTTGGTAATTTCTCTGGACTCACCTATTACCGCTTCCGAACCCGAATTTTTATACTTCACATATCCACCCGTATAAAATCCGTTTCCGCCCACGCTTGGATTGAAGTAATACCTTCCGGCACCGATAAATACCAGACCTCTGCTTTTGTACCCGATGCCATCTACATCAAAATCTCCCCAAGAATAACCGACTCTGCCTTCGATACCTACATTATCCGTAGCAATGAATTCTACTGACAAATCAGGGCTGTTGAACAGTGCGCCAACGGGATTAATTTTTACTTCGACCTGTGCAAAGATCGCAACAGAACAGATCATTAGCGATAAAATACTAAAGGTGATTTTTTTGATTATACACTTCATAATTATATTGTTTGTTGGTTAAAAAATCGTGTTTGTAGCGTTCTGTATAATGTCTGTGATAGTTACTTAAATACGTGTATTAATTTTCTATTATTAAAAATATATTATTTTTAAATGCGTAAATTAACTTGGGTGTGCCACAAAAAATTGTGTCTGAATTACAGCTATTATTTGGACATCAGTTTATCGCACAATCTTTATTCCAGTCATTACAAGAATAACCTGATTGCCTGATCAACTAATTACCCAATGTCTATTATGGTTAGGTACTGAAAGCAGAACGGACGGGATAAGTCCGCTCTACTAAGGTTTGTTGTGTATGAATCAAATGTCTGTTCAGTGATTATGATACAAAGATGTACATGTTTTTTTTTAATACAAAGAAAGTATGTTGCAAGTTTTGAATAATATTGTGTAAGACTTTGATAGTAAAGCTGCTTTAGTCTGGAATATACTTTGTAAGCAAATACTTGCTTCTCTGCAAGTAAGTTTGTAACTTGACAGTTCATAGTTGATGGTTCATAGTTCATAGTTGGTGATTTATGGTTAATAAATTACTGTAAATCAATAAATTATAAAATATTTTGAATTGCAAACTATCGTCAACTATGAACCATGAACTATCAACCATAAACAGACAAAACTAAAAGCTATGGCGCAGGTTCCTCCTAAAATTCTCTTGGATATTTTCTTTAAAGCCTTCAAAACCTTCTACCAAAATCATCCTGACAAGCAAGCCGCAGACGATATGTTGGTCAAAATGGTGCCTTTTCCGAGTGGCAGTCGCAATAGAAAAGATGTTTTTTATGAAATTTTTGAAGATGTATATAGCCAACTCAACATCAATGACACCGAAACCAATGAGCGATATAACAACATTGAGGAGTTGTTTACACGCCGTTATATAGAGGTCATCAAATCATACATCAAGGATGAAGAAACCTTTGGTATGGACGATGAATACCTCAATCTGATTTATCGCTACACCTACAATTCGGATGAATATACGAGTATCGCCAAGCACTTACTGAACCTTCAGCGCGAGCTTGCTGAAAATAATTTTGATGAACCGCATGAACGGGTCAAAAAGCCGCTGGCGATTATGTTTTATTCGCGTTTGCAAAATATTTTAAAGCAAAATACGGTCAAAAACGATGAGATTCTGGAACTGCCTTTCGACTACCTGATGAGTCGTTTTGGTCTGCACGCCAATGACCTGATGAAGATGCTTTTTGCTGAACCAAGTGCTTTGTCGTCCATTATTTTTCCGCCTTCGCCGCAGTTTGAAATCAAGTCTGAATTGTTTGAAAAATCTATGCAGGAGTATCGGGCGGTCTTGCTTGGTCATGCGCTTTCGATACATTCGGATTCTATTTTTTTACTGGCAGAATTGGGGCGCACCATGCGTATAGCAAAGGCACTTGACAAGCCCGTTAATGTATTTCTGACGGGCGAAAAATTTGGTGTGCTGAACTGGATTGTGCAGGATTATATCGAACTGAAAGACGAAGAAAAAGGGCAACATCCGCGCCTCAATATTGAGACCAATATTCGCGAATGCCTTGCCTTTCGTACCAAACTGTACAGCAATTTAGGACTGAGCTACGAGATATGTGATTTCAGCAATGCAGGGTCAGATTATTTCCCCGAATCTACTGCGCTGCAACTCGAAGTAGTGCGTACTGCACACGAATATCATCAGCTGTGTTTGTTGGTACTGAAAGAAAAAACCTATCCGCGAAAAGTGAATCGGGAGGAAGCACGAGAAATCATTGAAATATTTGATAATTTTTTGGTGGAAGATACCGAAGGTGGTATTTCGGGCTTGAGTATTGTGAAGCGCGACCTCAAAAAACACATTGGCATCATTAAAATGGTGGTGGATAACCTGCGCTCTTTTTCGGTCAATACTTTTGAATATTTTTTATTACAATATTATCATCAATTTAAATATCATAATTGTCTCAAACTTGCAGTATCGCGCGAGTTTACTTTTGATGATTTGTTTGAAAAAATGATTGACAAAGAGGGCATTGATTACCAACTCGGCGGCTTGTATTTCAAGGATTATATTTGCAATACCGAAGATGGTGAAAAAACGGTCTTTCCCTACTACTTTCCAAGTGGTTCATTATATACGGGTAATCCTACACAAATCGCTGATTTTGAGGATAATGTCATTCTAATCAAGGATAGACGCGATAAAATAAAACGCATCTTAAATACCTACAAAAATCCTTTTAAATTAGCGGCGGTCATGGGCGATTTGCTGTCTTTTGCTCATTATTATTTTATTAAAAATGACAAAACAAAAGGCAATCATTTCGACGAGGAATTTATGCAAATCGCAGAACGATTGAGCGAAGAATTTAGCTTGTCGTGGAAATATTATACGCACCTCGATGAAGCGGATTTTCGTAAAAACGTGGACTATTTTGAGCAGTTGCTGCTCAGTCAATGGTCACGCAATATCATTGTACCTTACTATTTTTATCCTTTCTTATTTTCCGATGGCATCAATGCGAAAAGCAATGCCGACAAGCGCGAAACCTTGTTAGAGTGCTATACCGAAATCATACATTTGATACTGCGAGAACTCGAAAAATCTATGGACTTTGGTGCGAATATCCGGCATTGGAGTATTCAGCTTTGATAATGGTTAATGGTTAATGGTTAATGGTTAATGGTTAATGGTTAATAAAATATCACACTTTTCTCCGATAGTTTCGGAGCTAACCATTTTAAAATAGAATAAAAAGTGACTTATAGCTGATTATAATCCTATAATCAGCTATAAGTTGATATTTACACCCACTTATAGCTAAATATAATTATCTTTAATGTTTAAAAATAAAAAAGCCACATCATTCGATGTGGCTTTTTTATATGAAATTATTTAAATATTATTTTAAATTACTCTGTCAATGAGAAGCGAATGGTCACACCACCTTGCGTATTGGTGATGGGGAATGACTGTGACGTTTTCGGTATGGTGCGACTTCTATCGAAGAAGAGGCGGATATTGACAAATTTGTTGACGGCATAATCAATCGACGGCGAAATACGTATGGTTTTCGCACCCCGCGTGGGGATAGCTACATTTTGGTCGAGCAGGTGATTGATAGTGACATCGTCGCGGTACGAGACATCAAGTTTGAAATTCAAGTCATTTTCAAGGACATTTGTTTTCTCCTTGCTGTTCGGAATTTTGATTAACTTGAAGGGCAGTTTGAAGCCCTTGACGCGGTAGCCTACACCGATGGTGAACTCTTCGCCATTGGTTTCGGAGAGTTGGTAATCGGTAAAACTCATTTGCAGGTTACGCGATTTTTTCCAATCAAAACGAGCGGTCATTTCATTTTTCAGACGAATATCCAAACCGATGAGTGGTCCGAATTGCTCTCTGATGACCAAGTCGGGAATCTCATAAGTTGAATAATAGTTTCGCGTACTGGTGTTGAGGACACCGCCTTGGAAATCCAAATCCGTAGCAAAGGAGTTGACACCCAGCGTAGAGGTGTAGCTGTGTGAGAGGTTGAAACTCGCAAAAATATCCGAAAATGCTTTGAGTTTGTTTAAACCGTTGTAGGTAAATTTCCAGTTGGGGCGCGGTATGAGGTCAAAGACTCGTAGCGGGAATGTTTCGGCATCCATACCTGTATAGGCTGATAAGAAAGCAGGTACGAGGACATCCTGCTGATAGCGTCCATAACCTTCTTGGTAGTCACCGAATTGGCTGTCCACCTCGTGTCCGCCATTGGAACGCACATCAAGTTCGCTCAAACGTCGGGAGATAATGGAACGATTGCTCTCAAATATACCGAATTTATCAATCAGATCTTCGGTGGTCGAACCAAAGAGTGTTCGCATACTAAAATAGGTCATGTTGAGACTTCCTCTGTCGAGTGCATTGAGATGCTCGAAGCCACGCTCTACGTCTGCTACTTTATAGTATTCCGTGTGATTTTTGGTGTAAGCGCGATTGGCATTGACATCAATACGGAAATCTTTGAATGGCTCAATCGTTACCTGACCATCGTAGCTCTGCGTATAGTTGACCAAAACCTGCTGGTTGAGGAAGAGATTACTGGTAATATTGTCATTAGCACCTAAGTCATCCAGCCAGTTGGTGAAGTCTAACAATCTCCAACGGGCTCCGTAATTGGCACCAAATACATAATCCCATCCCGGGCTGTCGAAGCCGTTATTTTGCCCCAATAGTCGGGTCTCAGGTACGAAGCCGGGAACGACAGAGGAGAAATTTTCGGAATAATTGAACCTCGCTTTTCGTATCATCATCAAAGGACGTAATATGGCACGTTCAAGTGCAGTTGGTTCGCGGTCTTCTTTCTCTTTCTTTGTTCGCTCTTTTTTCTCCTTCTTCTCTTTTTTGACTATGGCATCTTTAGCCTTATCAGCGACTTTCTTAGCCTCTTTTTCCTTTTTCTTCCTTTCTTTTTTGCTCTTCTTGTCTTCTTCTACTGTCTCTTGTTCCTCGTCCGGAGTTTCAATCAGGTCAGGGTCGTCTTTAAATTTGATGTCTTTTTTACCTTCTTTTTCTTTCTCTTTTTTATCTTTCTTACCGGGTACATCCCTGCCTTTATCGTCTTTACCTTTTCTGTCTTTTTTATCTTTCTGTCTCTTAGGCTTGGAATTGACCTTTTTCAGATATTTTGATTTATTGTATAATTTGGTAAAATCAAGGTCGGCTGTCAGTTGACGGGTCTGACCGTTTTGTATGATATTACCCAATGAATCAGTATTGAGACTGGCTCTGCTCCAATCGTAATTACCTTGATATTGGGCTTTGATTTGCGTCCAATCTATCAAAGGTATTTGCTTGGTGGGCAAGGTATAATTGACGTTCAAGCCATGATTATAATGCTTGTTTCGTCCGCCGCGACTGGCATCTGACCATAGACTGTTCCATATTTGCTCTTTCTTTTCGTCGGCAGTTGGTCGTATTGGTTCGCCGTTTTGCAAATCGGGGAAGCCATCTCTATTATCATCAACATATTCGGGCAATTCATCAATGACTGAACTGTTGACGGCATTGAAGCCCATGGTTAATCCTTTCGACAAATTCCATTGTAAGCCGTAGGCTCTGTCCCACGTAAAACGTTTGTCGTAATAGGTACTCTTATTCCTATCGGCAAAACGGTAGGTCACTTCACCAAAATGACGATTCAAATCATTTCTGACACTAATGGAATTGGGCAAAGGATTGAAATTGAAATCGCGAATCAAGCCTAGCCAGGGCGATTTGGATTTCATATTTTTGAACGGCGCAATCGGTTTCAACTGACTGGCATAGTTATAATCCACTGACCCGCGATAGCGTTTGATTTCTTCATTTTCTACCGTTGGATTATGGTTAATGGTGCGGTCAAAAGCGTAGGTCAAGCTCAGGTTTTCGACATCCCAGGGCATGGGTTTACGCTCCCGATTCATGCGTTCTTTTCTTACATTTGTAAAATTAAAACCTCGTATGGAATTGTAATCTACTGCACGTTCGCGAAGGCTGTCTCTAAGCACTTTATCTTCTGTATTGTCCAGTATATCCTCTTTGAGTTTGAGGTCAAGTTGGTAGGGGTCATATTCGGGTGTTTTTACTGTGGTCGAATATTGAGCATAAAAGGGTACGCGCAATCCCGAATTTTTGGGTAGTAATTTACCCAGTTCGAGATTGGTGGCAAAGTCGTATTGAGCAACGGCTTCTCTGGAACGTTGGTCCACTTTCTGTTCGAGTTGCCCCCAACCTATTCCGGTATAACTACCTGATGCAGTGAAGTTTCCGAAATCTGCAAGTTGTACATCCAAACGGGCAAGCCCGGCAACACCGCCTTCCTCGTCCAGTCCGCTCATTCTCAATTCATTGACCCATACTTCGGCGCAGACATTGCTGGCATCCGTTGTATTTCTCAAACCTATCATGACTCCTTTTACATAACCCATATCAGGATTACCAACGACTTTTACAAAATTTCCGGGTGCTTCGGGGTCTTCTTTGCTATATAGGCTGGTAAGCGGGTCGCCCGAATTATTGCGTTCTATTTTAATCTCTCTCAATAAGGCTAAAGGAAAATCAAAACTATTATCTGCACGCCATACCTTATCTGTTATCGCATTGTCGTCATCACCTGATACTACGGGGTCACTTGGTTTTAAAGGTATTTCGTATTCGTAAAAATTATTTTCAAAATCACTACCCAATCGCATGAATATAGATACTTCATCTTCTTGGAGGTTGTCGATGGTGCCTGTACCGTCCGATTCTGCGTGTACAAACATTTTGAGCCGTTGGTACTGCCGCATGTCGAGGTTGATAATTTTATAAATTGCCTTAGCATCGCCAGAGGGAAGTCCGCAGACATTCATCACCAGTGATTGTTCGTTTTGCAGAGCATTGGGGATGATGCCCAAAGATTGCTCCCGCTGAATACCCGGAGGCAAGACGTAAGGGAAAGGTTCGGCTGTGCCGTTTTCTTCAATATTAAAAGCATTTATATCAAAGGTCGTCGGGTCATTGGGGTCTGTTATCGGACCGATGCCTGAACCTGTGAGTGGTCTGCGGTAGCGTCTCCATTGGTTGCGGACCAACTGAAGGCGAGCAAAACGCATAATGGCAGATTCTTCAAAATCCGTTGCATAAATACGCATAAAACGGATAGAACGAAAATCTTGTATGCTACCGACTTTATTATTAAAATCTTCAATAGGTATTTTGTATTGATACCATTTCCAACCTTGTGTTTCTATTTCAGAAACGATGAAGTCATCTTCAGTTCTTTGTATCCCTCCAGCACCATCGGGTTTTAAATTAACTTTGTATTCAAAATAGGCTTCCCTTTCGTTGAGGGTATTATCTCTGTCAATGTCTTCGGTATCGGGAAGGTTGGTAGCGGTGGTATTTACATTATTTAGATTGTTATTGTTATTATTATTATCAATAACGTCTGTACCTTCCGAGTTACCTTGTGGATTATTGAATCTTTTGTAGCGTTCCAATGTAGGTGTCGAACCGGGTTCGCCTACCACACCATAGAGGGGGTCTCTGTGGTACAAATAGTTGTCATTTGAAGGGTCGTCCAACGCATCGGCATATACAGCGGGTGTGGCATGGTTCACTAGTCTGTCGAGGAAGTTTTCCTTATAATGATCACGCTCGCCATCATCATCAAAACCATCTAGACCCAAATCCTGCGCCAATCGTACTGCGGGGTCATTGTCGAAGGCAGTGGTAATGGCTTGTACACGCGGTATGCGCGACCATGTCGTGGTATCTACGCGGGTATCGGCACCGGGAGCGGGCAGTCCGTTTTCAAAAAATTTGCGTGAATCGCGCATCACATCTTCCGAGATTGTTCCAAGATTGAAATACAATTCACCACCTGCATTTGTCACGCCCATAGAGTCTGCGATAAAAGGGCTCAACATCCAAAACTCAATAAATTCAACATTAGCTGCTTCAAAGTTATTGGTTTCGATACTACGCATGATACCCCCCCAACGACTTTTAGGGTCATTCAATCTACCTGTATTGGGGTCTGTACCTGCTGAAACCGATTGTCCGCTTTGGTCCAAACCATCTACATCAAAGTTATAAGGTCCGCGCTCGTCGGGGTAATAAGCCATATCAAAAGTACGCAAATTACCACCTGTACTTAGCGTAAAACTATTTTGTCTGTTCGGAAAAATATCTCGCTCAATAAATCGCCTGGTGTAAGGGTCGTCGGGATTTTGCCCCAATACCGGGTCAATGCTATACCAAGTCATTTTTGCACGATTATAGCCATAAGCCAGGTCATTGATGCGTTCTACTTCGGGGAATTTGACATTACTGGGTGTACTGGCAAGTAACCAAGCGTTGCTTTGTAAGCGCAAATCATAATTGGTAGCACTCCCTTCAAAATCATCAATATAGACTGTACCGCCTCTGTCTTCGCTCTGATCTACACGGTTCAAGGCTCTGGAGTGTCCGGGGCGCAATGCTGCGCCTTCGGCAGTAAAAGTAATTTGTGAAGGGGCTTTGGTTTGCAACAGCGGGAGTTTATCCAAGAAGCGGGTCAGTCCCGGAGCTTCTTTGGTATATTGAATATCAAGCCCGTAAACGCTATTGGAAACAGGGTCGTCACCAACATTTACTTTTTGAGTAAACGGACGCTCGGCAACGTGCATGAAGGTACCACCGATATTAAAATTTTTGGATACTTCATAATCCAAACGTGTACCGTAGAGGGTTTTGGTTTGAAAACCAAAAAGGGTATTATCTTCGTAAGAAACATTGACGGGTAAGCCGGAATTGAGGTAAGCATCATTGAGGATGGTGACTTGCCCTACATTATAATCTACATCATAATCTCTGCCTTCTACAAGCTGCTGACCACCTGCCGTAACGGTGACGGAACCGCGCGGAATGTTGAACGCCCCCAAAGAGATACGGCTCGACACGCTTGATTTGTAAGTACCCCGAATGATAAAGCGATTGAGTTCGGGAAATTCGCGTGCGAAAAAGACGGTATTGTCATAAAGCTGGTCATAGACATAAGCATTAGCATTATTATTACTACCCTCCAAGAGTTCAAATTTAGCCTCGAGCGAGGAACCGAATGGCTCCAATACGGGGAATATGACCCGCCCGTTTTTAGGCGTAATGGTCACACCCGAAACAAAGTCGAACACACCATCGGGAATAGGGTCGCCGACGCTGTTGAGTTTATCCATATTGAGGAGACCAATCAGGTTGCAGGCACTGACATTTTCTCCTGCTCTTTGCGGCAGGTTACGAATGAATCCGCCGCCGGGGTCTTGGTAAAAAATATCTAATTTAAAATCCTGCGGATTGACCTGATAGGCACCGAGTGAATAAATATTTTTCATCATCAAATCCCATATTGGTAATTCGGTATTGACGATGGTACTTTTCAACATTTTGACATACAGCACGTTGAGGTTGTCGGGGTCAATCGGCACGTCATTGGTAAATTCACCTACCCGATAGACTTCACCATTATAGGTATATTCGTAAGCAACACCCAATACCTCATCAGGTTGGAGATTGAGGTTGAGGGAGATAAAACCGAGTTCGGGATGAAAAGTATATTCAGAAGGCGAGAGTAGTCTGGCACGTACTTTTTCAAAGTCTTCACTTTGGCTGAGTCCCATCATCTGCAAAGCATTTACCGCACCGTCAAGACTACGGGTATCGGGTTGTCTGTCTATTATATTTTCGTAAAGTCCGTTGGCATCATTGGCGGCAAGTCCTGCGCGAGTGAGGTCAGGGTGAATCGGTAATGTGGGCGGCGTATAATTTGAATTGGTCGCCACATTTTCACCTACACGCGAGGGTTCGCCAATGTCCATCATAGCTACGATGTCTCTTGCATTTTCGGTGACATTACGGGTATTTGTTACCCATACTTCCATTTTTGTGATTCTGAAAAGGGTATTGATTTGCGGTAGATTTTGTAATGCCGGCTCGTAAGCGTTGCGGTTGTAATGAGAAATGAAGAAGTGACGGTTTTCGTCGTATTGGTCGGCAAATACTTCAAAGGTTTGCAATTGAGTACCTCCTTGTACTTGTACATTTTCCCGTTTTGATTTTTTCTGCGAAGCAATGGCAGAAACACTTAATCGTCCAAATCGCAAATCCGTTTTGATACCAAACAAACTCTGACTTCCTTGTATGAGACTACTTCGTAAGGGCAAACTTACATTTCCTGCTTCTATTTTCTGGATAATTTCGTCTTCTGTTCCGGCATATTCCAATTTCATTTGATTATCAAAATCAAAAGTAGCGAGGGTATTATAATTGGTAGCGAGATTGAGTTTATCGCCGATTTTACCAATGACGTTCATCTGAATTGCCATGTCAAAATCAAAACCACCATTTCGGCGTTGACGCTCGGTGAGGATTGGATTTTCTACATACTGCTGATCGACACCAAATGTGAGGTCTATATTACCCTGCGGACGAATGCTGACCATTTCTTTCGGGTCAAGGTCGGCACCGCCAAAAAGTCGGTTAATCAGCGAAGTACGTATAGCTTCTTTATAACGACTGACGGGGTCTTCGACACTATCGCCTGTCAGCGAAAGCCTGTCGGAGAGTTGGTTGAAATAGTTATTTTTATCATTTTCGGCACTCCACTCCATATACTCGTCAAAGGTCATATACGTAGGCGGACGGTAGTACGCATCACCGATTTTTTCGGTAATAATGTAGTAACCTGTCTCAGGGTCGTAAGTGACTTCAGTTTCTATGGCAGGCGGGTCGTCCAAATCAAAGGGATTGGTCGGGGTGTCATCTGTCATCGCATCCGTATCGCGGTCTTGCAGCGGTATGGTATCCGATTGCATGGTGGTCGCCTGATTAAAATTTAATAAGGGGTCGTCGAGGTTAAGTCCGGCACCAAAGTTTGCCCAAATGGTACCGGTCATGCCGATTGTGAGTAATGCAGCCAGCAGGAAATATCCTTTATTTGTCATGGTTTGCGTTAAAATTTATGCTTTGTATCGTTGTTTGAATGGATTGGTGAATGAGTTGACCAATTAAATCAGGCATTAACTAAGCCCATTCATTTTTATTTCAGTTGACACAAAAAAATCACAGCCCCAATAACCGTTATTCACTAAGTCATTGAAAATGTGAAAATTACTATGCTATGTTTTTTATTATACAATGTAGAGTTTTACCCCATACGCTCCATTTTTATTGTGGTGATTCGTAAAATTATTTCGTATAGCGAAATATGCTATAATACCTGATTAAACTAATATACTCATTCACCGATTAACTAATTTCGTGACATTTTACAGACAATTTTAACATGCCTCTAACACTAACATGTTCTTTGTAATACTTATTGCATAAGTTCTACGAATTTTGTGTGTTAAAGTTTCTTTTTGTGAGTAAAGAGTAAAGAGTAGTGAGTAAAGAGTAGTGAGTAGTGAGTAAAGAGTAGTGAGGGTTTAAAATAATCTCGCTACTCACTACTCGTCACTCTCTACTCGTCACTCACTACTCATTACTCACTACTCGTCACTCTCTACTCACTACTCATTACTCACTACTCGTCACTCTCTACTCACTACTCATTACTCTCTACTCGTCACTCTCTACTCACTACTCATTACTCTCTACTCGTCACTCTCTACTCACTACTCATTACTCACTACTCGTCACTCTCTACTCACTACTCATTACTCACTACTCGTCACTCTCTACTCACTACTCATTACTCATTACTCACTACTCGTCACTCTCTACTCACTACTCATTACTCACTACTCGTCACTCTCTACTCACTACTCATTACTCTCTACTCGTCACTCATTACGCCATATTTTTAAGTGCTAACTTAATCAAAGTTTCTGCATTAGGTACTTTTGGATTTTCTTTTAACACTTTGTTAAGTACTTTTTGTACTCGTATGCGATTAAATCCAAGTGTGGTCAATGCAGAAAGTGCCTCCTCACGCAACTTATTGTCGGTTGCTGTGGGCAGTGCCGTTGCTTCTTCGCCTGAATCTTTTAGTAATTTATCTTTGAGTTCCACGATAAGGCGTTTGGCGGTTTTTGGTCCAATGCCTTTGACCGCATTGAGGGTGCGGATGTCTTCAGAGATGATTGCCGTGCGAGCCTCTTGCGGCGTGATGGAAGACAGCAAAATTCGCGCCGTATTTGGTCCGATACCCGATACGGAAATGAGTTTGATAAACATATCGCGCTCTGCTTCTTCTACAAATCCATAAAGCGTTTGTGAATCTTCCTTGACATGAAAGTAGGTCAGCAATTGTACTATCACATTGGTTTCGATACGCGCATGTGTGTATAGACTGATATTGATATGATAGCCAATTCCGCCTGCTTCGACAATGACGTAGGTAGGCGTTTTTTTGGTAATTGGACCTTTGACATAAGTTATCATGTTATTTGGATTCTTAGGTTTCTAGATCATTTAGTCGATTGGTTAATCAGATAGTATATTATTTATTTTTAATTCAAAAAAATATAAAATTAATTTTTTTTATATTAAAATTTTAGTAAATTGGATTTTTTTAATAAAATATTATAATAAAAAAATATTTATAAATATTTAATTTTAAATAATAAATAAATTATAAAATAATTTTAATTCATTGAAAAACGACGATGTTTTAGTGCGGCATGAATTAACCCGATTAACTAATTATCTGATGCACCATTATCTAAATTCTAAATGGGGAGCAAAGATACTAAATAAAGTGTGAAGTATAAAGTATGACGCACGACGGCTGAAAAAGCCATTCTAAAAGACATTTTTTGTTTATCTTAAGCTAATTTTTATCATCAAATCATCTTTATTATGAAAAAATTAGCTTTAATTACCTTGTTGGCTGTAAGCGGAATAGGTTGTCCAAACGATAATAAAATATCTAATTGTATTGAGGATAAAATCAATACTTTTGAAAATGATAATTGGGCAAACGGCAAGATAACGCGATATACTTTTCAAGGCGATGACGTGTATTATCTCAATGACGGTAGTTTTATCGCCGACGGTTTGTTTGAAGTAGTGGATAAGGAGTGTAATACGATTTGCTCACTGGGCGGTATTGCAAATATCAGGGTATGTAACGGAGAAATTTTTGATGATGTGGCAGTGGAGGAGGAAGTGGTTTGGGAGGAGTAAAAGATTACAAATAATTTGTACAAAAAAGAATTCTCCTTTTTGTCGGCTTGATTACAATAATTATAGTCGTTTTGTAATATCTTGTCCAATGATAATAATTGTGAAATCAGGTATATAAAATTTAAAATTATGAAATTTAATTCAACTTTATTTTTTCTATTATTCATACCCCTATTTTCGTATGCTCAAGGAAATACCAAAAACGGTATAGGAGCGAAGGGCTACGATGTGGTTGCCTATTTTAATAATAATGCAATTGTAGGGAAAAGTGAATTTCAGGCAGAGCATGAAGGTGTAATTTACAAGTTTTCTTCTGCTGAAAACAAAAAAACATTTGCTGAGAATCCCGAAAAATATGCGCCTCAATATGGCGGCTGGTGTGCTTATGCCATGGGGCAAAGAAATAAAAAAGTAGATATTGACCCCGAAACTTACGAAATCAGAGATGGAAAGTTGTTCTTATTTTACAACAGTTTTTTTATGAATAAAATGGATAATTGGTTGGAAATGGGACCGGAAAAACTTATCCCTCTCGCAGAGGAAAACTGGCGTAAATTCAAGCAATAATTCGGCATGTTTAAATTTGGCAGAAAAGTTTTGACACTTTTCGACTTCATTTTTACCCGTAGTAAAGTGTCAGGTAGTGCTATAAATGTAATGCCCTTACTTGCCTTGCATTTTGGAAATGCAAGGCAAGTTGCCCGACTTTCAGCATTACATTTGCAGGACTACCAAGTGTCAACCATTTTTCTAAACACGCCAATAAATCTATTGAACTCAAAGCGTATTTATTTTTCAAACACGCTTTGAGTATAATTTTATTTATTTAATTTAAATGTTTTATATGGCTTTTTGCGTACTTTACAAGGAATTATTTTTGTAAAAAAGAGTTTAGCCAATAAACATTTTATTATTCTGTTTTTTCTTATAAAGTATTCATTTTTAGTGATTAACGTAATGAAATAAATCGTACCTTTGCTTCGTTAATAATCAATATTTAAACAGTTTAAAACTTAACTAAAAATGAATACTTTAAGATTATCCACTGTCCTTATTTTAGGACTTATTGGTCTGTTATTGACTTCTTGCGGAAAAGACCCTATCACAGACGGTGCGTCTGTTACTTTGCAAAACACGCTTGAATCTCAGATGGTTCCGGGCTTTGAGACCGAAGCTAATTATGGCGATGCCATTACAAAAGAAGTAGGCAGCGATGTTGAATTTCCTGCTTTCGTTGGTATCTATGACATTGATATTAATGATTCACAGATTGAATTTTCTATGTCAGATGCGGCGGCGGCAGATGCTAACATATCAGCCTTGTTCAGAACTATCGAAGCCGGTACGTTTGACAGATACTACTTTACTTTTGATGAGGAGCAAAAATTTTCATCAGCTAGCAGTAGCA
>CALIZI010000088.1 GCA_938028705.1 uncultured Saprospiraceae bacterium | reverse complement strand
CTGATAATCAATACTTTATGCTTTTTCAAAGGTGTTAAAATTTGAGATAACCTGTTGATTATCAACATTTTACAACTAAATACAATATACAAAGAATTTATTAATTACAAAAATCAATTTTGGCAACTCGTGAATGTCAGTCCCATAGAACGTACCCATTCAAATTGAGGGTTTTGTCCCCATACATCACAGCACATTAGTACCATGAAAATAGATAGTATTAAATTTTTCATGCTATTAAAATTTTACGATTTAAAAGTGTGTGGTCGTAAAAAGTAATTGATAACACAAAAGTACGGGAAGCAGCAATTACAAAAAAGGGAAAAAAATGACGTTTTCTAATGCGTTTTTACTTTATCTGAATAAATTTAATGCGTTTATTTTTCTATACAAAAGCCCTTTACAGCAAAACTGCAAAGGGCTTTTGTATATGTTTTGTTCTATTTTACCAAAAAAATCGACAAGTTTATCTGATTGGTTGACACTTCATACGATATTAATTTTACACAAAATATAAGCAAGCCGTTTGGTAAACTTTTCAAGTTTGCTAAACGTGGGCAGGGTACTTAAATTAAAAATCAGCTAATTTTCAGAATATTATATCGTATTTCGTGTTTTTTTACTTAAAAACAGTAAATATGAATTAAAAATTTAAATTATTTTTAATTTTGGTAGTGTTATACATGTAATGCTATTTGCTAATTTTTTTGTCAAGTAAATCATTAAATTATTTATAAAAAAATGATAATAAATATTTTATAAATAAAAAAATATTTCATTTGAAAAATACGCAACAAAAAATCGGCTGGAAGACTGCCTTCGCCATCGTCATTGCCAATATGATAGGAACAGGTGTGTTCACAAGTTTGGGCTATCAACTGGCAGCGGTGGAGAATACCTGGAGTATTGTTTTGTTGTGGCTCATCGGTGGTGGCTTGGCATTGATTGGCGCACTGACTTTTGCAGAATTGGGAACGCATTTTAAAGAATCGGGCGGTGATTATATCTACCTGTCGCGTATTTTTCATCCTTTTGTGGGCTATTTGTATGCGTGGATTTCGCTGGTGGTGGGCTTCACTGCTCCCGTAGCTATTGCAGCGATGGCAATGACGCAATATCTGGGTTTGAGCGGGGCGGGAGAATGGTGGAGTATTGCTGTGATACTGGTGTTGGCACTGATACATTCGTTTAGTGTCAATCGAAGTGGTGCGTTTCAGAACGTAACGACTGCATTAAAAATCATATTTGTAATAATTCTGATTATCTTGGGTTTGTGGTATTTTCCGGCAGAGACGAATGCTTTAAATTTTGATAATTCGTGGCAAGGAGAAGTGTTGTTGCCCGGATTCGCGGTATCGCTTATATATGTGACTTATGCTTATACAGGTTGGAATGCAGCAGCGTATATCACTGACGAAATTGATGACCCGAAACGCAATCTACCCAAAGCACTCATTGGCGGAACACTGTTTGTGACAGTAGTATATGTACTGTTGCAAATCATTTTTCTCAAACATGCGGCTGTGCCGGAACTCGTCAATAAAGTGGAAGTAGCCACCATTTCTTTCAGTCATATTCTGGGTAGTGAAGGTGCGGTTTGGGTGAGTATTTTTATCGCCTTGCAGTTGGTCGCAACGATTAGCGGGTACTTGTGGGTAGGCTCGCGAGTGGTCTTTGCGATGGCACAAGAACACTCGCTTTGGACACCCATCGCCTGCAAAAACTCAAACGGTATTCCTGTTCGTGCCTTGTGGCTGCTCACCTGCATCAGCATCTTACTGACCATGACAGGATCCTTTGAACAAGTCTTATTGTATTCGAGTTTTGTACTGCAACTCATGGGAACACTCACCGTAGCTTCGCTCATTTTTGTGAAAAGAAAAGCGGATACCTTCAAAAGTCCTTTTCGTCCGTATTTGCAAATTATTTATATTATTTTTAGCCTTTGGGCAATCTTATATGTGCTGATTGAACGACCTTATGAAAGTATGATTGGTTTGGGGATTGTGGCTGTTGGTGCGGTGACTTATCTGTATATGCACCTATTTTTGAAAAAACCTTAAAAATTGTCTTACAGGAGATAGTTAGCAATTTAAATTCAAGTGTGGATTCTACTTTGTCCTTTTTACGACAACCCGCTTCTGATACTCCATGTAAATTGCGAATCTAATATATGATATTATGATTGCAAAAACTAAATTTATTGCCTATTTACTTTTCTTTGTTTTTTTATTACAAGGATGTATTAAAGATGATTTTGTCAATGACACAACAGACCCCGTATTACGCATTACGACAAATGTTGATACACTGGCATTAGGAACAACTTTCCAATTTGCAGAAATGTACTTGAATAATATCGGTATAGAAGAACAAGTTGCAGCCAGATGGAGCAGCTCCGACGAAACAGTTATCAGTATTTCAAATGACGGCTTGGCAACAGCCTTAGAACTTGGAAGTTCCACAATATCAGTACAATACGACGACGATGAAGGACTACCATTAAGTGATGATGTATTGGTGCATGTCGGGGAAACCATGAGTACCTCCACACAAATTTTTAATGGTAATATTGCCACCACTTCCTCCTACCTGTTGGAAGGTGATTTTACATTCAGCGAAGACGGTAGCGGTGTATTATTAGAATTTGCAAGCAATTATAAAGCATCCACTGCTCTGCCGGGTTTATATGTCTATCTTTCCAATAATCGAAATTCTATTGCAAATGCCTTTGAAATCGGTGTGGTAGAAACATTCAATGGCGCACACAGCTACGATGTTTCCAATGTCGGCATCAATGATTATAGCTATCTCGTATATTTCTGCAAACCATTTAATGTAAAAGTAGGTGATGGGGTGATTAATGAATGAATGAATGAATGAATGAATGAATGAATGCGATAATGAGTGAATGCGATAATGAGTGAATGCGATAATGCGATAATGAATGAATGAATGCGATAATGAGTGAATGCGATAATGAATGAATGAATGAATGCGATAATGAGTGAATGCGATAATGAATGAATGAATGAATGCGATAATGAGTGAATGCGATAATGAATGAATGAATGAATGAATGAATGAATGCGATAATGAGTGAGTGAGTGCGATAATGAATGACCTCATATAAAACGCATTTTTAAATTAGAATTTTGTTAAACATGAAAAATATATTTGTAACTGCCATTATTATTTTACTTGCTGCCGCTTCGGTCCAAGCGGGCGGTCCTTGGCCTCAGAAAAAAGGAAAAGGATATTTCAAACTCTCTGAATGGTGGGTGGTTTTTGACCAACATTTTACAGATAGAGGACTGCTTGACCCGAATATTACAACAGGCGTTTTTAATACCTCTATTTATGCCGAATATGGTGTCACTGACCGACTGACAACGATTGTGAACGCACCTTTTTTGAGTCGAAATTATATGAATAATCTCGTTTCAGCGACCACCAATGAGTTGATTTTGCGCGGTGAAGCCATCAATACTTTGGGAGATATTGACTTGGGGGTGAGATACGGTTTGACTCCATCGGGCAAAATTCCATTGGCACTTACGGTCATGGTCGGAATCCCAACAGGTAAGACCTCAAGTGGCACACAAAACAATCTTCAAACGGGCGATGGCGAGTTCAATCAAATTATACAATTAGATACAGGAGTTGGGTTTTCGGTCAATAAGATTTCCTTATATACCAGTGCTTATGTCGGGTTCAATAATCGTACAAAAGGCTATTCAGAAGAGTTGCGATTTGGTTTGGAAGGTGGTGCAGGATTACTCGATAATAAGCTCTGGTTGACCGGAAAATTAAACGTTGTAGAGTCACTCAAAAACGGCGAAACTGCCGAAACAATTACCAGTACAAGTCTATTTGCGAATAATGCTGAATTTACGAGTCTTACGCTGGAAGCAAGTTATTATGTGACCAAAAAAATCGGCGTTTCCGCCTCATTCGCCAGCCCCTTGAGAGGCGAAATTATTGCAGCAGCACCATCGTATTCTGTTGGTATCTTTTTTGACATGAGTAAATAATTAGACTTTGGACAAAGGAAATTGGGAAATTCGGGAAACTCGGTTTAAAACCACAACTCATTGATAATCAATTGAATGAATTTTATTGACAAAATAAAACATATAATTAATTATTTTTTGTAAAATCTAAAAAAGAGGGGTTTATCTAATTCCCCAATTTCCCCTGTCCAAAGTCTAATAAATAAGAAATATATAAATGACCTTAGACGACAACTTGGGTTAAGAGTTTCAGTGCTATAATGGTTCATATAAGTATAGTGTTTTTCGCACTACTAGCCTGTACAAATAATTTGTACGGGCTTTTTTTATGGATGCTCAAAAATATTACAGATATTCGCCGCATTCGCAGATGTATTTTTAAAATATTTAATCAAAAATAACCTTAGTCATGTCCTCGTGTCATACCCAAGACTATCTATGAACTATTGACTATGAACTATGAACTAATATGAATATACTAATTATCGGCGGTGGCAACATGGGCTTGACCTATGCCAAAAGTTTTCTTGAAGCCCACGTGATGCAAGCCAAAGACCTGATGATACTCGAAAAATCCGAAGAACGCGCCGCGCATTTATCCGCTCAAAATGTCGGTACCGTCTATGGTTCGGCAGCGGATTGTCTGGATAAGGCAGACTTGATTGTGTTTGCAGTGAAGCCGCAGGATACCTCTTCTTTGTTTCCCGTTTTGAAGCCTTATGTGGACGACCAACAAGTGTTTTTATCCATCATGGCAGGCGTGCGTATGGACTATATCCGCGAGGAATTGGGTGTCACAAAAATCATACGTGCTATGCCCAATCTGCCCGCACAAATCGGCATGGGGATGACGGCATTTACTTCCTCCGACGAAGTCACCCGTATCGAATTGGTCACTGTCCAAAACCTCCTAAATACCACAGGCAAAGCGATTTATCTTGATTCGGAGGAACTGATTGATGCTGCTACCGCAATATCGGGTAGTGGTCCGGCGTATGTATATTATTATATGAATGCCATGATAGAAGCCGCTAAAAAATTGGGTTTTTCGGAGTCACAAGCGGAGCTATTGGTTGGGCAAACTTTTATGGGTTCGGTACACCTCGAAAATCGTAATAACCTATCGTGCAAAGAATGGATTGCGAAGGTCTCCTCGAAAGGCGGAACGACGGAAGCAGCCATCAAAAAATTTGATAGCAAAGCTGTACATGACCATATTATTAACGGTTTGGAAGCAGCGCATCATAGGGCGATTGAGTTGGGAAAGAAAGACTGATTTTTGAATATCGAATATCGAACAAGGAATGTCGAATTGAAGTATAGTGATCTTGGCTTATCAGTTCATCATTATGTTGTTCGCTCATCTGTACTATAAGGTGAAAATCGTTATTGTAATGTAAAATAATAAATGTAAAATGTAAAAGTGTATAACGTGAATGTTTTTCAACAATAATTTGATTTTCAAAATTTTAAATATATAATAATTTAAAAACAAATAACTTCATGTCCTATCGACACTTTTACATTTTACATTTTGTGTTTTACAACTTGTCCCGACGAATGACGGGATTTTACATTTTTCACCGCTTAATACATATAAGCGATGTTGTTTGTCTAAATCTTAGGAACGATTTTTGACGTAAAATCGCTTGATTTTGAATATCGAATATCGAACAGGGGAATATCGAATATCGAACAAAGCAACACGATATGAGAAAACTATGGTCAGGCTTCAAATGGCTTTTCAAGACAGGCATAAAACTCACCCTTGCGGGCATTGCAGTATTTTTCCTCACAAATATATGGGTTATTCTCACCAGTGAAAATCGCCTGTACGACAACATCGAGGATATTCCTGCCAATGACGTAGGCTTGGTCTTGGGTACCAGCAAACACCTTGTGGGCGGTTATTCCAATCCATATTTTACCTATCGAATCAAGGCGGCATACCAACTCTACAAAGCCGGAAAAGTCAAGTGCCTGCTTGTCAGTGGCGACAATGGACACCATAGTTATAATGAACCCCGCGACCTCCAAAATGCGCTCATCACATTGGGCGTACCCGACAGTTGTATTGCGATGGACTATGCCGGATTTCGGACGCTGGATTCGGTGGTACGTAGTAAAGAGGTCTTTCAGCAAGAGCGTATTACGGTCATTTCCCAACGCTTTCATAACTACCGCGCTGCCTTTGTTGGCAAGCATTACGGTGTTGATGTGGTTGCCTTTAATGCCAAATCGCCCCGCCGTTGGGATTACCCGATTTACCGCGAATACCTCGCCCGACCAAAAGCCATGCTCGACCTTTATATCCTTCGGACACAACCTAAATTTTTGGGCAATAAAGAATCCGTTTGCCCTTGATTTTCTATGCTATCAGTTCTTAGTTCTTAGTTCATAGTTTTTTGGCTCTCCTGCATATTTTACGGGAATTATTATGTGTTTTTATTTTTAGTTTGGGAGGGTACCTACTCGACGGACATTTTTAAAATGTCAGGCGAGATGTATCTTCGTTATATTTTAAAACATTTTATTTAT
>CALIZI010000087.1 GCA_938028705.1 uncultured Saprospiraceae bacterium | reverse complement strand
GAATTTGGGCTAAAACTCGTCTGACATTTAAACTTTGTCGGAAAATATGAGTTCATCGGTAGATTTTGAAAATGTCTGACGAGTTTTAGCCCAAATTCGGAAAAAATATTCCATCCTAAACACAAATACATTATTGTTTTTTAAAATATACTATCGTCAAGTTAATTTAAAATTCGTAAAATATTGATAATCAAGAATATTAGCGGGTACAAAAACGAATCGCACCCTGTTAAATTGCAAATAATAATGTAATTTATGTACAATGAGAAATTTACGCTGAATTTGAAGTAAAACTTGTCAGACATTTTCAAAATGTCTGACAAGTTTTACTTCAAATTCGGAACGAAGTGCCTTATTTATAGTTAATAAAAATTTAATTTAACATGTCAAGTTAGTTTTAATTTGCATTTTAATTTATTCCTACTTTGTCCATAAGTCTAAATAAATACATCAGCAGCACGGGCATTTGCTCGCGCCGCGAAGCCGATAAACTCGTCGAAGCCGGACGGGTAAAAATCAACGGTATAGTAGCGCAAAAAGGAAATCGCGTGGAGGAAGGCGATAAGGTGACATTGGATGGCAAAGGTTTGAAGAGCAAAGCAAAATTTATCTACATCGCACTCCACAAACCGCCGGGCATTACCTGTACAACGGATGTGCGACATAGAGACAATATTATTAATTTTATGAATTACCCTAAACGGATTTTTCCCATTGGGCGATTGGATAAAGCCTCGTCGGGTTTGATTTTGTTGACGAATGACGGCGATATTGTCAATAAAATTTTACGAAAAGAAAATCGGCACGAAAAAGAATATATCGTAAAAGTGAATCGCGCGATTAATAGCAAATTTATTGAAAAAATGAGCGCAGGCATTCCCATGCTTGGCACTGTCACTGACCCTTGCACGCTGGAAAAATTGAGCAAAACGGTATTTAAAATCACCCTCACACAAGGACTCAATCGACAAATCCGCCGGATGTGTGAGTTCTTAGGCTACAAAGTGCTGACCCTAAAACGTATTCGTATTATGAATATACATTTAGACGATATGGCAGTAGGCAAATGGCGTGAGTTGACAACGGAAGAATTACGGGTTTTGCAAGAACAACTTACATCATAATATTCGAAGAATAATATCAACATTTGTGGGCGGAGGTTCCTTGAGGAGTTGGAGGTGCGCGTGAGCAACCTTACATAACATGATTTACAGAGATGACAGGCACTTTCAAAGTGCCTGTCATCTTTTCTAATTTTATACAGATGCTGGACTTTGGACATTTTGGAAATTAGTCTCGGCTCAACCGAGAGGGAAATTCGGTTTTAAATCGTAAATAATTGATTATCAGTTATTTTTTTATTAAAATTAAAAAATATTTAATTAATTTAACTTTATAATTATTTGATAAAAATCCGATAACTATCGGGATACCTAATATCAAATTTCCTAATTCCCCAATATCCTCTGTCCAAAGTCTACTTAACAAGGAAACCTATAAACTGCTTCACCCATTCACGAATCACATCCGCATCAATATCTTTTTCTAAACTCTCTATACCGTTTTTAACGACAGATTCGCCCATGATGTGTATGCGATTTTCCATCAATAATTGGTCATATTTTTTGCTAAATTCAGGATGCGCCTGTATGCCGAGCATCGTTTCTCCAACGCGAAATATTCCAACAGGACATTTTTCATTTCCAGCCAAAACGGTTGAATTTTCGGGTAGTTGCACCACTTGGTCTTGGCACATCATCAGCAAGCCAACGGAGTTTTGGAAAGGCTGCATCCATTTTTCTTGTTTTTCTATGGTAAATTCGTGAACACCTACGCACCAACCGTTCGGCGATTTCACAACTTTCCCACCCAATGCTTCTCCAATCAATTGATGCCCAAAACAAAAGCCAACGAAATATTTTTTTTGTTGGTAAATGTCTCTAATAATGCTTTGTAAACGTATAATCCAATCCTCTTTTTCGTACACCGAACGCATCGAACCACTCGCAAAATACACCTCATGTTCATCCAAATTTTCCGGGAAATGTCCGTTACAAACGTCAAATACTGTCCATTCGAATTTAGGAAATAAGTTGGCAAACATATCAGAGTAATCTCCAAATTCTGCCAGATATTCGGGCTTCACATGGTCGCATAAAAATAAGGCTGCTTTCATAGTTTCGTTATTCGTTTATTTGTTTTCACTCTCGTAAATGAAATGATTTAGGACGTGTCAACACCTCATAACCCAAAGCCGAGAGCGTCACCCCGCGCCCGCTATTTTTCACGCCCGTCCATGCCAATGCAGGGTCAAGATAATCGCAACGATTCATAAAGAAAGTGCCTGTTTCGATTTCCTGTCCTAATTCAATGGCACGTTCAATATCTTTTGTCCAAACAGAAGCCGTCAAGCCATATTGACTATCATTCATCAAGGCAATGGCTTCCGCATCATTTTTGACAGACATAATGCCAACAACAGGCGCGAAAGTCTCCTCTGTCATAATTTCCATCGAATGATTGACATCAATCAAAACCTGTGGTGCCATGTACGGCGTACCCGTCTGATGTGTGGGAAATGTACTCGCATCAATCAAGGTTTTCGCACCGTTTTGAACGGCTTTTTTAATTTGTGCTTGAGCAAATTCTGCCGCCGAAGTACGCACCATCGGACCGAGCGTTGTTGTCTCCTCTAAAGGATTTCCAAGTTGATAATCCTTCGTCAAAGTTACAAATCCATCTACAAAATCCTTGAAAATATTATGATGTACATAAATCCGTTCAATACCGCAACAAGATTGTCCCGAATTAAAAAACGAACCATCTACGAGATTTTCAACAGCATTTTTCAAGTCAGCATCCTTGCGTACATAAGCGGGGTCTTTGCCGCCCAATTCCAATCCTGCATTGATAAATCGCCCACTCATCGCTTGCTGCACCGCCGCACCGCCAGCCACCGAACCCGTGAACGCCACAAAATCAATTCGCGGGTCTTTTATCATTTCTGCCACTTGCTCATGTTCGATATGAAGGTATTGAAAAACGCCTTTCGGCAAACCTGCATATTCAAAGGCTTCCGCATAGCGTTCTGCACAAAGCGGCGTTTGTTTAGCATGTTTCAGAATGACCGTATTTCCTGCCATAATTGCGGGGATAATTGCATTTACAGAAGTCAAATACGGATAATTCCAGGGAGCTAAGACCAAGACCGTTCCCACAGGTTCGCGGCGGATAAAACGTTGAAAACCTGCTACTTCGGGTGCATTGACTTGCGAAAGCGTTTTTTCCGCAATATCAATCATGTACTCCGCACGTTCTTTGAATCCTTTGGTGATTTCAAAAGGCGTATAACGAATCGGACGACCCATTTGCCAAGTCAATTCTTCGCCGATTTTATCCGCATGATTGAGGAAATATTCGACTGCTTTTCGGCAAATCGCGGCGCGTTCTGCTATGGTTGTTTGTCGCCATATTTTTTGTGCAGACTTGGCTAAAGCTAAGGTGTTTTCGATAGCTTTTGCATTGGCAATTTCTCGTTCTAGGTAAACGGAATTGTCTATTGGAGATATGGTTTGAAATGTACTCATTTTTCTATATTAAAAAATGAGTAAATGTAGCGCGATACTTCCAGTTCGCGTTCCGTAGAACGACGCTTCCAGCTCGTTCCACGTTAGCTTGGCACACGCGAGGAACGGGCTGGAAGCACCGTTCTACGGGCGCGGACTGGAAGTGCCGCGCTACATTTACTCATTACTCTGGCGTAACATAGGCAGCCGTAATCCCGCCGTCCACCAAAAATTCTGTTCCGGTCATATAAGAAGATTCGTCGGAAGCTAAGAACAAAGTCGCTTTTGCCATTTCTTCCGCTTCGCCAAATCTGCCCATAGGAATGTGTACCAAACGGCGTTGCTTTTTTTCTTCTGTATTCAAAAATTTCATTAATAATTCCGTGCGTAATGGTCCCGGACTTAGAGCATTGACACGAATACCTTCACGCGCATGGATAATTGCCAATTCGCGCGACATCGCCAAGACTGCACCCTTGCTCGCTGTATAAGCAATCTGCGGAGTCGCTGCGCCAAGATGCGCTACGAAGGAAGCCGTATTGATAATCGAACCGCCACCTGATTTACGCATCAGGGCGATGCCATATTTGCAGCCGAAAAAGACACCTTTTACATTGATATTCATGGTCAGGTCGAATACATCTTCTTCGGTGGATTGGCTGTCGCCATCGTTGCTGTGCATGATGCCGGCATTGTTGAATAATATATGTAATCCGCCGTATTGCTTTTCAGCAAAATCTACCATTGCTTTACATTCACTCGCTTTCGAGACATCGGCTTTGATAAAGGCAGCTTCGCCGCCTTCTTTTTTTATCATTTCGACAGTGGCTTCGCCTTCATTTTCATTGATGTCAACGACGACGACTTTCGCGCCTTCTTTGGCAAATAACAGGCAGGTCGCTCTGCCTATTCCGCTACTGCCCCCTGTGATGAGGGCGACTTTATTTTTTAATCGCATTCTTTAAAAATTGTGTAAATGTAGCGCGGTACTTCCAGTCCGCGCATCGTAGAACGACACTTCCAGTTCGTTCCCTCGCGTTGGAAACTAAACTAACGCGGAACGGGCTGGAAGCACCGTTCTACGGGCGCGGACTGGAAGTGCCGCGCTACGTTTTATATTCTTTCAAAATATCTTTTTCGTTCCCAATCGGTAACGGCTTTATTGTAGGTATTTTGTTCCATATTGAAATGGTGAACGTAGCACGGTGCTTCCAGCCCGTGCCACATTCGGAACGCGCAATACATGCAATGCACGGGCTGGAAGCACCGTGCTACGTGTGCTACATTTATATTCTTTCAAAATATCTTTTTCGTTCCCAGTCGGTAACGGCTTTATCGTAGGTATTTTGTTCCATATTGAAATGGTGGGTGTAGTGTTCGACTACTTTTTTTCCGAAGGTTTTTTTGGTGAATTTACTATTCGCAAATTGCTCCGTAGCCTCTGCGAGTGAACGCGGTACATGTGGCAAATCTTTCGCTGCATACACATCGCCTTCAAAGATTTCGGGGGGTTCTATTTTGTTTTTTATCCCGTATAATCCACAAGCTAATGAAGCGGCAAATGCCAAATAAGGATTACAATCTGCGCCCGGAATACGGCACTCAATCCGCAGACTTTGTCCCTTGCCGACTACGCGAAATCCGGCAGTTCGATTGTCGTAGCTCCATGCAAGGCGAGTGGGCGCCCACGAAGCATCTACGTATCTTTTGTAGGAATTGACCGTCGGGGCATAGAAGGGCATAATGTCCGCAACTTTCGCAATCCAACCACCCAGAAACCACTTGAAAGTATCTGAACCCTTGACCGGACCGAAGGATTGTTTGCCTGCAAAAGCATTTTTATCGCCATCCCACAAACTGATATGAATGTGGCAACTTGACCCCGCACGTTCTTCATGGAATTTTGCCATAAAAGTAACGGAAAGTCCCATTTTATCTGCTAATTCTTTGAGACATTGTTTGTAAATGACGTGGCGGTCTGCCATTTCTAATACTTCGGCATATCGGACATTGAGTTCATGCTGACCTAAGCCCCATTCGCCCTTTGAAGTCTCAACAGGAACGCCGGATTTTTTCAAATGCCGACGGGCGGCGGCGGTGAAATCTTCGGTACGCGTACCTTGCAAGATATGGTAATCTTCGAGATACCAACCGACAGGTCGCAGGTCGTGATAATGCTGTTCGAATGCCTGGCGATAGTTATTCTCAAACAAATAATATTCTAATTCGGAAGCCGCAAAACACTTGTAACCAGTTTGTTGTGCTGCATCTAATTGCTTTCGCAAAACGGAGCGCGGCGCAATGTCAACGGGTTGATGCGTTTTTTCATTTGCCACATCACACAACACAATCGCCGTCTTATCCAACCAATCTGCCACACGTAAGCTATCCATATCCGGTACCAAATGGAAATCGCCGTAACCCAGTTTCCAATTGGCAAATTCGTAGCCTTCGACGGGTTCCATTTCCATATCGGTAGTGAGCAAATAATCGCAACCATGCGTTCCATCTTTTACCGCAGATTCGAGGAAAAATTCGGCATCAAATCGCTTGCCTGTTAAGCGTCCGTAGTGGTCGGTGAAGGCAACAACGATGGTTTCGATTTCTTCGGCTGCGACCTTTTTTTTGAGTTCTTTTATGTTGATTTTTCCTTTCATTTGAGATGAGTAAATGAGTAGATGATTGAATGAGTAAATGTTGTGATTCGCCTCAAACTGTACTGACGACTTTAGCCGTCAAGCGACTTTTTTATTTTTTTTAAAATTGAAAATAAATTATTTATAATCTATTTTTCGTGTTAAAAAAATAAAATTAAAAAAATGATGTATAAGTTTATGCAGTCCCGCGACGGCTAAAGTCGTCGGTACGGGCTATGTTAATTTGAACCAAGCAAAACTAACCGCTAATATCCCAAAATAAACCGCCGCCAAAACAGGATTATACACCGTCATTGAATGGACCACTTAGGGAAGCGGAAAGAATAACTTTATAACACTTTGACGGATTGTGCTAAACTTCAACAGACCCCGCATCGCGTGCGGGGTGACATACTTTTTTTAGATTTTATTGCCTGTGCCAGTCGGGTTTATACTTTTTGAGTAATTCCTGTTTTACGTCATTCGGAGGTTTGTCAGTCACTGCCCAATAAATAACAATTTCCTCAATTCCCTGATTTTTCATCTCTTCTTGTGCAGCAGGTGTTGTTAGTATAAATTCTCCATCTGGTTTTCCAAGCGAATGATGACCTTTGACTATTTTAGCATGCAATCCTCCCTTCCTTGGTTTAGATTCAATTTTACTGTGACCGATGTATATCAAAACTTCTTTTGAGTCTTGTATTTTGTAAATCAGGTAAACGCCTCCTTTGTCTTTGGGGGCATTACACTCATCGTTTAAATCTTGATTTAGCTTAAAACTAAAATGTCCTCTGTCTTCGTATTGCTCTAAGTATTTTTTGTATTTCATTTTTTTAAATTTTGTGATTTATTTATTTGTAAAGCTGCAGAAAAGTCAATCCCTCTAAAGTTAAAATTCTGTCTGCGAATATATCTTTTTTTCTACATTTTTCAAAAAAAATAAATCATAGCGCAATACCTCTGACTTCATATTGAACTTGTATATTGATTCGGAAAGCCTTAAATTTACAGAAGATTCAAATTTGTTTATTCAAATAAAAACTTCACAATCATGGTATCTAATATTGACCTTCAGTATTTAACAGACAAAACAGGTAGAAGAACTGCCGTTATTATTCCGATTAATGAATGGACGAATATTTGTGAAAATATAGCCGAATTGGATAAACATGAAGCATTTAAGACCAATTTGCAAGGTGCTTTTAAAGAAATGATGGAGATTGAGAAAGGTAATGGTGAGGAAGTCACTTTGAATGAATTTATCGACGAATTGTAAGCATCCAAAATATGACAATCACTGTAATTGCCACTCAATATTTCCGTAGAGATGCCAAAAAACTACTGAAAAAATATCGCTCACTAAAAGATGAATTAAAAGGACTATCTGAAAGCCTCACCGAAGACCCCACACAAGGAGTGCAGATTACTGAAAACGCCTATAAAATTCGACTTGCCGTAAAGAGTAAAGGGCGAGGTAAAAGCGGAGGTTTACGTGTTATAACGTATGTTTATGTGAAAATTCAAAAGGACGATGAGACGACAAGAGTTTATCTGCTCGCCATTTATGATAAGTCTGATATAGACAATTTATCGGATAATGTCATCAAGCAATATATTGATGAAATTAAACAAGAAATAGACAAGGAAATAGATTTGCCTGAAACTTCTGACGATGAAAATGATGATGATTCGTCGGACTCTGAGGAGTAAATCAACGCTTCATTTGTCATTCGGTCGTCGGCAGCTAAAGACAGCCCTTACGTAAGTTTAAACCAAGCAAAACTAAGCACCAATATCCCAAAATAAACCGCCGCCAAAACAGGATTATACACCGTCATAGCAACAAAAGCAACACTCGCAATAATCAAGGCAATTATCGGAGTAATGGGATAAAAGGGGACTTTAAATGGTCGTTCAAGGTCGGGTTCTTTTTTTCTTAATTGTAAAAGAGCGACCATAGAAACGATGTACAAAGTCAGTGCGCCAAAACATGCGATGGTGATAATATCGCCTGTTTTTCCGGTGAATAATGCGACGATTCCAATTAGCATATTAAAAATAAGCGCATTGGAAGGGGTACGAAATTTTTGGTGAATATTACCGAGAAATTTGGGGGCAAAACCAACTCTGCCAAACTCAAAAGTCGCACGACCTGCCGCAAGGATAATTCCATGAAATGAAGCTATCAAACCAAATAAACCAATAGACGTAACGAGCGTGTAAAGGATGTGATTTTTGCCATAAATACTGGCTAATGCAAGCGGCAAAGGAGAGTCGGAAGCCGCCGCACCCGGTTCTGCAAATACCACAGCTTCCCAACCTGCCACACCGACAGAAGAACAAAAAGTAAGGATACAAAGCACCACCAAAGTCAAAATAGCCGAACCAAAACCAATCAAAATATTGCGCTGTGGATTGACAGTTTCTTCGGCGACATTGGCAACGCCTTCGATAGCGAGGAAGAACCAAATCGCAAAGGGAATGGCGGCAAACGCACCCGCATAACCATGTGGCAGGGCATTTTTTTCGAGATTTGCCCATTCAAAGGAAGGTAAAGCCGCACCTGCAAATATCAATAATTCAATCACCGCAATGACCGTAATTATCAACTCAAATGAAGCTGCCGCCTTCACGCCATAAATATTCAGCCCCGTAAAAATCAGGTAGCCCGTAATGGCAATCGCGATTATCGGAACGTTGGGCATAAATAGATTCAAGTACGCACCAATCGCAAAGGCAATGGCAGGCGGCGCAAAAATAAACTCAATATTCTGCGCCATACCGCCGAGAAAACCCCAGTTTTTGCCCAATCCGCGCATCGCATAATCAAAGGCACCTCCGGCTTTGGGTATCGCACAAGCCAACTCGGTATAACTAAACGTAAAAGCAAGGTACATGATAATGATAAAGCCCGTCGCAATAGCAAGCCCCAATGTACCGCCTTTTTCCAGCCCCAAATTCCAGCCGAAATACATGCCCGAAATGACGTAGCCCACGCCAAGTCCCCAAAGCATGAGTGGTCCCAAAGTTTTTTTGAGTTGTGGTGATTGGTGTTCCATTGTGTAGTGTATTCGTGATTCGTTGACGTGTGATTCGTTTATAATGTAAAAAAAGTAGGTGTAAGATAGTAAATACGGATTAGAGTAGGAAATGGATTTTTTGATTGGGCTTATGGAGTTTGATTTTTAGTGGGAAATGGTTTATCTTTGACAACAATTCATTACAAATAATTATTGTTTTATGACACAACCAATTAAATTAGATACTTCGGATAGTCAGTTTATTGTCAGTATAGACAAGGACTACATTGATAAGGAGTGATTGCTTGCATTTATAGATAATTTACGCATAGAACATCTTGTACAAAAGATGGATTTAGGTGAAGATATAGTGGCACTCGGCAAAGAAATTAAAGCAGAGTGGTGGGCAGAAAATAAAGACCGATTCATCCCTAAAGAAGAACAATGAACAAAATTATCATTGATTCAAATATTGTTTTTTCGGTATTGACAGGTACAAACTCACTGACTTTACGGCGTAGTCTGAAAAAGCGGGGAGCAATACTTTGCGCCCAATTTTCTGATTAGTGAAATTTTGATGCACAAAGAGCGCATCCTGAAAAACTCAAAAATTTCTGAAAAACAAACTTATGAAACTTTTATCAAATTAGACTTTGGACAGAGGAAATTGGGAAATTAGGTAAACCCTTCTTTATTAGATTCCCCAATTTCCTCTGTCCAAAGTCTAAGATAGTTAGAATCTTTTTTATTCCCTTCAGATTTTAAATACTCTTTAATTTTATCAAGTGGTATTTTGTCATTCATTATACTCCATAAAACTGCATTTGGAACGCGAAATAAATAAATTTGCTTTCTTGACGGAGAGAGTTTGTTCTCAGTTTGGGCTTTGAAACCCGCATAAATGTTGATATTTTTAGGGTTTTAAAGTGCAAAATGAGGACAAAATATCCTGTCAAGAAGGTAAAGT
>CALIZI010000086.1 GCA_938028705.1 uncultured Saprospiraceae bacterium | reverse complement strand
AAACGCAGAGTTCACAAAGTGTTTCTAAGTATTTAATCATGAATTTCTTACGCTCACTTAGTTTTCTTACTTCGTATTTTCGACCCTTGTGTTCTTCGTGTCCTTTGTGGTTACAGCATTACATGAGTAACACTACCAAATGTTTTATATAGCTATATAATTTTGAGGAAGGTATTACTTTCTTTATTTGGAAGTTGCATTATTGTGACAAATTTATGTAATCATAAAGGATAAAAAAAATATTTGAGCATCAAAATAAATTATTTTTTATAATTGTACTCAAATTAGGTATGTCTTTTTTTTATGTTAAAATAAATATTATTTATAAATTATTCATTTTTAATATTAAAAATATTATAAAATAAATTTAATTAAAATAATAAATATGTTTAAATGTAATTTTTTAGAATAAGATAAGAAAAATATATTCGGAATAATATTTTGAATTGGGTTATTTAAAGCGATATAAATGTAATAATATTTTGCGAAAAGGAGGGCAAGTCGGAAAAGTAAATATTTAAATTGGGGGGCTATATATTCAGAAATCAGGAAACAAGTGGTATATAACTTACCACTTGTCATCCCGTATTAAATAACTGTTTTTCCGTTTCTAACGTAAATTCCAAATAACAAAAGACAAATAACAAAAGACGAAAACCTTGGATTTTGGGATTTGTTATTTGGGATTTGGAATTTGTTATTTGAATTTTAAAACCTTATGCCACATTGATATATTTATTGATGGCACTATACAGTTCAATAGGATTAAATGGTTTGGTCACATAATCATTCATACCAACCGTATATACACGATTGCGTTCTTCGAGCATGGCAGATGCCGTAAGTGCAATAATAGGAAGTTGTTGATATTTATGACCTTCAAGGTTGCGTATTTTGGCGGTAGCTGTGTAGCCGTCCATAGTCGGCATTTGAAGATCCATCAGGACAACATCATAATCATTTTTTTGTACTTTCTCAAGTGCGATAGCACCATTGTCTGCCACGTCATAATTGATGTCCCATTTTTTGAGAAAACGATTGGCAATGAGTTGATTGATTTTATTATCCTCCACCAATAAGACTTTAGTTCCGCTAAGACTTTTTAGGTTGTTATCTCGTTCAATTTCGGATAATTTCGGTGCTTCACCCTTCGCAAATTGTAAGGTAAAATAGAAGGTAGAACCCTCACCGACTTTACTTTTTAGTTGGATTTGACTGCCTTGATGTTCGAGTATTTTTTTGATAATTGCCAAGCCCAATCCTGTACCGCCAAATTTGCGTGTAGTAGAAGAACAAGCCTGTGTGAAAGATTCAAAAATATGATCCAGTTTGTCTTCGGGGATACCTATACCTGTATCGGTCACTGCAAAATCCAGCACAACATTCTTTTCATCTTCTTTCTGACATTGAATATGAAGGGTGACTTGACCGTCCTCCGTAAATTTGATGGCATTACTCAACAAATTATTCAACACTTGAGCAAGGCGGGTCGGGTCACCGACGATATATTCGGGAACATCCTCATTCATATTGATGACGAGTTGGTTGTTATTTTCCCGCACTTTTGTTTTGAGCGAATGCGTGATACTATTGACCGTATCTTTTAAGCTGAAATTAGTTTTTTCAAAATTGAGTTTACCGGATTCCAACTTATTATAATCCAAAATGTCATTGATAAGCGAGAGTAAATTTTCGGCAGAAAATTTAAGTATCTTCAAATTGGGAATCTGCTCTTCCGACGGATTATCTTGCAGCAAAATATGAGACATACCAATGACAGCATTCATCGGTGTTCTGATTTCATGGCTCATCGTCGAAAGAAACTCAGAACGCGCTTTGGCAGTTGCTTCGGCAATTTCTTTTTCGATGATGAGCTGCTTTTGCTCGGCTTGCATTTTTTTAAGTTGCCCATCCTGTATGCTATTTAGCAGGCTGAAAAGCATCCACGATACGACCATTGTTATCAGTGCCGCAACGGGTAAAATAGTAGATGTACTTTTGTTAAAAAGCAATAAAATTAAACCTATAGGCAGGATAATACTTAATGTATAAATAAGTGTTATATGAAAAGGTTTTTTTGTGTATTTTTGGAATATTGACTTAAAATTTTTCTTAGATTCTTTGAACCACCGCATACCTCTATTTTATTTTTGACTAAACAATCGTAATGTACAGGCAGTATATATGATTATTAAGTGTTATTTTTTAAAATAGTGACATGGATAATTAAAAGAAGTAATTAAAATGTTATTTGTAATTTATTGAAAATAAATTATTTAAATAAACATAGTGTATTCAAATACTATATGTTTGGTTGGTATAAATTTCGCTTATGGAGATAAAAAATTAATAACTTCTTCCACATATTTTCGTTCATTGGCAAGACGAGGGATTTTATTTTGTCCACCATATCGCCCCTTTGAGCGCAGCCAATTATGAAATGTACCTATCGGAATTTTACGAATCACAGGCAGGTGCAGTGCCATATCCTTAAATCGTTTGGCTTCATAATCCGAATTAATATTTTGAAGATTTTTGTCCAATAATATACAAAATTCCTCTAACGATGCCGGTTCTTTTTCAAACTCTATCAGCCACTCATGTCCACCTTTGGCTTGGCGCGAAAGAAAAATCGGAGCAACGGTATATTCACTGATTTGTGCATGGGTTTGCCCACAGGTTTGTGCCAGTGCCATATCCGTATTTTCAATGACGACCTCCTCCCCGAAGGCATTAATAAAATGTTTGATGCGTCCGGTAATTTTAATTTTATAAGGCCGGGCAGAAGTAAAAACGACCGTATCGCCGGGTACATATCGCCAAAGCCCCGCATTGGTAGAAATCACAATAGCATAATCTTTACCTATCTCCACATCTTCCAAACCAATGGCTTCCGGCTCCTCCTTATGCCATTCACTTTTGGGCAAAAATTCGTAAAACACACCATTGTCCAACAGCAAAGTCATATCACCTTCGGGTGCTTCATTTTCCAATTGAGCAGCAAAAAAACCTTCCGAAGCATTATAAATATTCAGATAAGCCACCTTATCATCCGGGAAAAACTCACGAAACTGATGCCGATAAGGTTCAAAATTGACCCCGCCGTGCATATACAATTGAAAATCAGGCCATACCTCCAACAGGTTTTCCTTACCTGTCATTTCGAGTATTCGCCGAAACAAAACGATATTCCAAGTCGGTACACCCATCAACGTTGTTACCCGTTCTGCCGGCGTAATTTCTGCCATTCGTGTTATCTTCTCATCAAAATCTTTTGTCAGCGTCGTCTGTACATCCGGCGTGGTAAAAAGCTGCATATAACCCGGCATGTGATGAATCATGACCGCCGATACATCGCCGATGTGTGTGGCAGGGTAGGGGGCAAAGGCTTCAAAAGTACCACCGACCATCAAGCCCTTACCTTCAAAAAGTCGTGCGTCATTATGCTCATACCAAGTTGCCATAATATCGTGTGCGCCTGCCAGATGACACTCCCTAAGACTGACTTCCGTCACCGGAATATACTTGCTGCCACCGCCCGTAGTACCTGAAGATTTGGAAAACCATTTTACCTCGCCGGGCCACAATATATTTCGCTCACCATACATCATACGCTTGATATACGGAAATATGTTTTCATAAGCATTCACCGGAACACGCCGCCTATATTCGGCAGGCGTATCAATGGTGTCGTACTTGTACAATCTGCCCCATTCTGTATCCTTCGCGGTATGTATCAATTCTTTAAAAAGCAAATCTTGCACATCAATCGGGAATTGCTCAAATCGCCGGATACGCGGCAAACGCTGCCGGATGTACCAGCGAAACATGGTGTTAAATAGTTTCATAGTGTCGTGATTAATTCAAGTTCCAAATTCCAAATTCCAAATTCCAAAAAACAAAAGAAGGTAGTATAGATTCATGTTTAGGTTGGAATTTGGAATTTGTTTTTTGGAATTTTCATAAAAAAAGACCGATTACTTCTTTTCATAAATTGAAAAGAAGTAATTGGTCTCTAAATTACAAAAACAGATATGTATTTACAACACCTGTAATGTTAAATTTCCGTCAAGACTATATTATTGGACTTTGGACAAAATGGGAATTAGGAAATTGGGAAACTCGGTTTATAATTATAACTCATTGATAATCAATTGAATAAATTTTATTAATAAAATAAAACATGTAATTAATTATTTTTTGTGAAAATCTAAAAAAGTCCCGATAGTTATCGGGATTACCCAATTCCCCATTGTCCAAATATTAGTTACAATTCCAGTAGCCTAAGCAACCGTTATTATTATTTAAATGATTATTAAGTTGTGCTCGCGTAGCTCCGTGCATAAAGCTAGTCGAATTATGTGCTGCCTTCATAAAACCACCGCCGGAATGATAAGCTCCGAGCATGTGTCCAATTTCGTGAGCAGTCGTTGTAACGGATTTTGCGTTGTTGCTAAAGTATCTTACATAGCCGTAGCTATAAGTTCTGTTACTGCAAACTGTTTTGATATAGGCATATCCATATTTGGTAGAATTTATTCCTGTAAATATCACATTGACATCACGCTTTTTTATCCATCCTCTGGATTGGCAATAATTTCGCCATGCAGGCAGAAAATTACTTGGATTGCTTGTTGTAGAAACATTATATGTACGAAGATATAGATTGGACAATATAAAATCAACCGGATAGTTATTCCGTTCTTTATAGTAGTCATCAGCTCTCCATATCCTTTGTCTCATCCATTGCGATGCTTTGTTACGATTACCACCAAACTTATTGGTTAAAGAAAGATCTCCAATCACCATCACTTCAACTTTTCGGCACTTAGGTGCTCTCGTTTCCAAGTCTTCGCTATTTGAGTTATCCGCAGATATTATTTGCTCTATGTTTTCCGGGTTTGGTACATTGCAGGAAGTATGAGCTTCGTTGTCAATCACATCGGCTTCATTGTACCTGATATATTGGTTGGGTTTAGCATCCGGAATATAATCAACCAAAGGTTCTATTGAGTAAGCTGTTTCTCCATCATAGATAATGGCATTGAAGTAGTCTTCTTCGATTGCCATTGAAATTTTGCTGTCTTGCCCGTCGATTTGTCCTTTGAAATAATGGACTTCGGGTAGTTCTATGGGGGTCAGTTGGTCGTTTTCGTCAATGAGTTGTGCCGTAAAATCATCCGCTAAGAATTGTTCGGTTTTCATTTTAGCCGACAATTTTGAGAGCAAGGGGTCGGAGCTAAAATGTCTGAAATCCAAATTTACCGTTTCTTCGCCGGTTTTACTTTTAATGGCATTGCGAAGTTCCACATTATTGACTTCAATGATTTCGTAGTCTCTGAACTGTTCGTCCAAAATAGCGAGTGTATTTGTGTTGTCAATGTTGTTTGGGAGTTCTTGTTCGCAGGCAATAACTCCAAGAATGAAGGTTATTACGATGAGTAAGTTGAAAAACAAATTTTTCTTTTTCATAATACTTGAATTTAATGTATGTGTTATTAAAAATTGGACTTTGGACAAAATGGGAACTAGGGAATTGGGAAATTAGGTTTACAATCGTAACTCATTGATAATCAATTGAATGAATTTTATTAATAAAACAAAACATGTAATTAATTATTTTTTGTAAAAATCTAATAAAGTCCC
>CALIZI010000085.1 GCA_938028705.1 uncultured Saprospiraceae bacterium | reverse complement strand
TTCGTCTATCAAGTCACTTTGTTTGATATTAGAAAATTGAGCTTGTTCTTTTATTTCTTCTTTAAAGTTTTCTTCCAATTCCTCTTGGGTAATGCCTGTCAACGTGGAATAACGCGGATGAAAGGTAATATCCGTCAGGTTATTGAGTTCTGAAAATATACTGACTTTACTGAATTTTGAAACCCCTGTAATCATCAAAAATTCAATATACGGATCAGAATCCTTGATAACAGAATAAAAAGACCGTAGTATCATTCTGTTTTCTTCGGCTACTGCAACTTCCTCTCCCAGATAGTCGATAATAGGTTTGTCATATTCGTCAATGAGCAAAACGACTTTGCGGTCTTTACCCAATTGAGTGATGAGTTCTTTGAACTTTCGGATATAATCTGTTTCTTTAAATGATATATTATATTTACTTGCAATTAAATCCAATTCTTTAGAAATCGCTTCTTTTAATCCTAATTCTCTATGCCCCATAGCACTAAATCCAACATGTATCACCGGACGCGTTTTTGACCAATCCCATTTATCTTCAATCCAAAGCCCTTTGAATAATTCTTTCTTGCCTTGATAAATTGACTTTACAGTGGAAAGCAATAGAGATTTGCCGAACCTTCGAGGGCGGGCATAGAAATAATATCTGCCTTTTGTGAGTGCATAAATTTCTTTGGTTTTATCAATATACAAGAAGTCATTATTAATAATGTCTTCAAATGTCTGAATACCTAATGGATATGCCTTCATATTTTTTATGTAAAAATACGGTTTTTAGACAAAAAAAATTTAATCTGTAAGAATATTTCGTTTTGGGTACTGATTTTTTCATAAAAACCTCAACTTCAACCTCAAATAAGAATAAGCCAAAGGCAAATTAAAAATTGGAATTGAGCTTAATTTTGCGGTTGATGTTGAGTCGGGATGATTTGGACAGTAAATTATTTTTTACGGGTAGAGTCATCAAAGGACTGTAATATATAAAGAATTTGGGATATTTGTATTCAACTTAAATAAAGTAGCGCATAATAAATTAATCGCCAAATTAAAGTCTGAATATGGCATTAAAAAGTGTTAATTTTAGATTTTTGAGTTGTAAAAAAAGTGAAAATCCAAATTATTGATTGTATCGTCTATTGTGGCGTTCTATCAAATATCTGTGGTTGTTTATCGGAAATATTTGGCTGTTTGTCGAAGATAGAGCTTTGTTCAAGGATTTGGCACTCCTATTGCCTTATGTTGGGTGTACTAAAAAAATGTTTTTAGACTAATCTAAATCTAACCAAAACCTAACATTAGAAAAGATGAACACTATACTTGTGACTGCCGCCACCAGTACGATTGGTCGCCGCGTGGTCAACAATTTGAAGAACACCCACTCCACCGTAAAAGCCGGGGTAAGATCTACCCGAAAAGCCGCTGACCTGAAAGGGAATAATATCAAATTAGTCAAATTTGACTTTTTAGAACCGGCTACCTATCCTACTCTTCTTGAAGGGGTTGACAAGGTTTTATTAATCATTCCTATACTTGCCGACCAAGTAGAAATTGTACGTAATTTTGTGAAAGTTGCCAAAGAAAAAAAGGTGAAGAAAATCGTCTTGCTTTCTGGTTTGGGGGCTGATATGGAAAGTGAATCTGATATATTGCGTTGGCATGGTGAGAAGGAAAAGATTGTTCGCAAATCGGGGATTCCTTATACGATTTTGCGTCCGGGAAATTTTATGCAAAATTATGTAACAGGTTGTTTTCGTAAAATGTGTGGCAACGGTAAACTGACGCTACCGCAGGGAGATGCTAAAATTAATCAAGTAGATGCTGATGATATTGCTATGGCAGCGGCAAATGTATTGACGAATTTTGGGCATAAAGATAAAATATATAACCTGACCGGATATTCTTATACCAATCTTGAAATTGCGGATTTGATTTCCAACATAACCGGAAAAAAGATTGATTATCAGGATATTAGCGAAGACGATGCTCGTAAAAAGATGAAGCAATGTGAGATAAAGGACTGGAGAATAGATACTATTTTGGGTTTGCAACGCGCCTGCAAAGAAGGTTTGATGGAAGCCTATTCTATGGATTTGAAAGACCTGATTAGTAAAAGCCCGACCACTTTTGCGGAGTTTGCACTACGGCACAAGCATGTATTTTAATTGACAGCTTCCCTTCACTGCCCGCCCTCAAAAATCAAATTTGTAACCAATACCTTTAATGGTTTTGATATAATCGCTCCCCACCTTTTCCCTCAATTTTCGGATGTGTACATCTATCGTTCTATCACCTACTATCACATCCCTTCCCCAAATATGATTAAAAATTTCCTCACGGGTAAATACCCGCCCCGGCTTAGATGCCAACAAATACAGTAATTCAAATTCTTTTTTGGCTAAGGTAATTTCTTCTTCACCCCGATAAACCATGACGCGGTCTTTGTCAATACGTAAATCGTGTACCTTGATGACATTGTCCTGTTCTTCATCTGCCCTGCGCGGTCTTCGCCGCAGCAGTGCCTTAATCCGACTGACAAATACACGCGGACGAATGGGTTTGGTAATATAGTCATCGCCGCCCGAATCCAAGCCCGCAATTTGCGAATAATCCTCGTTTCGTGCGGTCAGAAAAGCGATGAGGGTATGCTTAAATTCATTGGAAGCCCGCAACTGCCGACACACTTCCACACCGTCCAACTCAGGCATCATAATATCTAAAATAATCAGGTTCGGATTGTCGCGCCGCGCCATATCTATACCTTCTCTGCCGTTGCGTGCGGTACTCACTTGGTAGCCCTCCTTATTGAGGTTATAACTGATAAATTCTAAAATATCCGGTTCGTCATCTACCACCAGTATTTTAATATCTTCGTTTCTCATAGCAAGTTTTTTAGTTAATTGGTTAATCGGGGGATTAGTTAATCAGGCTAACGCAAGATTGATTAGAGATTAAGCAATTAAAGCCCAAAAGTAGTTGTATATGATTCAATATTCAAACGTTCACAAAAAATTAATATAGACTTAACACCGGACTATACTATACTGCTTTATGGTTAGATTGTTACATTGTTTTATTGTTGTATATAGCCACAATTAAATCATAAATAACTGTTTATCAATAATATAGCAATATAACAATGAAACATTTTGTAAAATAAAAAGTATAATTTTAAACCTAATACAGTATATCCTTACTTTTTTTTCGCTTTTTCTCGTTTTTCATTTTCCAGTACCTTCGGCTTTTTGAGTGGCTCAATGGGTTCGCCTTTTCCATACCTCGCCTCATCAATACTCAAAGAATCTATTAACTTTTGGTATAATTTGTCCGTAGCTTCGGCATCGCTAAACCAAGCGGTGATATTACGCTCCAAATCCTCTTTGCTAATGTCATGAATCTCATAAATATAATCGTAATATATTGCCAACAGGCTGTCTTTAGTCTGCGTTCTTTCGGGCTGTACTGCTGCCTCTGCCAAGTGAATATCTTTTAATATCATCAACATCTTTTGCTCCGAAAAATCCGGCACCAACTCCGGTACTTTTTTTTCTTCGCAAGCTGTTAAAATTATTATTACAGTGAGAATCCACAACAATTCTCGTATTTTTACCGCTGAAATTTTCATGCTTTAGTGATTCGTAAGTGTAATGAGTGAATGAGTGAATAATTAAATGAGTGAATAAAGCACTATTTATCAATTAGTTAATTCAAAAAAAATATTAGGTTATTTTTGTCTTACTATTTAATTTGTTGATTTATAATTATGAAAATTTATAAATTATTAATATAAAAAATGTTATAAATTGTTTATTATAAACTAAAAGATATGTTTGCGCTGAAATATAATCGTTTTTAATTAATTAAAATTATTTTATAATTTATTTATTATTAAAAATTATCCCGATAACTATACGGGATATAAATATTTTTTATTGTAAAATAATTTAAAAATGTCCTTATTTCAGTAAAATCAAAATAATAATAAATAAAATTCACGATAGCTCGTAAACTCGCTACTCGTAACTCGCTACTCAAATGCAAATACAAGAAGAACTATCCGCCACCGATACAACTTTAGTGGCTGTCTCAAAAACCAAGCCCAATGAGGCGATACTTCGTTTATATGAGCAAGGGCAACGTATATTCGGCGAAAATCGCGTACAAGAACTCACGCAAAAATACGAGACCCTACCCAAAGACATCGAATGGCATTTGATAGGGCATTTGCAGACCAATAAAGTCAAGTACATTGCGCCCTTTGTACAACTCATTCACTCGGTAGATAGTTTAAAACTTCTCCAAGAAATCGATAAACAAGCCGCCAAAAACGACCGCACGATTGATTGTCTGTTGCAAATGTACATCGCCGATGAAAACACCAAATTCGGACTCAGCGAAATCGAAGCATTCGATTTATTAGATACCAATGCCTACGCTGATATGCAACACATTCGCATTGTGGGCGTGATGGGCATGGCAACTTTCACCAATGACACCACACAGGTTCGTAACGAATTTAAACAATTAAAATATATTTTTAAACAATTTAAACAAAAATATTTCGCCGAAAAAGACTACTTTAAAGAAATCTCAATGGGCATGTCCGGCGATTACCGGATTGCCATTGAAGAAGGTAGCACAATGGTACGCATTGGTAGTCTTTTGTTCGGTAATCGGTTGAATGATAGAACAGGTAATTAGTTGAACGGTTGAACAGGTAATCAAGTGAATGTGTAGTATATTGATGGAAAAAAATATTTCCATAAAATTTTATATTTATAAATAATTGATAATTTAAATATAATTCACTAATTACCTGTTCAACTGTTCAACCAATTACCCAATTACCTATTTACCTGTTCAACCAATCAACTGTTCAACCACTTTACTGATTAACTAAATCAAATTATGAAATTAAAACTACTCTGTTCCACCTTAGTTCTCGTTTTAGGACTTAGCACCACTTACAGCCAAATCACAGTAGGTTTACTCTCCTATAATGACCAAAAAACCTTTGAGGGCTACAACCTGCATTTCCCGCACAATCAAGGCACTGCATACTTACTCAATAATTGTGGCGAGATTGTACACCGTTGGGAAGATACCGAATACCGCCCCGGCAACGGCGTTTATCTGGCAGAAAATGGCTACCTATATGTCTGCAAAGGCAAGGGCGGAGCTTCCAACAGCTACATCCATGCCGGCGGTGGCGGCGAGAAGATTGAAGTCCGCGATTGGGATAATAATATCGTCTGGGAATATACGCTTAATGACTCTCTCAAACGACTTCATCACGACATCGCCGTACACCCCAATAGCGGTCATGTATTTGCGATAGCATGGGAAAAGAAAACGGCTGAGGAAGCCATACAAGCGGGTAGAAATCCTGCCTTGCTTGATGAAGGTGAACTGTGGCCCGACTACATCGTCGAACTCCAACCTGACGGTAATGGCAGTGCCACTATCGTTTGGGAATGGCATGTTTGGGACCACCTCATTCAGGATTTTGATGATACTAAAGACAACTACGGCGACCCTGCCGCACACCCCGAACTGGTGGACATCAACCACTATGGCGGACCTGCCGACTGGATGCACGCCAACTCCATTGACTTCAATCTTTTCCTCAATCAACTCGTTCTTTGTGTGCCTACTTTCAACGAAATTTGGATAATCGACCACAGCACCACCACAGCACAAGCAGCCTCACATGCCGGTGGATTCGGTGGCAGAGGCGGCGATTTATTGTTCCGTTGGGGCAATCCTGCGGCATATCGCGCAGGGGATTCTACCGACCAAAAACTCTTCTATCCGCATGATGCACATTGGGCAGACATCGAACTCACACAAGGACATCCTGACTATGATAAAATAATGGTGTTCAATAATCGTGTCACCGAAACCTACTCTTCCGTACATACTTTGGTGCCGCTTTTTGATTCTTACAGTTGGGAGTATGGTATGTCCGGCAGCACTTGGTTTCCCAATGATTTTGAGTGGACTTATACGCACCCGGAGCCGGAAAAAATGTACTCTACCGGGCTATCCAGCGTGCAACGTTTGATGAATGGCAACACGCTCATTGCGGTGGGCAGATTTGGTTACTCATTTGAGGTAGCACCGGATGGTGAGATTGTATGGGAATACAAAAATCCGATGATTAGCGGCAATCCCATCAGCCAAACCACTGTACTTGACATCAATGAAAATCTCCAGTTTCGGATGCACCGTTATTCTGCCAATTATCCGGCATTTGATGGGCGCGGATTGGAGACCGCTTCGCAAGGCTACATCGAACTTAATGCCAATACCAATCACTGTGCAAATATCGTTTCTGATGTGGAAGATATATCTGTCGTTGACGAGGTTAATATTTATCCAAATCCGGCTTCCGATAAAATACAAATTGACATCACAGGCGATATAAATGCAAAACAAATAGAAATTTTCGATACTGTCGGCAATCGAATTTATATCAATAATATTCAACAAAATACATTACATACCGTTTTTACCTCTGAATGGGCGCAAGGTGTGTATTTTGTTTATTTAGATAGTCGTGCAGCAGGTAAATTTGTGCTTTTTGATTAGTTTATAGAGTTGATAAAGTTTATGAAGTTTATAGAGTGATTAGTTTATAGAGTTTATGAAGTTTATAGAGTGATTAGTTTGTAGAGTTTATGAAGTTTATAGAGTGATTAGTTTATAGAGTTTATGAAGTTTATGAAGTGATTAGTTGATTTTTTATTATTATTTTAAATAATTTATAACTTGACAATATCATACTCTATTTTCATTAAATATGAACAGTATCTATTCTTGAATTTGGGTTAAAACTCGTCAGACATTTATATTTTGCCGGAAAAATGAGGTCATCGGTGAATTTAGAAAATGTCAGACGAGTTTTAACCCAAATTCGGAAAAAATATCCCGTTATAGAGTGATTGGTTTATAGAGTTTATGAAGTTTATAGAGTGATTGGTTGGTTTTTTATCATTTTTTTATAAAATTAATTTTTAATTAATAAAATATTGAAATTGAATGTATTATAAAAATAAAAATAACTATTTTATTTGAAATTTATAATTAATTTAATGTCAATATAGAAATATTCAACCTCTCCATCAACTCCATCAACTCCATCAACTCCATCAACTAAAAACTAAACTATGGCAGACAATCCAATACGGTTAGAAATTATTGTTTTTTTCCTGCTTGCACTGATTTTTCTGATGTGGTCATTCAAGCAATGCAATGCAGAAAGAGACCCGCGTGAACGCCCCCGCACGGAGCGTAAAAAGCGAGTAAAGTCAAAAAAAGCTGACCGCGAATATTCTACTTTATATGTCAATGTAGATAGTTTGAATATGCGAACCGGACCGCATTTGGATAGTATGGTCGTCATGCGAATACCTCGAAAATCTGTCGTAGAATTTTACGGTTTACGCACCTCATTCCGACAAAAAATTAATATTAATAATGTCGCTCGAAACGAGCCTTGGGTCTATATCCGCACCAAGAATGGACGAGAAGGTTGGGTCTATGCGGGCGGCTTGAGTTTTTATAAAAATTAATTGAACCACTCAGGATACGAAGCACACGAAAGTCGAAATAACGGACAAATTTATCCAAACGACAAAAGTAGTTGACACTTTTGGAAGTTAAAATAAAATTTAAATACTCCGTTTGCTAAACTTCAAAAAGTTTGGTCTCCAGTAGCTATCGGAGAAGCAATGTACTGACATTTAGCTAGTTACAAATTTCATGCCCTGCCCACGTTTAGCAAACTTGAAAAGTTTACCAAACGGCTTACTTATATTTTGTGTAAAATTAATATCCTATGAAGTGTCAACCAATCAGATAAACTTGTCAAATAACACAAAAGAAAACAAAGATTTCTGAGAAAATTCTTTACAAATCCTTGTGTTCTCTATGTTGTTTCGATTTTAGTGTATTTAGTGAACTTCGTGGTTAAAATCAGATTCAAACAAAAGAAACTACATTAACACCAGCCAGATGATGACTCAATACCGACCACGTAACTCCGTCATTTTCCGAGACAAAAAGATTCCCCGTAGTCGTACCAAAAACCAATGTCTTACCTTGCCTGACAAGTGAATGGCGATATACAATATCATAACAATGTTGCTGTGGCAGTCCTTCACGAAATGTCATCCACGACTTTCCACCATCATCAGTACGACAAACACACAGCGCACCCTCCACAGCCACCCGCACATAATCACTCACTGCCGGAACGACCCACGCACGCTTGGGATTTGAAGCGTCAAGGGCAAGGGCAAAACCGAAATTTGCCGGTTGATCTTTGGCGGTGACATCTTGCCAAGTTGCCGCACCATCATGCGATACCCAGATGCCGCAGTGATTTTGTTGCCATAGTGTGTCGGGATGATTTTCGCAGATCAACAAGCGGTGCGGGTCTTGCCCTACTTCCACATTTGGGTCGGGTAGGTAATCGGCGCGAACACCTTTGTTACGGGCTTGCCATATTGCACCACCATCACGAGTCTCAAATACGCCTGCACAACTCACGCCCAAATATACATGCGAACTATCACGTGGGTCAACACAAATAGAGTGAATCCCTGCATGGTCGCGCCCTGCCCCAAACCAATGTTCCATACGCGAAGGGTGATGCCAAAGCGACTCCGCCAATGCCCACGAATCGCCGCCGTCTTCACTCACAAACAAGCCGCCCGGCTCTGTTCCGATGTACAATTTTCCCGGTTCATCCGCCCCGCCTGCCATGATAGACCATATCAGCCGCAGACTTGCAGGTATGCCCGGTTTTACCTCTGCACCCGGCGGATATTTTGGCACAGGCACTTCCTCCCATGTTTGTCCGGCATCCTTTGAGCGGTGTAGTTTTTGCCCCCAGTGTCCATGCGAAATTCCTGCCCACCAAGTGCCGTTGCGCTTGTCTGTATATACCATTGATACAGGTAAACCCACGAAATCATCCTTTATTTGCTGCCAGACTCCCGCTTGTTTTTCGTAAGTGATTAATCCTTTATTTGTACCAATAAGTAATTTCATATTTTAATTTCTGTATTGCGTTTGCTTGATAATATTATGTTGAGTTTTTGTTTAACGTAAAAAGGTGCTTCGGTATAAATTTGCCCTAAAACTTGTCAGACATTTTCAAAATGTCTGACAAGTTTTAGGGCAAATTCAAGACAAATCTTCTATCTAACTCGAATTTGTATTTGTATTTTTCTAAATATAAAATTGTCAATATTTGGCATGTTTAAATTTCCTGAAAAAGTTTTGGCACTTTTTTTATTCTATTTTAAAATGAAAAACAACATTTAGAAGTCCGTTTGCTAAACTTCAAAAAGTTTGGTAAACGTAAGTAAAGCACTGACATTTAGGTGATTACAAATTTCGGTGATATACTCACGTTTACCAAACTTGAAAAGTTTAGCAAACGGGATATATTATTTTTTGTTTATCTAAAGTGTCAGCCGCTTTTCTAAACATACCCAATATTTTCTGTTTTTAATTGTTTTATAATATATTTTCTATTAAAAATTAAATATTTATAAAACAATTATTTTACAAATAAAAAAATATTGTAATCAATCGTTCTATGCGGGCTGGAAGCACCGCGTTACGTCTGTCATTCATAGGGATTTTGATATGCCGGATTATTCGTAAATGTCGTATCTGTCAAGGTATGTAAGAAGGCGATGATGTCTGCTTTTTCCTGCTCATCAAGGTCAATCAGCGGCACAAAAGCATCTACATTGGGTGCAGGATGTCCGCCGCTACCGTAGTGGTCTATGACCTCTTCGAGGGTAGCAAATCGCCCATCGTGCATATAGGGTGCAGTGAGCGCGATATTGCGTAGAGTAGGGGCTTTGAATTTGCCATTATCGCCCAAATCACCTGTGACTGCCCCGCGCCCCAAGTCCTCAAAATCGGTGAGTGAGGTGACTTCATCCAAGCCGTTGTTGAAGAAACCACCATTGGTGAACAGGGCTTTACGCGCACCAAAACTATGACAGTGCCAGCACTGTGCATCTTTCAATCCCGTTGCGCCTTCATCTTGAAAAAGCTTCATGCCACGCAATTCGTTTTCCTCTAAAAACACACCCGGTTCGGTACGGACTACAGCTTTGTCATAGTACGAATCCGAACTAATCAGCGTGAGTTCAAATTGTGTAATGGCTTGTGTGGCGAGTTCGCGGGTGATGTCGTCGGTGTTTTCAATACCAAAGGCTTTGCGGAAATATTCGGGATAGGTCGGGTGACGGCGGAGTTTGGTTTCTACATTGCCCCAATCTTCGTGTAGCTCTACCGGATTTTCGACAGGTTCAATAGCTTGTACTTCTAAGTTCGGAAATTTGCCATCCCAATTGAATTGATTATTCGGCACAAAAGCCATATTGACCAATGCCATTGTATTGCGCGGTCCGGTCAAACCGTCAATACCAAAGGGTTGAGGTACATTATCCGCAAAACTCGCCGAAGGTTGATGACAACTCCCGCAAGACATGGTACTATCTGCCGAGAGTATGGGGTCATAAAACAATCTTCTGCCCAATTCAATACCTTCGTCCGTCAGCGGATTATCGGCGGGTAGATTGGGTTCGGGAAAGAATTGCGGTGTAGGGAAATCGTAGGGTGTGGGGTCGTAGCTAATATTGGTGAGGTCTATACCTTCATTGCCACCACCGCCTGTTTCGTCGTCCGGCATTTCATCATTGCAGCAGGCACAGATGAAACCTAATATGGTTATGATAAAAATGTATTTTTTCATATTGAATGACGGGTTTGAGTTTTGAGATAACCTGATTTACTAATCAATTCATTCACCATTCAACTACTCCCCGATAGCTTCTACAAAATTATCAGCTATCTTATTGGTAATCAGCATATTGTTTTCAAGTAAAGGATTGCTATGCGCGACAGACTCATTGAGAATATCTATCGTGACGGTAGAATTAAATATTTTATCAATATCTATGACTAAAGGTAGGGTAAAAACGTCATTTTCTGTAATATCAAAATTTGTATTAATCGTTTTTTCACGATACAATTCATCTATTCCGGTATGGTAAGTGATTTCCTCTGCATCGTCACCACCGCCGGCTGTGCCGTTGCCATTGGCATCAAAGTAACCTTCTATTTTTGCGAAAATATAACTGCTCCAGCCCGACCAATAATCAATTCCGCTACCCAAAATATGGTCGCCTTCAAGCCCTGCATAGTGCGTTGGGTCTTTAGCATTCAAATCGGTGCTTACACCAATACCAAATTTGATACCCGTATAGCTTCCCGCATTAATATCATTAAAGGTAAGCGTCTCTCCTGCGGCGGCAGCGGCGGCATTGCTATGACTTTTCAGTGTCACCAAATCCACTTCGCTAATTGATGTTTCTTCACCGCCTTGCAATAGACGAATATCGGAAATATAAAATTGTAATTTATTAATATTCAACAATGTGCCATCCGATAAATTGAAATTTTGAAATAAAATCATATTGCCATTTTGTGTTTTTGTCGTAAAATTTACTTCAAAATCTCCTATGGCAGGCGTGACACAACAATCGTCGTTTGGTTGGCAACAAGCAAAGACGAGTATAACAGATAGGGATAAGAACAATAGTTTTTTCATAATATATTTTTTAAAAATAACAAATAACAAATTCCAAATAACAATATTTTGAGTTTTGTTTTTTGGTGCTTGGAATTTGATTTTTGGAATTTCCCCCCATTTATGGGATTGAAAATGCAGCGGGTGTGTTATTAACAATTTTTTGTATAATGATGTTTTCGTCGTCATTCAAAAAATCAACGGTATCAAAGAGTTGGAGATAGTCAACATTCAACTGTACTTCCGTACCAAAAGTCTTTAGGAAACTAAAGGTGTTGGTTAGGCTGACCGTTGCCAGATTGTCATTTCCGGTAATGTTGTACGTTTGTGTTGTGGTATCTGCAACTGCCACTGCGATGTCTATTTTGCTGAAAGCGTAGCCTTCTTCTGAATCAACATACATCGTATCTTGCTGAATACCAAGCGGATGTCCTTCGGGCATCAGTTCGGGTTCGACAGCATTAGCAGTGGAATCCAAGCCTACATTAAATCGGACACCAACGAAATCACCATACCCTGCAATGTCGCCTATTTCGTAAGAAAAAGTATTCAATTGGGTCAAGGCATAATTGTCTTCAACCCTCGTTTCGGCAGGTTGCAATGTGACGGTATCTTTCACGCCCACCTGCGTACCGTCGGCACGTAAAAGCTGAACATCCGAAATAAAAAACCGGATATTCTCTATACGAAAAGGCGTACCCGCCGCATCCAAGTAAAAAGTATTGGTGCTAAAACCACCACCTCCGGCAAGGGCAAAAAAACGGATATCCAACTTGGGATATTCGCAACATTCGGCTGCACAATCTTTATCCGCACTGACCGAAAAATTACTTGCCTCGGCATCAAGGCAGCCTTCTTCTTGCATACAGCCGCTCGTTGACAGCATTATTAGACATAAAAAATATAAGGTGTATTTTTTATGTTTGAATGAATGTAGAATTGAATTTGTCATTTGCTATTGATGAGAGTAGTTTTTGAATGGCATTACCAGGCGAAAAACATATCCGCTCAATCGCTATCGCAAAACTTTCTCCTTTTCGCAAATTTTCCAGATAAAATGGAATACCCCCCAATGCCATATAAATCCGCGCCGTTTCCTGATGTGTAAAATGTAAACCTTTATCATTCAAAAACTCGCGTGTTTCCGATAATGTGAACGGTTGCAAATGAATCAATTCCGTCAAACGATTGTGCAAACCGCCCGGATCATTGATAATTTTTTTGGTCATCCACGAACTCGCCGAGCCACAAATCACCAAAATAAAATGCCTTTCTTTCGACAAATAATCATTCCACAAATGCGCCAACATCTGTATAAAACCCGACCTCGCCGTATGCACCCAGGGCAATTCATCTATAAAAATCACTTGCTTTCTCTCCGCATCCAAGGTCTTCAAATATGCCTTGAATTGCAACATCACCATTTGCCAATTCTTAGGTGCAACGGGTGCATCATTGCCTTGATATTCAGCGAGTTTTATAGCAAAATTAATGACTTGTGTAGCCGTATTACCTTTTTGAATACCCGTCATACTAAAACAATAATGCTCTCGTAAAATGGTATCTATCAAAAAAGTTTTACCAACTCGTCGCCGACCTGTCACCGCTAAAAATTCAGAGCGATTCGACGCGAGTAATTCCTCTATTTTGCGTATTTCTTGTATTCTGCCAGTCATTTTATTAAAAAGATAATACCAAATATACGGGTTATATTTGGTACTATCTACTTAAAAATGAGAGATAATACCAAATATAGAATTTAAATTCACTAAAAATTTACATAAATCGTATATTATATTAACTTAAAGCAAAGTACCCAAAGCTATGAATGACTTTGAATAGGTAGGCTGTTTTTCATGCTTATCAGGTCGATAGTCTGTTACAACTTTATTTTTTGTAAGAAGAAGAACGTCATCTTTACGTATGGAAACTGATGAAATAAAAGTCTGCTGATTGAGGGTTTCGGCTACCCGTCTAACGTTGGACAAAATAGTAAAGCGTGTTGTTATATTTTTGTCGTAAAAATATGAAATATGTGACAAAATGGCGATTTTTGCTGTTAAAAATGAGTTATGTTAAAATCAGTTTGGTACAAGATTCAAAACTATAATCGTGCCTCTAAACAAGAGAGTCTTCGTACAGCGGGTGCATCTTTGGGGATTGCCAAGAGTACGATTTGGGAGCAGGAAAAACGAGCCGAATCACGTGCAGCCCAAATGGGTACAGATTTTTGGAATACAGTGGAAGGTCAACACCATTTAAAGTGTATGATTATCAGCGTGATTTATACCTTTGGCATCAAGGGTGGAGCGGGTGCCGGTCGTATAGCGGAGCATTTTGGTCATTTGCAGTTGGGCAATATAGCTGCGGTGTCAGAGAGTAGCATTCATCGAAAAATAAAAGAAATAGAGACGAATATCCTTTGGTACAAAGAGTTACAAGAGTCAGGTTTACAAATGGAGGCAAACTCGGAGTTGCAGGAATTGGAGGCCATTTTGGGTATGGACGAGAGTTGGTTTAATGAGATGTTGTTAGTGTGTCAAGAGTTGACAAGTGGCTACCTTTTTTTGAAGAAGCAAGCGAAAAACGAGACAGCGAGAGTTGGTGGAACTTGATACAAGCTAAGGTCTTGTCTTTAGGGATAGGAGTAAAATACTTGGTCAGTGACCGTGCCAAAGCACTGGTCAGCATGGGAAACAAGACTTATCTGGATGTTTTTTCGATGCCTGATTTATTTCATTTTGTACAGGATATTGGCAAAAGTATAGGCTGTCATATTGCTCGCCGGACGGAACAGGCGCGTGAAGCATTGGCATCGGCAAAAGAGGATACTAAGGCCAGTCTGACAGCACATTATGAGTACTTGGCGGACTTGTGTAAATCTTATCGACAGCAAATCGAACAAATCAATAAAAGTGTTCACCCTTTTGATGAAGACAATAAGTGGACACAGCAGGCAGTGGTGGAGAAAAACCTCACAGTTTGTTTTAGCACAATCGGCGGATTAGCGGATAGTATTGGATTGGATGTCGCGGTAGAAAAAGCCTCAAAGGTGTTGTCGCAGATTAGCCCCATATCGGAGGGTGTCCAACAATGGATTAATCAAACAAAGGCAAAATTAGACCGGTGGGTGGCAGCCGGGATATTGAGTCATAGCGAACGAATCTGGCTGGAACAATATGCTTTACCTTGTCAATACTGGAAAAAACAATACCATAAAATACAGGCAAGATTAAAAAATAGAGATTTACGACAATACTACAAAGACCGTTGGGAACAGGCAATGCTCAATGTTGAGTGTACTCAGACTGATATTTCGGAGAGCCGAAAAGAAGAATTGTGGAAGATGGCTTATCGGCTCGCCATCAGCTTTCAGCGGGCTTCTTCACAGGTAGAAGGCAGAAACGGATATTTGTCTTTTGTCAATCATGCACAAAAGGGTATCTCAGAACAACGGCTCAAAGTATTGACCGTCATCCACAATTACGACATCAGACGAAGTGATGGTACAACACCTGCACAACGATTATTTGACAAGGAATTTCCCGACCTCTTTGAATTCCTTTGCCAAAATGTGACAGGGTTCAAAGAACCACGCAAAAGAAAACATAAGTCCTTGAATATCAGCTCTGTCCGGCGTTAGACGGGTAGCC
>CALIZI010000084.1 GCA_938028705.1 uncultured Saprospiraceae bacterium | reverse complement strand
TGCTACTGCTAGCTGATGAAAATTTTTGCTCCTCATCAAAAGTAAAGTAGTATCTGTCAAACGTACCGGCTTCGATAGTTCTGAACAAGGCTGATATGTTAGCATCTGCCGCCGCCGCATCTGACATAGAAAATTCAATCTTGAGTTTGACACCAAACCGCCATAAAAAGCTGACAATGAGTCAGTTATATTTTTGGCTTTCACACTACAAATTAATACCAATTAATATATTTTTTCATAGCATTTTCAGGCGATAAATTTGGTATCTTTTTGATTTTCAGCACATTAAGAATGTCGCGTTGACTTGCGTTCATCTTTGAGCGCATATAGAACCGATTCTTGCCTTGTTCAACCAAACTGACCTGCATCTGATTGAGTGAGCGGCGGATGTGCCGCTCGCTATGTGGCTTGCCTGCTTGTTTAAGTTCGAGTTGCAAATGATTCATCAGCGTGTAGGCAATATAGCACAAACACAGATGTCCTCTTATGCGCTCATCTTTCCAATGGAACATCGGACGTGCCTCCAAATAAGATTTGAAGGTACGAAAGGTGTGCTCTATTTGATACAGATGTCGGTATTGGTCCAAGACTTCCGGCACCTCAATCTCCTTGGCATTGGTGGCAATTGCTATAAAGCCGTCATATTTTTTTTGCGCTTCTATCTTTTGCCAATCTATTTCATAGCTTTTGGGCTGTGTTGCTTCTTTGGAGACACCTTTTTCTTTGAGATAATAGCGTTTGGCTTTGGATGTTATCTTGCCGGGTGTTTTGAGCAAGTCCTTTGCTTTAGCGATTTTCTCTTTGCGTTTGTATTCGTCCTTACGCGCTCGTTTGGCTGACCAAGTACCGATAATCGTTTTATTGCCCTTTTTTAGAGTGGTGTATTTGATTTTGATGTCTTTTAGGGTTTGGTCTTCTTTAGTATCAGCCTGATGATGTTCCGTGTCGGGCATCACAAATTCTTGGGTATATTTGCTTATATCAAGGAGTTTTTTTTGCTCTGTCTTCGGCAAATTTTTGAGGCGTTCTCCTATGATATACTCGTAAGTCTTGGCTTTTTCTACCAACTCAATATTGGCTTTGTTGAGCATCCCTCTGTCGGCAACGATAATCACCTTGCCAATCTGATAAGTTTTTTTAAGTCGTTTAACAGCATCCTCAAAAGTATGTCCTTCATAGGTCTTGCCGTGATAGACCTCGTAGGCTATCGGGCGTTTATCCTTATCAATGAGCATACTAAATACGACTTGTGTCTTGCCGATTTTGCCGTCTTTGCCAAAGCCCTTTTGCCGAAGTTTGCCTTCTTGTTCCACCTCTGAATCAAAATAGAAGGTCGTTACATCATAAAACACCACATCCAAGGTCATGTTAAAGAGTGTTCTACCGGTATTGAATATCTGCTTTTGTATTTGCTTGCTGTATTTGTCCAGATAGTCCAGAGAACGGTATAACCAGTGCAAGGATAAAGCAGGCATCTCCAAGTATTCCGACTGCAAATCATAACTACACAACTTACTACAAGGCTGATTCAAGCGGTCTAAAAGCAGCAGTAAGATACTGTTCGCCAGATCTATTTTCAAGTCATGTCGCTTGATGATGCGTTGCCATAACTTGTGAAGACGATACTCCTTGAGCAGCTTGCTATACACTTGAGCATAGCCGTAATTGTAGCGCGCAAACTCCTGTATCTCCTCTCCCAAAAGGTCTTTGACATCACCGCCACCGAGTTCGTATAGGCGTTTGCCCATTTTTTTGAGCGTATCCGGACGATAGTCCTCCACCTTGCCCAAATTAAACAGCCGACGGTGGCAGGGCGTACCAGATTCATTGCGGTAAGTCTCCACAACGCTCAAATATATTCCAGATTTTTTCTTTTCTACCTTCAAAAATGCCATGATGCCGCAAATTTAAAGCCTTTTAGCGACATAACCTAACATATTTTCACACTACATTTTTCCAAAAAATCTAATTTTTTGACCCGAAAAGTGAGGGTTTATGCAGCATACAGCCTAATGACAAGGGCAATAGGTGTCAAACTCAAGAAAAATTTAATTCAAAAAATAGCTTTTTCAAACTCGTGAATGTAAGTACAATCAATAAAAACGCGTTAGAATATTGCATAAATACGCAAATATGTTTATTTTTGTCTCAAATTGGAATTAGATACTATCATAGAAAACTCACTATATGCTATCCTTTGGAACGGAGAAATGCATAATTCACTTGACCAAATGGCTATCTGGTATAATGATGCAGAGTTCTTGAATGAATACTTTAACGAACATGCAGGAAAACTCACATACTATAATAATCCTTCCTATACTCCACAGGATGCTGCTATCCGTACACAACAAGAAGCCACAGCATTAACACAAGAATTAAAAGCATTGGCTACTGATGGTTTGACGGGAGATGGCGGTTCACTTGACGATTTGTTTGAGCCGCTTCATGCGGTAGAAGCATACAATCATCCGCGATATTATACCGATGTAAAAGCTAAAGGATATCCAAATGAAGCACCATGGCTGCGTGTATATGCCGTGAAATGTGACGACAATTTATATGTCATCACCGGATTTGGATTGAAATTAGTACAAGATATGAGAGATGACCCCGATTTGGTCAATGAACTCAGAAAACTCGAAGCAGCTACAGAATATTTGGATTCAATAGGAATGATTTTATAAACGATGAATTTTTCATATCCGTTAAATCTAATATAATATGAAGTTAACAAAAGAAGAAAAAATCGCACTACTCAATAAAAAAGCCAAGCCCGTAAATCCCGATGCCAAATGGATACAGATAGCCAAATGGAACGAGGAACACGCAGATGCCTTAGCCGATTATATGGTAATAGCTATGAGAATTTCGTCTGCACTTAAAGAGAAAAAAATGACCCAAAAAGAATTTGCAGCGCAATTGGGTGTAAGTCCTCAAGCCTTGACAAGAATCATGAAAGGCAGACAAAATCTAAGCCTCAATAAAGTTCGACAAATAGAAAAAGCACTTGGCATTTCCATTATGACGATTGAAAAGATAGCGGATAAAACATCAAAAGAAATGAGTGTGTAAAATATTAGGGGCAATTAAATGTATTGGTACTCTAAACCCTTGAGATTAAATCTCACGCAGAGTACGCAGAGGTCGCAGAGATTTATAGCTTTTCTCTGCGTACTCCGCGTACTCTGCGTGAAATATACAA
>CALIZI010000083.1 GCA_938028705.1 uncultured Saprospiraceae bacterium | reverse complement strand
TTTTACATTTTACATTTCAATTCATTCGTCTATTTGTTTTTCATCTACCGTAAAATTACAATTTTGAACGTATTTCGACATATATTTCTTGTACTAACTGTTGCGTTTTTTTTCGCAGGTTCTGTTTCTGCCCTACATATTATTGGCGGAGATTTTTCTTATGAGTGTTTGGGTAATGACAATTACGAAATCACTTTGAATGTCTATCGGGATTGCTTTTCGCAAGGTGGTGCTTTGTTGGACGATCCGGCTTTCATTACCATTTTCAGAGGTGGTACACCGGCTACCCAATTTGGTTTCAGTCGTCTGGTACCACTCGACCAACAAGGTTTTATTCCTGCCGAAACGGATAATCCCTGCCTTGTGCCGCCTTCTAATGTTTGTGTCGAATTTGGCACATACACCTTTACTACCAACCTTCCGTTTTTTGCTGCGGGCTACCATATTGTCTATCAGCGATGTTGTAGAAACACTACAATCAGCAATATTGTTACACCCGGCGATGTAGGGGCAACTTACACGATGTTCATTTCTTCCGAAGCCCAACAAAGTTGTAATAACAGCCCGGTATTTAATGGCTTTCCGCCTATTGCGATTTGTGCCGGAGAACCGCTGAGTTTTGACCATTCTGCCACCGATGCAGAAGGTGACGAACTCATTTATGAACTCTGCCGACCTACTACGGGAGCTTCTTCGATGTTCCCTGCACCGGAAGTAGCCACTACGCCTGCGGTTAATTTTCCGCACTATCCAACCGTCAATTATGTCAATCCGTATAGTGAAACCGAGCCGCTTGGCGGCAATCCTCCTGTGACGATTCATCCGACAACAGGTTTGATTACAGGCATTCCTACCATACAAGGGCAGTTCGTGGTAGGCGTGTGTGTGTATGAGTATCGAAGCGGCGAATTGTTGAGTATCACGCGGCGCGATTTTCAGTTTAATGTCACCAATTGTGAACGAAGTATTACGGCAGACATACGTGAGGACAGCCTGGGGGCAGGCTACCGCGAATATATTGTTAATTCATGTGGCAATAATACGATTACATTTGTCAATGAAAGTCAACAAGTTGCCTTTATTGAAGGTTATTATTGGGAATTTGAGACAGGGCTTGGTACGGCATCCACAACAGAGACTAATCCTACGATTACTTTTAATGGAATCGGTGAATATGAAGGTATTTTAATTGTCAATCCAGATAGTCCTGACTGTGCTGATACTGCCAATATCTTTGTGAATATTTATCCCGATATTCAAGCTGATTTTGACTTTGCAATAGACTCCTGCGAGAATGTACCGATTCAATTTAGTGACCAATCTACCACCGGAAGCGGCGTGATTACGAATTGGAATTGGAACTTCGGTGACGGCAATACTTCGACGACTCAAAGCCCGAATCATACCTATACACAGGCAGGAAATTTTAATATCAATTTGACTGTAAGAGACATCAATCAATGCGAAGATACTTATATGCAAAGCATCAGTTGGTTCCCCGAATCTCAAATCAATATTTCGATAGAAAATGCCAATGTATGTGCGCCTGCGACTGTCGAATTTATCAATAATTCATTTCCGATAAACGGTTATACAACAGAGTGGGATTTGGGAGACGGCACGACTTCTACCGAAGTCAGCCCTATACATACCTATCCGCAGCCGGGCAGCTACACCACTACACTGACCATGACCTCACCTACGGGTTGTGTCTCGTCACAGGTCTTCCCCGATTATGTCCGCATCTTGGCAGCACCTGATGCCGCCTTTAGCTGTACGCCCGAAAACCCGACCAATTTTGCACCCGAAGTGACTTTTACCGACCAATCCATCAATGCAGTCGCTTGGTCTTGGGAGTTTGGTACAGGCGATAATTCCGGCTTGCAAAATCCGATTTATGCCTTTCCCGATACCGGCAAGTATGAAGTGCAACTGATTGCCACACATCAAAGCGGTTGTCAGGATTCGACCTCAAAATTCATTGACGTACAACCGCGTTATACCTATCATTTGCCCAATGCCTTTACACCCAATTATGATGATGTCAATGACGGTTTCAGAGGCGCAGGTCTTTTTTATGGTATCGAAACTTTTAATATGACCATCTGGAATCGTTGGGGTGAGTTGGTCTTTGAAACCAATGACCCAAACATTGCATGGAACGGACGGAAATATAATACCGGGCAGATGTTGCCCGTCGGTGTGTATGTGTATCACGTCACATTGACAGGTGCACGGGGGATGGAGGAGGAACTGACGGGTTATGTGACGCTTGTGCGGTGAGAGGAGGGAAATGTTGTATAAATTTTATAGTTGCTTTTCAGCTATCCATTTATCAATTTTAGCTCTGACCTCTTTGTGAGTATAAACTCTACCTTCCTCAATATCTTTCAAACCTTTTTCTATTTGCTGTATTTCATAATCCGATAATTCGAATACTTCACTTTTAGGTTCAATCAATATATTCTGTACTTTCAAAAGAATGTCCGTATTATCGGTTTCTACGATTAACCGATGAAGATTATTTTTCAATTCTGCCGTACTCATAATTTTTATTTTTTGATAAAGTTAAATAATTGCACTAACGATGGCAAATCCTTCGTACAGGCGACTTCAGTCGCACTGTCACATGGCGACTGAAGTCGCCTGTACGGTTGAGATAATTCGGGTACATACTTTCTTTTCCACATTTGTAACAAGTAAATGTAAGTAAATGTGTTTGGTCTGACATGGTGTTATTAAGTTCAAGTTCAATCCCGTATGCCAATAGCTATACGGCATCGGGAAAGTACAAGTTCAATTTTGTACAAGCATTTTTATATTTGTAAAGATAATGTTTAAATGCAGATTTGCAAACACACGTAAAACGATTTAGTAAATCACATCACCTCTCTCCAAATTTAATTTCAAAAACACTTTAAGTGACAAAGAAAAATCACGATAAATTATAATTTTAAAAAATAAATCAATAATTTCGTGCAGTGTTTATATATTAAATACCATGGCTACCAAAAACAATTCTATTATTGAATCAAGTTATATATGAAAACTTGAGAAATTCCCTCCCATATGCCGATAGCTATACGGCATCGTGGACAATATTCAAATTCCAACTTCAATATATTATTTAAATAAATAAAAATATTATTATATAATTTTTATTTTACAAAAATAGTATTAAAAATTATAAATTAAATAATTTTACAGTTTATTATTTAAATACTTTGGAATTTGTTATTTGTCCACAATGCCGTATAGCTATCGGCATACGGGATTGGAATTTTCAAACAAACTACTACACACTATGAAAAGACGAAAATTACAAATCCTGTTCTTTTCGTTAATGTTTTTGTTGAGTGCTTCTTTGTATGCTCAAACAACGGTGTCCGGTACAATCGTGGATGAAGATAATATACCACTTATCGGAGTCAATGTATCGGTACAAGGCACAACCAAGGGAACAGTAACAGACATTAACGGAAATTACTCCCTCGAAGTAAACGAAGGTGACGTACTGGTATTCAGCTACGTAGGCTTTGGCGACCAGGAAATAGACGTTGGCAACCAATCCAATGTCAGCGTCACCATGAAAGAAGGCACAAGCCTTGATGAGGTTGTCGTGGTCGCTTATGGCACACAGAAAAAAGTGACGGTTACAGGTGCAGTAGCCCAACTCAAAGGCGATGTCCTCGTAGAATCTCCGGCGGTCAATCTTTCAACTTCACTGGCGGGGCGGCTGCCCGGTCTCGTCGTCATTCAGCCAAGCGGCGAACCCGGTAGCGATGACGCAACCATCAGAATCAGAGGCACTAACACATTAGGAAACAGTACACCTCTGGTCGTCATTGACGGTATTCCCGACAGAGACGGCGGTATTTCAAGGCTGCAATCGCAAGACATCGAATCGGTCTCGGTACTCAAAGATGCCTCTGCCGCGATTTACGGAGCGCGGGCGGCAAATGGCGCAGTACTCGTCACCACCAAGCGTGGCAAATCAGGCAAACCGACCGCAACTTATACCTTCAATAGAGGTTGGTCGCAACCGACCATTGTACCCGAAATGTCCAATGCCGTTGAGTACGCCAACATCATGAACGAACTGCCGATTTATCGTTCCATTCCCGTTGAGGAATGGGGAGACGCATGGAACAGCATCCGCACAACGGGTACCTATGATTCACCCACACCCGATATTGGTACATTGAGTGCCAATTTCAGCCCGGAAGCTGTTGAGGCACATGGCGACGGCTCCGACGAATGGACTTACCCCGATGCCGATTGGTTTGGCGATACCTTCCGCGAATGGTCGCCGCAAAATCAACACCATATCGGTTTGAGTGGCGGCTCGGATAAGGTACGTTATTACACCTCGCTCGGCTATACTTTTCAAGATGCGATTTACCAAAATTCCGCTACCTATTATAAGCAATACGGCTTCCGACTCAATCTCGACGCAGATGTAAACGACTACATCACCGCCAATGTCGGTATCAACGGAAGACGCGAAGACCGTAACTTCCCAACGGAAAATGCCAATGCCATTTTCAGAATGTTGATGCGCGGACGACCCACCGAACCCGCCGTATGGCCCACCGGAGAACCCGGACCAGACATCGAAAACGGGCAAAATCCGGTCGTCATCACCACCAATGCCACAGGTTATCAAAACACGCCGTCCGACATCGTACAACTCAATGGCGGTGTGGACATTCGCAATCCTTGGGTCAAAGGTTTGAAACTTACCCTTTCCGGTGCTATGGATAGAAATATCACGACCAATAAGGTCTGGCAAACACCCTGGGAACTCTATTTTTGGGATAAACAAACCTACCAAGACGACGGTGTTACACCACTGCTCGAACCGTCCGTCCGCTCACTTTTTACAGATGCACGACTTACACAAGCGTCATTTTCATTGCTCAATACCAACCTGACAGGTATCTTGAGTTATGATAAAAAAATCGGTACGGATCATGGTTTGAATATCCTCGCGGGTGCCACTCGCGAGCAGTTTCAAGGCGATAATTTCTTTGCTTTCCGCAGAAACTATGTCTCTACTGCCATTGATCAATTATTTGCCGGAGGCACAGAACAACAAAACGCAGGCGGTGGTGCATACAATCGTACCCGCTTGGGTTATTACGGTAGATTACAATATAATTTCCGCGAAAAATACCTTGTAGAATTTATCGGGCGTTATGACGGCTCGTACATCTTCCCCCAATCCGGGCGTTTTGGTTTCTTCCCCGGTGTCTTGTTGGGTTGGAATATTTCGAGCGAAGAATGGTTCAATTCCAACCTATTTGACCATATCAAACTTCGCGCTTCTTACGGACAAATGGGCAACGATCAAGTATTCTTTGATGATAGATTACAAGAGTACGCTTATCTACAGACTTACGGTTTGGGAGGCTTCCCTACCGAAGGTACAGTTCAGACCACATTGGGAGAAACTATACTTCCCAATCCTAATTTCACATGGGAAAGAGCCAACAATCTCAATCTCGGTTTAGACATGACGCTCTTGGGCAGATTGGATATTATTTTGGAATATTTCAACAATAACCGCGACCAAATTTTGATTCAAAGAACCTCTACACCCGGCTCGTCAGGTATCAGTAGTTTGTTGCCCCCCGTCAATGCGGGTGAAGTCGTCAACAGAGGTTTTGAATTTAATGTACTATATAATGGTGGTGATAAAAGCTCAAGTAGAAGTGGCTTCCGCTATCAGCTTGGTATAAATGGTGGTTGGGCAAACAATGAAGTCATCTTTATAGATGAAGTTCCCGGTACGCCCGATTATCAATTGCAAGAGGGCAAGCCAATTGGTTCTTATTTGGTATATGAGTCTGATGGTGTGTTCCAAGACCAAGCTGCTATCGAAACCAATACGATTGATTACAGTGCCGTTACGCCCGCTTTGATTCCCGGCGATATGAGATTCGTCGATCAGGACGGCAATGGCTTGATAGATGGTGACGACCAAATCCGCTTGAATGAGAACATCATACCGAAATTCAACTTTGGTATCAACCTTCGCGCCGAGTATGGTGGCTTTGATTTCTCCATGCTTTGGCAAGGTGCTACAGGCGCAAGTATTCCGATTCAAACGGAATCCGGTGATATTGGTAATTATCTGAAATACAATCACGACAATCGTTGGTCTATTGACAATCCGAGTGCAGAACATCCGCGTCTGGCAAGTCGTGGTGATACCTATTATTCAGGTGGTAATTTTGGCAATAATACCTATTACTTATTTGATAAAGATTATATTCGTTTGAAAAACTTAGAAATCGGATACGGACTTGGCGAAGACAGTTTCTTGGGCAAAGCCGGATTCAGCGGCGGACGTATATATGTCAACGCATTTAATTTAATTACCATAGATAAATTTAGTATTCTCGACCCGGAATCTACCAACTCTGCAGGACTTTACTATCCATTGTCCAGAGTCGTCAATGTAGGTTTCAGTTTGACATTATAATTAGTTCATAGTTGATAGTTCATGGTTTTTAGTTCATGGTTTTTAGTTCATAGTTTTTGGTTTTTAGAAAATTATTATAAATAATAATTTAATTTTATTAAAAAAATTATTAATTAGTTTTTTTATAAATTATTAAAAAAATAAATTTTATAAAACTATAAACCAACAACTACAAACCATGAACCAACAACTATCAACTAAAAACTATCAACCATGAACTATCAACCATGAACTAAAAAAATTAAAACATGAAAAAAAATAAAATATTATTACTAACAGTGCCACTACTCGTAGTAATGTTGCTTTTACCGATTTCGTGTAATCAGGATTTTTTGGACACACAACCGCTTGACCAAATTTCGGCGGAAGCCACTTGGCAAGACGGCGCATTGGCAGAGGCTTTTGTGTTCAATGTGTATTCATTTCTTGGTTACGGCGGATTTGAGGAGCAGGCACTGGCAGCTTATACCGATGAAGCCATGTTTACACATGCGGGGCGACCCATTCCGCCGCTCAATGAAGGTACGGAAAGCCCGACCAATCTGGCATTTATGAGTGATACTTATGAATGGGGCAATATGTATCTCGCTGTTCGTCAGGCAAATATCGCTTTGACCGAGCTGCCCGGAGCTACAATCGACGAAGGCTTGAAACAACAACTTATCGGTGAAACGCATTTTCTGCGGGCTTATTATTATCAGCAATTATTGAGATATTTTGGTGGTGTACCGCTTGTGGATAGGCTCTATGGCTTGGATGAAGATTACTCCATTGCCAGAAATTCTTATAAAGAATGTGTGGACTTCATTATTGCGGATTTGGATAAAGCAGCGGAAATTCTGGACGGTATCGCAACGGGTGACGGACGTGCTACACGTGCTTCTGCACTTGCACTCAAATCGCGTGTGTTGCTCTATGCAGCGAGTGATTTGCACGATGGACCTACCGCTTCCGCCAATTCTTCTGACTTGGCTTCCTACGCCAATCTCGAACTGGTAGCTTACACTTCCGGCGACCAAATGAGTCGCTGGCAAACTGCACGCGATGCGGCACAAGCTGCGCTTAATGAAAGTACAGGTTACAAAATGGATTTGACCGCACCCGTTTCGGCAGAAGAGGGCAAAGCCAATTACATCGCACTCGCTATGGGCGGCGGTAGTGCTGCAGCCGATGCTGCCGCAGCCGTCGAACTCATCTTCCAACGCTCCGCCACGTCCGATTATACAGAGGAGTCGATATGGCCCCTCGGCGGTCTGCACTATGGCATCAACAACGGACCCAACGGTTACAACAACTGGGGCGGCAACACACCTATTCAGCAGTTGGTAGATGATTATGAAATGATGGACGGCTCAAAATTTGATTGGAACGACCCCGACATGGCAGCCGACCCATACACCGATAGAGACCCGCGTTTTTATGCGAGTATTCTCTACGATGGCGCAGAATGGAAGCCAAGACCTTCATCTGTATCACCAATTGACCCGATGAATCAAATCCAGACGGGCTACTACGACGATGGTGCAGGAGGCATTGTCAATGGTGTAGATACCCGCGAATCCACCGTTGAAAACTGGAATGGCAGTCGCACACACTACTACACGCGAAAATTTATTGACCCTAACCCGGCACTGCCTGATAATCAGTCAAATACACAGGAAGTGCCTTGGCCATTTATCCGTTATACAGAGGTTGTACTCAATTATGTAGAAGCCTCCATAGAACTTGGTATGGAGCAGGACGCACGCGACTGGCTCAATAAAATACGCTACCGTGTGGGTATGCCCGAAATCACCGATTCGGGAGAAGCCCTCATGGACAGATACCGCAACGAGCGTAGGGTCGAACTCGCCTACGAGGAACATCGTTACCACGATGCCCGTAGGTGGATGATTGCGCCCGAAACACTCGGCAGAGGCATCAAAGCCGTCAATGTACAAGCCACGCTCAAAGCAGGTGCAATACCGCACGTACCATACAAGCACGATAAGTCGGTTTATGATTATACCTATACCGTTTTCGATAATACCGAAGTCGAAACGCGGACTTGGGTGGATAAAATGTATTATCGCCCGATTACGCGGGATGAAATACAGCGGAATGCCTCATTGGTGCAGAATCCGGGGTATTAATGGTTAATGATTAACGGTTAATTATTTTCGTTTTTTATAGAAAATGAATGGCAGATATTTTTGAAATATCTGCCATTTTTTGTCACTGCCAATGGCTTTTTTATAAAAATCCCAAAACAAATACCAACCATTCATCATCTATATTGTTAGTATCAAATCAAGTCACCAATTACAGATTTGACCGTCTAAAATAACAATACAAGCCACCTTTTATTATCAATCATTTTTGCACAATATAATGCTATCAAAAGCAGAAAAAATGCTGTAATAATGTCATGGACATTTCTGTTTTACATTGTATTTTTGCACAAAATTTTCACTTGGTATTCAAATAAATTCAATGCTTACTATAAAATCCTTTGACCAATTCGTCAAACGCCATATCGGACCCAATCCGGCAGAGCTACAATCTATGCTCGATACTATTGGAGTTCCTACATTAGACCAACTCGTTGATGAGACCATTCCTACGAATATCCGCATCAACAGCGACCTCAAACTCCCCGAAGCCCTCACCGAATACGAATATCTCCGCACACTCAAACAGATTGCCGCGAAGAACAAAGTCTTTCGTTCATACATCGGTTTGGGTTATCATGGTACGATTACGCCGTCTGTTATTTTGCGAAATATTTTTGAAAATCCGGGTTGGTACACGCAATATACGCCTTACCAAGCCGAAATTGCACAAGGCAGACTTGAGGCTCTCCTCAATTTCCAAACTATGGTCAGCGACCTGACGGGTTTGCCTATCGCCAATGCTTCTTTGCTTGATGAAGGTACGGCTGCCGCCGAAGCGATGACCATGTTTTATAATCAAAAAAATAAACGCAATAAAGGCGAGGCAATTAATAAATTTTTCGTTTCCGATAAAGTATTGCCACAAACAATTGACGTACTCCAAACTCGCTCCAAACCACTTGATATTGAGTTGGTGATTGGTGATTGGCATACTTTCAAATTTGATGATAAAACCTTTGGCGCAATGCTTCAATATCCTTGTGCCGATGGCGAAGTGGCTGATTATACCGCCTTTGCACAGCAAGCCAAATCAGCCGAAGCCTATCTTACCGTAGCTGCCGATATATTGAGTCTTGCCTTGCTCACTCCTCCGGGCGAATGGGGCGCAGATGCCGTAGTCGGCACCACTCAACGCATGGGCGTACCGATGGGCTACGGCGGACCACACGCAGCATATTTTGCGACTACCGAAGATTTCAAACGCCAAATTCCGGGACGTATTATCGGAGTTTCTGTGGACAGCAACGGCAATCCTGCCCTTCGTATGGCACTCCAAACCCGTGAGCAACACATTCGCAGAGATAAGGCAACTTCCAATATATGTACGGCACAAGCATTGCTCGCAATCATGGCGGGTATGTATGCGGTGTATCATGGTCAGGCGGGCATTCGGGCTATCGCTACACGCATTCACGGACTGGCGCGGGTACTCGAACACGAACTCGCTCAATTGGGTTTTAATAATAAAAACGAATATTATTTTGATACATTAAATATAGAAATACCCTCTAAAGAAGTTGGCGATAATATTCAAAAAATTGCTCTTCAAAACGGTATTAATTTTTATTATAATCATGAAAATAATATTCAAATAACACTCGATGAAACGATACAATATAATGACATAAAAGACATTATTGATATATTTAAAAATTCAAATCGACTGGATTTCGTTGCCTCACCCTTGAATGGTGAACGCAAGGAATACGAAGCCATAGCCGCTAAATTGGAAGCTAAAATACCGACTAATGTAAAGCGCAAAAGCGAGTATCTCACGCATCCGGTTTTTAATAGTCATCATTCGGAAACTAAGATGATGCGTTATATTAAGTCATTGGAAAACAAAGACTTATCGCTTACACATTCAATGATTCCTTTAGGTTCGTGTACCATGAAACTGAATGCCGCTACGGAGTTGATTCCGGTAAGTTGGGCAGAGTTTGGTGGCTTGCATCCTTTTGTACCAATGGAGCAAGCGCAGGGCTACAAACAGATTTTTGAAGAACTCGAAAGTTATCTGTGTGCCGCTACGGGTTTTGCTGCCTGTTCGCTACAACCCAACTCCGGCGCACAAGGCGAATACGCAGGGCTATTGACCATACGTGCCTACCATGAAGCCAATGGCGATACGCACCGAAATATTGCGTTGATTCCCGCTTCGGCGCATGGTACGAATCCGGCGAGTGCAGTGATGGCAGGTATGAAAGTCGTCGTGACCAAGTGTGATGAAAATGGCAATATCGACCTCGAAGATTTGACAGCAAAAGCCGAAGAACATGCCGAAAACCTCTCTTGCCTAATGGTAACTTATCCTTCTACGCATGGTGTTTTTGAAGTAGAAATTAAAGCGATTTGCGACCTCATTCATACGAATGGCGGTAGAGTATATATGGACGGTGCTAATATGAATGCACAAGTCGGCTTGACGAGTCCGGCAGAGATTGGCGCAGATGTCTGTCACTTGAATTTGCACAAAACTTTTGCGATACCACATGGCGGCGGCGGTCCGGGCATGGGTCCGATTTGTGTCAATCAAAGTCTTGCGCCTTATTTGCCCAAGCATCCGCTTGTACAGACGGGCGGTGTAAAAGGGATTCCGGCAGTGTCGGCTGCGCCGTGGGGAAGCGCGAGTATTTTGCTGATTTCTTATGCTTACATACGGATGCTCGGCAATGAAGGTGTAGTAGATTCGACGCGCTATGCGATACTCAATGCCAATTATATTGCAGCGCGTTTGCAGGGCGAATACGACATTTTATACAAAGGAGAAAAAGGACGTGTAGCGCATGAGTTGATTATTGATTTACGCAAATTTAAACCGCTTGGTGTAGAAGCCGAAGATGTGGCTAAACGCCTGATAGACTATGGTTTCCATGCGCCAACTTTGTCATTCCCCGTTGCCGGAACGATAATGATTGAACCTACCGAAAGCGAAAGTCAGGATGAACTTGACCGCTTCTGTGATGCTATGCTCGAAATCAAAAAAGAAATGGATGAAGTCGCCACAGGCGCAGCCGATAAAGAAGATAATGTATTGAATAATGCGCCACATACACTGTCCGTTATTACGGCAAATGACTGGTCACATAGTTACTCGCGTGAGAAGGCAGCTTTCCCGCTACCTTATGTACGCGATGTCAAATTTTGGGCAGCCGTTGGGCGTGTGAATAATTCGCATGGCGATAGGAATTTGATTTGTACTTGTCCGCCTTTGGAGGCATATATGGAGTGAAAATAGCTTATTAAATAATTTTTTTATTAAAATACAAAAAGCCTGATATTAGTATCGGGCTTTTTTGTTGATAAGCTAATAGTCATATAATTTTATTATACTAACATGATATTCAATAATTTTTAATTATATTTTGATAATAATAAATTACCTCTTTTGTATTATTTTTGGGCGATATTTTAAATAACCATCCAAACTTAATTTTACAAATAAATAAATATGAAAAACGCATTAAAATTTTCTGCCCTATTATTTGCCCTCTCTGCGATGGCATTAGTAATTTATAGTTGTGCCAGTGATGACAGTGACACGACAACTGCCACTGCCGAAATGGTTGCTACAAATAACAGCGGATTAAGCGGAACCGTAACATTTACAGAAGATGCAGACGGAGGGGTAACTATGGAGGCGAATATTTCGGGTATTGCCGAAGGCGAATATGCTATCCACATTCACGCTATGGGCGATTGTAGTGCTGCCGATGGTACTTCTGCCGGAGGACATTGGAACCCAACCAACGAAGACCACGGTGTATGGGGAACAGCTCCTTTTCACTTAGGCGACATCGGCAATATCACGATTGGTGCTGATGGCACCGGAACTATCAGTCGTACCACTGACCTATGGTGTGTAGGTTGTGGTGAGGATAATGACGTAGTTGGAAAAGGAATGATCGTTCATGAAGGGATTGATGATTTTTCTTCTCAACCTTCAGGGGCAGCCGGAGCGCGTATCGGTTGTGGAGTTATTGAACTTCAATAAAGAATATCATATATTCATTATAAGAGCCTGACGCTTTGCGTCGGGCTTTTTTGATTGGGTTTATTTAGATTCATAATATGTATTAGAACCTACATTTTCCAATAATAATGCTATCTTGCCATTGTGATTCCTTTTTTAAATAAAAAAAATAATACTATGAAAAAGCTAATTTTGTGTTTTACACTCACCTTTTCTTCTCTTTTTTCTTTTGCTCAATATGAACCTTTGGTGGTGGAGGATGCTCACTGGAGATGCGGCGTTCCGGCACTCGGATTTAGTGTATTTCAAGACTTTATCATGCGAGGGGACACTGTTGTTGACGGTCAAACTTATAAAAAAGTCTATTATTGTCAATGCGGATATTTAGGAGATACGCTTTTTGCTTTGGTTAGGGAAGATATTTCCACACAAAAAGTCTATAATATTCTATTAAGGGATGAATGTGAAAATGATTTTTCAGGTAAACCTGATTTAGTCGCTGATTCATGTGCCCTGAATATAGAGCATGAACTGTTTGATTATAGTCTTGAAACGGGAGATACACTTGACAGATATTGTTGGATGAGACATCCACTCGCAACGATACAATATTGCATAGTAATAGGAATTGACACATTTCCTGTTATTGATTGGCAAGCATCGTCAGAGAGAGAAGTGTTTAGTGTTCAATGTGAAATACTGTGGGAAAATGGAAATACATATAATACTTGGGCATGGTTTTATGAAGGTATAGGAAGTGATTCAGGACCATTGCTACCTGATATTTTAGCACCCAGAGACCTAATTTATGGGTATGATGTTTTGCCGGGACTTTCCTGCGAGGAAACTGGTCCTACGGATAATTGGGCTATCAACAATGTATTCACTTCCAATAATATAAAAGCATTTCCCTCACCCGTCAAAGATATATTACACATTAAAGCGGACGATTATATTACAAAAGGCAGTTACAAATTATCTACCATAACAGGGCAAGTCATTAAAGATGGAAAATTCTCAGGACATCGTGCAGAAATCACTGTAAACGAACTATCTGCGGGGATTTATTTTATTCAGATTTTTGACAAAACACAGTTGTTGGCAGTTGGGAAAGTATTAGTAAAGTAAATCTTTGTTTAGATTCATTCTAAGCCCTGAATTTACCTGTTTTTAACCAACAAAAAGTCGTATTTTTGCGTTTTACACGTAACACGATTTTTTAAAATCGCACAAGGTTATTTTTATGAAGACAACACATATAATAGGATTGATAATGGTAGCGGCGGCTATCGGCGTATTGGTCTCTGCATCAGGTGATATGGGGACTTATTCCAACTTTCAAATCGCTATGGAACAGCCCGACCAAAAGCATCAAATCGTAGGCTATCTCGCCAAAGATAAACCCATGACCTACAATCCTGAAATCGATGCCAATTTGTTTTCTTTTTATATGAAAGACAAAAAAGGTACAGAAAAAAAGGTCGCATACATCGGTACAAAACCACAGGATTTTGAACGTTCAGAGGAGTTAGTACTTACCGGCACGATGAAAGGTGATGAATTTGTCGCTACGGATATGCTGATGAAATGCCCGTCGAAATATACAGAGGAGGAGATTCAACTGAGGGATAATGTTTATACAGAGAGTCGGTAAGTTCAAGCGCAAGTGTCAAGTTCAAGTTTAAATTTTTATATTATGAAAATTATAAATACTAAAGATGAATTATTGATTTCCATTCCTAAAGGATTAATGGAAATTTCAGAAATTCAACGTTTTATAGATTTAATTCGTTATAAAACAATCATTTCAAAAAGTCAGGCAACAGAAGCGCAGATAGAAGAAGTAACTAATGAAATTAATGAGAGTTTGGCTCAATTTAATAAGCGCAACAGGACTTCAAAATGAGTTATTTCTAATCAAAATTTATTCACATGAAAACTTTCAAGCATTGGAGAAGGCAGCAATTGGTTAATACTTTCGGATTAAAGCAAAAACGACAATGTGATGATTTGGATAATTGGTTGAATAGTGATGAGGATATTTTGGAGAATACCAAACGTGAGTTAATCCGTTTGCAAGAAAAATTACGTAGGAATATATTGACTTGGAATGAACAGGAAATGACAGTCAAATTCATTTCATTAATAATGGATAAAATTAACTACGACAATGCTTTATTCGGATTGTTTGCTAATAGAACATTGATTGGAGAGATAGACGGAGAGACCGTATCAGGCGAAGTAGATATGATAATTGGCAGTGGAGAATACGGATTGAAAATGCCGTATTTTTGCCTCAGTCAATGTAAAATCGGAGAAGATGAGGATTATGACCCGCTTGGCGAACTGATTATTGCCATGATGACCGCACAAAGCATCAGTAATCAGGAAACGATGTACGGCGTGTATATTTTGGAGAGAAATTGGTTTTTTTTGACCTTGAAAAATCGTGCGTACTGCGTTAGTGATTCATATATTGCATCCCGCGAAAGTGATATTTTTACCATTTTCAAAATACTTAAAGAATTAAAGAGGATTGTTGGGAAATTGGCTGCGGAAGTGGTTTAGGTATTTAATTATATAAATATTATGCTTATGAAAACTTTCAAACATTGGAGAAAACAAGAATTGGTCGATACTTTTGGATTAAGGCAAAAACGACAATGTGATGACTTGGATGACTGGCTAAATAGTGACGAGGATATTTCGGAGAATACTAAACGTGAGTTGGTTCGTTTGCAACAAGAACTGCGTGAGCGCGTCTATGATTGGAATGAGCAAGAACTCATTGTTGAGTTCATCGCATTATTGTTACATCAGGTGCGTTATAAGAGTGATGTGTATAAAACTTTTGCAAATAGAAAATTGAATGCGGAAATAGACGGACACTTGGTGTCGGGAGAGGTAGATTGGATGCTGGCAAGTGGTGAACATGAGCCTAAAGCACCTTATTTTTGTTTACATGAATACAAAAAAGATAAAGGTGTGGACAATGACCCGCTTGGTCAACTTATCATTGCTATGGTAGTAGCACAAGCCATTAATGAAAATACAAATACCATTTACGGTGCTTATGTATCGGGGAGATACTGGTATTTTTTGACCTTGAAAAATCAAGAATACTGTGTTAGCGAATCATATACTGCCACTCGTGACGATGACATTTTCACCATCTTCAAAATACTCAAAAAATTAAAAGGAATCATTGAGGAAATGGCAACTGAAGCGGTTTAGATTTTTTGAATATTCACAAATACATACAGGACTTCAAAATAAATTATTCCTAATCAAAATTCATTCTTATGAAAACTTTCAAGCACTGGACAAGAGGAGAAATGGCAAAGACCTTCGGGCTGGATGTCAAACAACAATGTGATGACTTGGATAATTGGTTGAACAGTAACGAAGATATTTCGGAGGATACTGAACAAGAGTTAATTTATCTGCAACAAATACTACGTGAGGATGTAAATGATTGGAATGAGCAAGAGTTGATTTATCAATTCATTGCACCCTTGATACATAAGGTGAATTATAGAAGTCAGCTATATAAGGTATTTTCCAATAGAAAACTAAGCGGTGAGATAGACGGGCAACTGGTTTCGGGAGAAGTAGATATGATGTTGGCAAGTGGCAAATTCCAACCGGAAGCCCCTTATTTTTGCCTACATGAATATAAAAAAGAAAAAGGTGGAGACAAAGATCCGCTTGGTCAACTCATTATTGCGATGATGGCTGCACAGGCTGTCAATAATGATACAAATGTTATATACGGTGCATTTGTGATGGGACGATTTTGGTACTTTCTAACCCTGAAAAATCGTGAGTATTGTGTTAGTGACGCTTATAATGCCTTTCGTGACGATGACATTTTCACCATCTTCAAAATACTCAAAAAATTAAAAGGAATCATTGAGGAAATGGCAGCGGAAGCGGTTTAGTTTTTTTGAATATTTACAAATATATTAATTTTTCACTTTGAACAAATCCGAATTAGTAAACGCATTAACAGGGCTTGATAAGGAAGTTACTCAACCTTTCAGAATTGTCATCATCGGTGGTGCGGCAATGATTATTCATTTTGGTTCGCTGCGTGCCACACGCGATGTTGATGTAATTATGGAGGGAAATGATTTGAATGAGTTAAAAAATGCTTCGAAAATTGTTGCCCAAAAATTTGATTTGGATGAAGATTGGTTGAATGACGGTGTAAAAGGTTTTGTAGATGCTTTACCACCTGATTTTGGAGAAAGATTAACCAAACTCGATTTGGATTTGAAGTTTCTCGAAGTATTTGTTTTGGGTATTGCAGAACAATTAACCATGAAAATCAGAGCATTACGCGAATAAGATTTGGAGGATATTGAAGTTCTATTGCCCCAACTAACTGAAGATGACAAACAAAGAGTCATCAAAAACATGGACGTGATAGGAAAGAAAAGACCCGATTGGGCGCAAAAAATTCAATACTTTTTAGAAGAACAAGGATGGAAGATAAATTAAATATATTATTTCAACATTGGAACAGACAAGATAGCAAAGCATTAGTAGCTGAAAGTGTTGATGTCGAGGACATTGCTATCGAAAAACTAATTGCTGAAACGACAAATTACTGTCGTTATTCAGGGAGATTAATGTGGATTTTATTGGATTTTTTAATTAGAAATATTGATACGATTGATGTTTTTGAATTAATTAATTTAACAAAAAAAGAAGGCGATATATCGGTGTTAGGATTGGTCGCAGATATGGCGAAAGAGAAAAGAGAAGATATTAGATTCGACCAAATTATAAATGAAAGTCAGCCGAATTCAACTAAAGAAATCTTCTTTTATCGCGTAGCGAAGAGCAAATTTGCCTCAAAAATTACCATACAAGAAACGCTTCCGATTTATGAGAAATGGAATTATTACTGCAATGAATTGAGATATTTGACGACGGATAAGGAATTGGAAAATAGTATTTTAGCCATTCAATCATCATAAAAATTATGCTTATGAAAACTTTCAAACATTGGAAAAAACAAGATTTGGTTGATACTTTTGGATTAAAGGAGAAATACCAATGTGATGATTTGGATAATTGGCTAAATAGTGATGAGGATATTTCGGAGGATGTCAAACGGGATTTAGTCCGTCTGCAACAACGATTACGCAGACGTGTGGATGATTGGAACGAGCAAGAACTCTTCGGTCAATTCATCGCATTATTTATAGATAAAGTTGAGTATGAAAATGATTTATATAAACCTTTTTCTAATAGAAAATTGAGTGCAGAAATAGACGGACACTTGGTATCGGGAGAGGTCGATTGGATGCTTGCCACCGGTGAACATGCGCCAAAAGCCCCTTATTTTTGTTTGCATGAATATAAAAAAGAAAAAGGTGCAGACAACGATCCACTCGGTCAACTTATCATCGCTATGGCGGTATCGGAAACTATTAATAACGATACAAATATCATTTATGGTGCTTATGTAATGGGCAGAAATTGGCGTTTTTTGACCTTGAAAAATCGTGAATACTGTGTTAGCGATGTCTATGTTGCAACTCGTGATGACATTTTCACCATCTTCAAAATACTCAAAAAATTGAAGGGGATTGTTGAGGAAATGGCAGCCGAAGCGGCTTAGTTATTGATTCATATAAAAATTATTTTTATGAAAACTTTCAAACATTGGACAAGAGGGGAAATGGCAAGAACTTTCGGATTGGATGTCAGGCAACAATGCAATGACCTAGATAATTGGTTGAGTATTGATGAAAATATCCCGGTGAATATTGAAGAGGAGTTAATTTTTTTGCAAAAAATATTACACAAAAATGTAGACCATTGGAACGAGCAAGAATTAATTTATCAATTCATTGCACCTTTTATACACAAAGTTGATTACACCAGTAATTCATATAAATTATTTTCCAATAGAAAGATAAGCGGTGAAGTGGACGGACAGTTGGTTTCGGGTGAAGTAGATATGATATTGTCAAGTGGTAAGCCTGAGCCGAAAGCCCCATATTTTTGTTTGTATAAATACGTAGAAGAGAAGAGAGGAGATAGTGATCCGCTTGGTCAATTGATTGTTTCTATGATGACAGCACAAGCTGTCAATAATAATGTAAATGTGATTTATGGTGCTTATGTAACGGGAAGATACTGGCATTTTTTGACATTGAAGGATAAAGAATATTGCATCAGTGACGCTTACGTAGCTACTCAAGACGACATTTTCACCATCTTCAAAATACTCAAAAAATTAAAAGGAATTATTGAGGAAATGGCAACTCAAACGGTTTAGATTTTTGTATAAAATGCTGAAAGATAATATGTTATAAAATTTATCATGAAAAAAGACAAACAACTCATTCGTTTTGATTGGGCAATGAAAAAAGTGCTCAAGGATAAAGCCAACTTTGATATATTGGAGGGCTTTCTGAGTGAATTATTGTCTGAAGATATACGGATTCAAGAAGTTCTTGGAGAAAGAAACGAGTGGGAAGGAGATGATACGAGTGTTTTAGTTGAGAATTCAAAAGGTGAATCAATAATCGTCAATATCCATGTAAGCAAAACCTATGAATATCGTATTTATACCTTATTCGGTGTTTCACATGCAATTGTGCAAAACCTGTTGAAAGATAAGCATACGCAAATCAGTAAAGTAATTTCTGTAACAATAGCGTATTTTGATATAGATTTAGAAAAAGGTTATTTGTATTGTGGAACTGAAGAATTTAATGACGTTTACAAAGGAGATACACTATATTGGCGTTATGAAACAAGGTGGTCGCGATATATCAATGAGTTGTACGGAATCAGTCCTGAATACCATTTAATAAGACTCAATCAGTTCGATGATACGATACAAAACGGACTTGACGAGTGGATTTATTTTTTAAAAAATGACGGCGTAAAAGAGACCTTCTCAGCTAAGGGCTTGGCTGCGGCAAGACAAAAATTAGAAGAGAAAAATCTTAGTTACGAAGAAAGAGATGCTTACAAATATTATCTCAAACGGCTACGTGATATTGCAAGTCAGCAACATACAAAAATCGTTGATATAGAGTTTGCCAGAAAAAGACTTCGCAATAAAACGTATGTTTAACTTGAACTCACAGTTAATAAATGGAATACAGCAACGTAAGTAGTTTGGGTATTTAACTATATGAAAATTATGCTTATGAAAACGTTCAAACACTGGACTCGTCAAGATATTGCCAATACATTTGGATTGGGGGTTAAGAAAGAATGTGAGGAATTGAATAATTGGCTGCAAAGTGATGAGGATATTTCGGAAGATATTAAACATGATTTAGTTCGTTTGCAGGAAAAACTACGCGATAATGTAGATAGCTGGAATGAGCAAGAATTGATATTTAAATTCATTGCATTATTGATAGATAAAATCAATTATGACAATGATTTATACAAATTATTTGCAAATAGGAGATTGAATGGTGAGATAGACGGACAGCCGGTTTCGGGCGAGGTAGATTTGATGATAGCCTCCGGTCAATTTGAACCTCAAAGTCCTTATTTTTGCTTACACGAATATAAGAAAGAGAAAGGTGCGGATAATGACCCACTCGGTCAACTTATCATTGCGATGATGACTGCACAAGCTGTCAATGATGATACAAACATTATTTATGGTACTTACGTAATGGGGAGAAGCTGGTATTTTTTGACATTGAAAGACCGCGAATATTGCATTAGTGATGCCTATTTAGCAACTCGTGACGATATTTTCATCATTTTCAAAATACTAAGAAAACTAAAAAACATTCTCAAAGAAATGGTGACAAAAACAGCTTAAACTTGCACCTGACACTCGAACTTACACGTAATAAATGGAATACATCAACGAACACATCCTACCCGGAAAACTTGGACACTTTTTGGTGCTTTTGGGCTTCATTTCCAGTCTGTTAGCGGCTTTGAGTTATTGGTTGGCTACGCGCAATCGGGAGGCGATTCAGGGCGAATTGCCGCTTGAACGGGAGGCATTGCGCTCCGGTTGGTTGCGAATGGGGCGCGGGGCTTTTGTGGTGCATAGTTTGGCGGTATTTGGTATCGTCGGTACGATTTTTTATATGATGCTCAACCAATATTATGAGTATCATTACGTCATGGAACACGTCTCGGACGACTTGGATTTTAGCTATATTTTTTCGGCGTTTTGGGAAGGACAAGAAGGCAGTTTTTTGTTGTGGATGTTTTGGCATTGCGTCTTGGGATTGGTCTTGCTGCGGACGGCGCGAACTTGGGAAGCCCCTGTGATTTCGGTGCTTTCGCTGATTCAGGCATTTATCATGTCGATGATTTTGGGTTTGTATGTGTATCATGGTGGCGAGTTTACGCGCATCGGGTCGAGTCCTTTTGTGATGGTGCGGGATATGTTTGATGCGCCGATATTTTCGCGTCCTGATTACGTGGCGGCACTGCAAGGCAAGGGCTTGAATCCGCTACTCCAAAATTACTGGATGACGATACATCCGCCGACCCTGTTTTTGGGTTTTGCTTCTACGGCGATACCCTTTTGTTATGCCCTAGCCGGACTGTGGACGGGCAAGCACAAAGAATGGTTGAAACCTGCACTTCCCTGGGCTTTATTTTCGGGGGCGATACTTGGTACGGGCATCCTTATGGGCGGCGCATGGGCTTATGAGGCATTGAGTTTTGGTGGATATTGGGCTTGGGATCCCGTTGAAAATATGTCGCTCGTGCCGTGGATTGTCCTCATCGCGGGCATACATACGGGCGTGGTCGCCAAGAATACAGGTTACTCTATCAAAGCGACTTATCTATTTTTTATTCTTACATTCGTACTGATACTATACTCGACTTTCCTCACGCGAAGCGGCGTACTCGGCGATACCTCTGTACACGCATTTACGGAGATGGGTTTGGAGTGGCAATTGGTCGGTTTTATCCTTACATTTCTCATTCCGCCATTATTTTTATTATTCCGAAAAAGAAAAGAAATACCCGCGCCCAAAAAAGAAGAAAGTGCCTACTCGAAGGAGTTTTGGATGTTTATCGGTTCATTGGTTTTGATATTTTCTTCCGTCTTAATTTCCTTTACGACTTCGATTCCTGTTTTTAATAAAATACTGACCTTTTTCTCTGAATTGGGCGGTGGCAATCCGGTCAATTACAGTCCGCCGGAAGATGTGGTGGCGCATTATAACAAATATCAATTATGGATAGGTGTTTTTATAGGAATGTTGTCGGGCATGTCGCAATTTCTGCGATATAGAGGCGATAAAATGACGGGCGATAATCGGCGTAAATTCCTGATACACACAGGTTTTGCCTTGGCGATGAGTGTGGTCGGCGGTTGGGCGATGGCGTATTTTTCCGGCATCAAAACATGGCAATATATTCTCCTGTTAATCGCCGGATTATACGCAATTATTACGAATTTGGATTATGTGATAACGGTGTTGCGTGGCAAAATTCAGGTGTCGGGTTCGGCAGTGGGACACATTGGATTTGGTCTTATGTTATTGGGCGTGATATTTTCGGGGGCGAAGAAGGAAGTTATCTCTCAAAATAACTTTATGAGTGCAGCGATGATTGAAGGATTTGATGCAGAAGAAGCGCGAATTAATATACAATTGCCGAAGGGATTGCCTGTTGTGATGAACGATTATGTAGTGACTTATGAGGGCGATGAAATGAATGGTTTTACCCGCAAATTTAATATCAATTATAAACGATATAATGACAATAAATCTGAAATCGTAGAAGAATTTGACTTGCATCCGAATGTCCTGTACAATAAAATGCTCACCAAAATAGAATCCTCTAATCCATCTACCAAACACTATTTGGCAAAGGATATTTTTACCTATGTCTCTGCGCTACCCATGAGCGAAACCGACCCCGAAGCGGCTCAAGCACAGGAAGATAGCCTACAATATGTCGAGTACGTCGTCTCCGAAAAAGACACGATGTTTACGAGCGAACATTACATCACATTCGACGGTTTCAGCCAACAACCCACCCACGAAGACTACGCACCCCAACCCGGCGACATCCCCGTAGCTGCCCAACTGACCGTCCGCAAAATGGACACCGATTCTACATGGAAAGCCGAACCCGTTTATCTCATTCGCAATAACTTCGGCATGAGCATTGACGATAAAATTGACGAACTCGGCTTGCGTTTCCGCTTCAATAAAGTGGACCCGAAAGCCCGTACAATGACTTTTGAAATCGCCGAAGGCAAGCCCCGCACCGAGTATATCGTGATGCAGGCGATACTGTTTCCGGGTATTAATTTGGTGTGGCTGGGGTCGATTATGATGATGACTGGATTGGCGATGGGGATGGTGAGAAGGTGGTCTTAGGATTGAATGGAGTCTATGATTCCTAACATATTTCTGGTAATTCTTGCTTTTTCAGTATTCGCTTGTTCCCTTGTAATTGTGTTGCTTATCACGTCTTTTTTGAGTCGATTATACTGTGCTTTATTCTGTATTATTGGTTCACGATGTTCGTCATTACCTACATCATTTAGTAATATTTCCAGTTGAGTCATTGCTAATTCAATTCTATCTTCTTTTATTAGCTTGATAACTTCTTCAATTTTTGTTTTGACATTTTCTTTGGGCATATTTTTCCTTGCATAACCTTTACACAAATGAGGTCTTTTCTCACATATGACTTTTTCTAAATCTTCTAATCTATCTCTATTTTGCAAATAAACTATAAGTTCTCTGGCTAAATCAGCCTTATTGTTGTGTGCTAAATTTTCATAGTCAATTTCTAACTCAAAGCAAATTTCTTTGATTTCACTTTCGTTGAAATACTCTTTCAAAATTTTAAGTGCTTTTTTTCTATTCATTCGTTTGACTTTTACACCGCTTTCTGTTTTTCACCACAAACATTACAAATTTTTATAAACGTCTCTGAATCAGGGTCTTGTTTATACCATTCTCCCCATTGGTGTTGATTTGGATAGATATTTTTATACTTTCTTTCACCACACTTATTGCACTGATTTACTTGTCTTGAGCATGGTCTTTGCGGGTCTTTCGTCCAACCTTTCCACTCATGATTTGGACTAATATTTTTAGATTTTTTCTCACCACATCTACTACATTGATTTACCTGTTTTGAACACGGTTTTTGCGGGTCTGGTGTCCACCCCTTCCATTCATGCTTGTCATTAGGTAGGCGTGATTGTTCTTGTTTGTTACACTTTTTGCAAGTTCTTATCTTTACAGTGCATGGTTTTTGGGGGTCTTCTTGCCAATGACTCCAATCATGATTTTTTTTCTCTAAAATTTGATGTTGTTCAAATCCACATTGTAGGCAGGTTCTTGTTTTTTTTGAGCATGGTTCTTCTACATCCGGACTCCAATTATTCCAAGCATGTCTTTTCTCAAGTAAGCGTTTACGTTCTTCGATGTTACATCGTTTGCAAGTTCTTCTACTTATTGAGCATGGTTCTTTTGCGTCTTTCTGCCAATTGTTCCATTGGTGATTTTTATCTATAGTTTCTGACGTTCCGCACGATATGCAAATGTGCGCCCAGTCACATTGATTATCATGTAGGTACATTGGTTGCCCCCAATTATGATTGTATCTTTCCTCTGACTCGCCACATCTTGAGCACTCCCTTGTTTCTCTGCAAATGTGCTTACTGTTCCAATTAAGATTATATATATTGTCAACTTTGGGATTAGAAACGTCTGTTGTTATATTATAAATTAATTCTTTATCTTTTTTAGAAATGTCATCAACATTCTCCTGTATTTGATATAGTAACTCAGTAAATCGCCTAGTTTTTACTGTTTCTCCAATCAGAGATATTATGAGTTCTGACTTTATCTGCCTTTTCAAATTTTCATAGTCTATGTCCAGTGAAAAACATATAGTGTTTATTTCCCCTACGGTTCTTTTCTTTAGTATTTTATGAGTCTGTCGTAGATGATGGATGTCTGTTCCGTTAGGATTAGGTGTCCAGTTTTTCCACTTGTGTTTAAAATCACCCAACTCAGTTTCGTCACATTTATTACAAGTCCTGATTATTTGACAGTTGGTTTTAGACATATACTGCCAATTGTTCCATGAGTGTTTTATTTGCCTGACTTGTGATTTATGACATCGGGTACAGAATCTATACTCCTTACATATAGGAGTGTCTTGCCATTGTTCCCATTTGTGAAAACGTAATTTGCAGAAGATTAAAGGTATTTTAGAAATATATTTTTTCATGGCTTAAAATTGGTCATTAAGATTACGCTAAAATAGAGTATTATGAATTAACAACAAAAGAAATTGAAAAAAATAAATAGAAATTAGAATGTTATGAGGTTAATGTGATTGAGACAACAAAAAACCATAAGCCAACCCCTCCACCACACCATTAAAACTATCGCCGAATGCCCCGTAGCACGGCACTTCCAGCCCGTGGCGCATTAGGAACGCGAAATACACGCAAAACACGGGTTGGAAGCACCGTGCTACGTCACCTTAAAACCTTGATTCTCACCGTTTACCCGCTACCCAATTGTCGATTTGAATATCCTTTATTTTACTAAAATGTTTTTGATTGCCTGTGACCATGATAAGGTCTTTGGTGAGTGAGGTAGAACCGAATCTAAACGATATGTCATAACTTGATGTCTCTATCTTCAAAGTATCTTGAATTTCTAATTTCAGCTACGAGTTCTTCTGCGGTTTTATCGCTACCTCCCCATGAACCGTCAAGTTGGTCAAAAATATTATTGTCCTCTTTTTCAGTTTTTATGTCGTCTTTCAAATCCTTTTTCAATGAATCTGCCAATTTTTTAATCAATTCAATCTTCACATCCGGTGTCAAATCGACGAGCATCGCAAAATATTTATCCGCCTTATTATCCGTTGTAATTGTATTCATATTAACCAAACAAAAAATGAAAAATGATAGTTCCCTTGTGGTGAATGGTAATTTACGATGTTTTTTGAAGATGAGCAAATTTAATGATTGGGCAGCACTTTTACCGTACCGTCTTTTTATATCTTTTATCGCGGCGAACCCAACAACTCATTCATCTTTTCAAGAATAGCATTTTGTTGTTTTTCCAAATTATCCACCTTGCCCAATAGAGTGGCTATGGTAGATTGTTCTTGTGCTTTTGTGATGATATTTTTTCGTAATTTTAGCGCATATTCATCGTAGAATTTTTCTTTGAACGTAGAAGTATCGGAAGGCAAATAATTTTCGGGCAAATGCTCTGTCGGAATGAGTTGTATTTGTTTTTTATTTAAATCATTATCCAAATCCAAAACAGTGACGGTTTGGCGAGAAAGTATCAAGGCTTTCAGGTTTGTTTTTTGCTCAAAAAAAGCCAATAAATCTTCTTCTGAAACCTTGAATATCAACCACCTGTGTACTTCATCACCCGAATCTACCCATCTGTACAGATAGTGGTCATCCGGTCTGTTTTCATCCACGAAATGAGATAATAGCGGACCTTCATGGTACAAAAAATCACCTAATTTTTTAGGCGAAAAAGACAGACTTTTTAATGTTATACCTTTTATATGTTCCATAATTTTCATTAGATGAACGAGGCGATAATTTTAAATTTTTTAGCATAATCATAGTCGAGCACAGGGTGGTGGCTGAAATGCCCCATTTCAATAGGTTCGCCGGATTTTTCGCGCTCATTTACGCCGTCATTTTCGTTGAATATACCTTCTGCAATACAGCGACCAAGTATTCTAAAAGCCCGTTCACCCATTCCCTGTTCTTCTTTGAAAAAAACAAATCTTTCAACGGCACTTCCCACGTCCTTGTACAAAGACAACGACATCGCTACACACTTTTTGTGGTCACTTTTATCATTGAATCGTCTTGGATTTTTGTGATATTGCGGAATAAAATTATTACTATTCTCAATATCGTCAGACACCCAACGATAAGCGCGGGTTTCTTCGGGCTTGTAGCTTTTAGGTGGACATTCTACCGATAAAACGTCATGGTATTCTTTGTAATGAAACTGCATTTGGTTGTAATTGTATTCATATTTACCAAACAAAAAATGAAAAATGATAGTTCCGTTGTGATAAATGGTAATTTACGATGTTTTTTGAAGATGAGCAAATAAAGACATTCGTTTATAAGGTTTATTCAATACCACGATACTCCAATATTTACGTAGATACTTACCTAATTTCCAAATTCCCTAATTTCCTCTATCCAAAATCTAATACAAAAAGCCAAAAAGCCAAAGTGGAATCTGATGAGCATAACCGGTTTCGAGGTCATCTAGGGCGAGATAAGCATTGTCGAGTTCTTGAATTTGAGACTTCTTTTTGTTTTTGCCACCAATTTCAAAAGCATATTGCACTTGGTTATGATAAACATAAAAGTCTGTTTTGGGATGCAGCGCAACTTCATGTAACACACCTAATTGGTTCTGAAAAAAAGTCTCTCGCATACTACCGATTGAAAAGCCAATTGGGTTGAGTGTGCAATATAAATTTGGATTATTCAAAAAGATTTTATCCGGTTTTTGTAAAACGCTGATGGATTTTTCGGCTTGATTCAACAGAGAGACGAGCCTTGCTTTTTCCAAATAGCGAAGGTAGTTGATAAGCGTAGCCCGATTCAGACCAATGCGTTCACTCAATTTACTGATATTCGGTTTGAAAGGCGGGCTTCCTGCAATGACTCTGAGTAATTGCAATAATTTTCGGCTATAGGTGGGGTCATAGCCTTTCATAAAACGCAAATCAGTTTCCACCACCAACTGAACAATTTGTTCGATAGTCAAGGCATAATCTCTTTCCTTTTCCATAAAAAAGGGATAGTAGCCCGACTGAAGATAGGTCTTAAAATATTGTAAGGGTTTGACTTGTTGAACAATATCTGAAGCAATAGCTCTATGATGTGAGAGTATATCCGTCAGTGGAAAGACTTGAAAGTCTCCTAAACCGGAAAAACCAAGAAATTCGCGGAAAGACAAGCCCGGCAACTCATACATCAAGGCTCTTCGGCTGAGGTCAACATCTTGTTTGAAAATTTCCAAGATAGAAGAACCCGAAAAAGTAACGATGAGTTCGGGGTAATAATCATAAATGTTTTTTAGCTCCCTTGCCCAGTTAGGATACTTATGAACTTCGTCAATAAAGAGATATTTTCCCCCTTGTTGTTCATATAATTTGGCTAAATCAACGAGCTTATTTTCAGTAAAATACAGGTCATCCAAAGATAGGTAAAGGACTTCTTTTTTTTGCTCCCGTAGCATTTTTGCTCTTTGCAATAATAAGGTCGTTTTACCCGTTCCTCTGGCACCTACAATTGAGTTGAGTCGCCAATTCCAATTAATATTTTTTGGAACATTTCGCTGCAATTGTAACGATACTATATTGATTAAACGGTCTGATTTCTGTACTAATTCTTTCATTTTGTTTGTTTGTATAAACAAAAATAGGATAATTTGTTTATTAGAACAAACAAAAAACGTGTTTTTTGACGATTTTTATAAAAAAGTTACTTGAGTATTTTTGCCCAAAACCCATCACGACACTTCCAGACCGTGCCACCTTAGGAACGCGAAACATACGCAAAACACGAGCTGGAAGCACCGTGCTAAGTCATTCAAAAAGCAAAAAAACGATAAGCTAAATCCTAATCAATCCCAATAATTTTATCCCGATGCAATTCAATCAAATCATATCCGGCGAGTGCATCTATGATTTTGTCGCATACGCCAAGCAAGCCAACACATCCTCACGTTCCAAGTCCTCAAACTCTGCCAAAATATCCTCAATTGTATCGCCTCCCGCGAGGTATTCCAAAATACTCTCCACCGGATAGCGCATACCGCGTATCACAGGTTTGCCATGTGATATTTGCGGGTCTATCGTAATGCGTTGCAATAATTCCATTATGTATAATTTTTCTGCAAGATATAATTTTTTTGGATGATAAATATACTTGCAAGTACGTGAACCGGAAGTATCACATTACGTTGCAAACAACAAAAAACGATAAGCCAAACCCTTCGCCACACTATTAAAATTATCGCCGATGCCACGTAGCACGGTACTTCCAGTCCGTGCTGCGTTAGGAACGCGAAACACTCACAAACACGGGCTGAAAGCTCCGTTCTACGGGCGCAAGCCACAGGCATTACGCTAAGGTTGCTTCCACTTAAAATTCCAAGTCACCGACGGAATAATGGGAAACAGCGACACCTTATACGCCTTCAACACCGCCGTACCACTCAGCGCATCTTGTTCAGGACTGAAATAGGTGAGAAAGACATTTCTGCGATTATAAATATTATAAATCGAGAAAGTCCAACTCGAATGAAAGGCTTTATCGTTGCGCTCGGCTTTGGGGGTGAAGGTAGCGGAGAGGTCGAGTCGGTGATAAGGGTCTTGACGGCTTCCATTGCGCGGACCATATTTTGTATTCACCTGAAAATTAACAAAATAGAAACTCTGCGGCAGCGTAAATGCATTGCCCGTACCATAGATAAATACGCCGCCAAAATCCCATTTTTTATTCAGCGCATAATTGGCAACGACGGATAAATCGTGGGTACGGTCGTATCTCGTGGGAAAAGGTTCGCCGTCTTGGATGTCATCGAAAGTGCGGAAAGTGCGCGACAGCGTATAGCCTACCCAACCGTTGAGTTTGCCCGTTCTTTTCTTGAAAAACAGTTCCACACCGTATGCTTTTCCATCGCCGAATACAAAGTTATCTTCTTCATCCGTTGTCAGGTCGGGAACGTAATTTTCGCTATAATCCACTTGATTATTGAGGTCGCGGTAATAGACTTCAACGGAGGTTTCGTAAGTATTATCCTTTAGATTTTGGAAATAACCGAGGGCGTATTGCGTGCCGTTTTGCGGCTTTACTTTTTGGGTACTCGGCACCCAAAGGTCAGTCGGCAGCGTACTCGTCGAACTCGATACCAAATGAATATACTGATAGGTATAAGCAAATCCTGCCTTGATAGATGACGACCCCGTAAGCGAATATTTGGCACTGATACGCGGCTCCAGACCGCCGTAAGTTTCGACAGGTTCACCCGCCGCATATACACGCGAAGAATCCGCCGTTGCATAAGGACCGACTTGGGTAAATGATGAACCGCGCAAGCCGACATTGAGCGTGAGGGCATCCGTAATTTTCATTTCATCTTGGAGGTAAATGCCTGTTTCGTGTGCGTATTTGCTTTCGGTATTGGTATTGAAATCCACATCGCCTGCGGTTGCAGAGGCGGAGTAAGGCGTGAAGGTGTGGTGCGTGTATTGTGCGCCCCATTTGACTTGGTGGCGCGGGTTGGGATAGTAGTCAAAATCAACTTTGCCACTCCAATCGCGGACACCCGAAAAGAGGTCGAAGTTAAATTCCTGTTGTTCGCCATGCAATTCAAATTGATAATCATTATAAATCGCCATCGCGTTCATAAATAATTTGTCGGAGAACAGGTGATTCCAACGCAAGGTCGCGGTAGAATTTCCCCAAGGCATATTCAGTGTAAAACCACGTTCATTCGATACATAATTCAAGACATCGCGCCCAAAATAACCACTGAAATACAAGCGGTCTTTTTCCGAAAAACGATGATTTATTTTCGTATTAAAATCATAAAAATAATAATTTGTACCTGCAAAATCGGTATTATTAATAACCGGTTGCGCTACATCGAATAGGTATGTACGCCGCCCCGAAATCAGGAACGAACTGCGCTCTTTCACTATCGGACCCTCGGCAGTCAGGCGCGAAGAAATAATACCAATTCCGCCCGATGCGGCAAAGCGTTTGTTGTTGCCGTCTTTCATTTGGATGTCAACTACTGATGAAAGTCGTCCGCCATAATTAGCTGGCATACTGCCTTTTATGAGCGTGGTGTTTTTAATGGCATCCGCATTAAACACCGAGAAAAAACCCAATAAATGTCCCGGATTATAGACGACCGCTTCATCCAGCAAAACCAGATTTTGGTCAGGACCGCCACCGCGTACATAAAAACCCGCATTGCCCTCTCCGGCAGAGAGGACACCGGGCAGAAGTTGGATAGATTTGAGGACATCCACCTCACCAAGCAGGGCAGGGATGCGCTTCAAAGTTTCGGTGGAAAGTTCTACCGTTCCCATTTCGGTGCTTTCTACGTTGCGGTCTATTTGTTCGCCTGTGACGACGATTTCTTCCATCAGCGTACCGCCAAGATTGAGTTCTATATCAAGCGTTTGGTCTTGGTTGAGATTGACCGTTATTTCGCGGTCATCATAACCCAAGTATCTCCCAACGATGGTGTATTCGCCTTCGGGCAGCGTGAGGGAATAGAAACCGTAAATATTGCTCGTCGCACCTTGTGTGATGTTTTCTTTATTGTAAATATTGGCAGCAATGAGGGTCTCGCCGCTTGATGCGTCTTTGATGTAGCCGCTCAGGGTGTGTTTGGTTTGACAATACGAGGCAAGCGACATCAGACATAAGATGAAAAGTAAGGGCAGACGGTAAACGGTGAACGGTAAACGGTTTGGAGTGGATGGTTTTCTGAATGACATTTATTTGTGTAAAATTTACTTGTCGAAATTTAGAGAAGTCGGAGTCCGGTTTTAACAACATGCAAGTATTGACGAAGGTTTAGTTTATGTTTTAAAATCGTACATATTTAATCATAAATTTATGTATAAAAATATTTTTAAATGTTGTGAATAAACCTTCTTATCACAAAAGGTCAGGGTTCAAACTCTGACCTTTTGTGATTTGTGATAAGGAGTTTTGTACATTGAGTTTCACCTTCCAAAACTTAATCATTCACAACATATTCCTTCCTTTGACTATACTTCAAGTCTGTTTTCAACATTATTTTCATACAAAAACAAGTTCTTTTTTTTGTAAAGAAATAAAATCATACTAATTATTTTTATTTTTAATAATGTATTAATCAATTAATTAGTATTATAAAAATATTGTAATTTATAAAAAACACCATACAAATTCATCGGAAATCTCGAAAATATGTAGTTGGGTAGCCTTGAAATAAATCTGAATATTGCAGTATCAATTCATCGCAAGAACAAATAACACATCAAACAATTTTTTAAATTTATTACTAAATTTTTTAAACAATTTTTAATCATGAAAAACGTAAAAAGTATTTTATTCAGCTTATTGGCTGTGGCAGCAATTGCATTATTCACGACCTCTTGCGAACAAGAGACACTTATTAATGACAACCCAACAAATGTATTGACCAATCAAAAGGTCACAGAATTTAACCTTGATGTAGAAACCGAAAATGGTATGCTAAAATTCAGTGGTCTTCAGGAATTTGAAGATGCGATAGCTTATATCTCAGATTCAGAAGAACGATTTTTTACAGATGAAGCCTTAACTGCATGGGAAAACAAAACTGGTTTCACATCTTTGCGACAAAAAGTAGCAATAGCTATGGACGAGTTTGAAGCTATTACAGATGACAATTCGATGAATGTTTTTCGTTCTGAAAACAGTGATTTTGTAAATCCCGAAAACGAATTTCAAGCCCCAATTGCTGATGAAGCATTGACCGCTATGCTTGATGAAAAAGGTAAAGTCATCATCGGCAATGTTCTGCACTGTTTTACAGATACCTATCAAATTATTATCTTGGATAAAGACGAAACTAAACTTGATAGAGCTTTGGCATCATTGGAAACCAATGAAGAAGAAGGTATTTATGTATTCAAATATGTTCAAGATAATGTAGAATTTAGAGGTGACTGCGGACAATTGCGAAGTTGCACCGACAATAATGGTACTTCAAACGGTAGCAAACGTGTAAGTGGTGAATGGCGTAGCAATATGAAACTTCACCCCGTATTTGACTGGGGCTGTCATTGCTATTTGTATTGGGAACGTACGCTTTCTGTTAGTTGCGAGATGACATCTGAGAAAAAAGGAGCTTTCGGTTGGAAGAAAAATAAGAATGACGATATTAAGTGGGGAACAGGTTATGGTGTTCATTCTGCTTTAGGTAGTGTCACGCATGGTACAGGCTGGACACAAAAAGGCTGGAAAATCAATTATTATAAACAGTTGTTACCCGTAAACACCCTCTATTTTAGCTACGGAACTCCCAGTACGTATCACGAATTTTACTACAACAACACGACACTTATCAATCTAGATGCAAGTGGTGTATCTTGTGAAGATGATTGTTTCTAACAGAGACATTTTTTATAAAAATGTAGCAGGGCATTCCGTAATGGATGTCCTGCTTTTTTGATTTGAACTTAATTAATCCATATCGACTAACTCAACTATCAATATATAGTAATTGAAAAGAGAGGTAGAAAGGACTATTATGTATTGGACTTTGGACAAAATGGGAATTAGGAAATTGGGAAACTCGGTTTAAAATCGTAACTCATTGATAATCAATTGAATGAATTTTATTACTCAGGGCAAACGAAAAGTCGTTTTTATAATATGAGTATAAAAATATTTTATTAAAAAATAAATGTATAATTATCTGATTTTAAATAAAAAAGGCAAATTTTGGCTACCCGTCTAACGTTGGACACTTTGACAATCAACAAGTTACAAGCCCATTGAAATTCAAGTTATTATGACAACTATGGACTATGGACTGTCCAACTATTGACTGGTAGCCCAAATTTTACTCGCCTTGCATTTTGAAAATGCAAGGCGAGTAGGCTTCCCGACAATTTTAAAAATCAACATATTACACATTATTAAACGACTTTTCGTTCTCCCTGATAATTTTAATAAAAATACCTGATAATCAATTACTTACGATTTAAAACCGAATTTCCAAAATATCCAAAGTCCAGTTGTAGTATGAACCCCAATTTAAATAATAAAAATCAATAAGTCGTCCGTCCGACAAAAAAGTCGTGGTCATTCACTAGTCAACTTTAACTGCACTTTTTTAGAATTATATAAATTTTAGTGTACTTTTACGTGTTTAAATATTTAGATATTACAAAATATCAACAAACCAATAAGTTGTGATTTAGGCGGGCTAGGATAAATTTGGAACTCATGCCTTTGTACCAACGACTTTAACCGTCGTAGCGTACCAAACCACTTGACGGCTAACGTCGTCAGTACAGGTATATCACAACGAACTAAAAATTTTAACTTACGTATGAAAAGTACACTAACGAACATTGGGCTGCTGTTTGTGGCTCTCTTGGCATTACCCTTGATGGTCAATGCACAAACGCTTTCCGGCAAGCTCTCCGACGATACGGGCGGTTTGATTGGCGGCACCGTCACCATAACGGGCGGTGGCGGTTCGGTTACGGATATTGATGGCAATTATAGCATCAATCTCGAACCCGGACGATATACCGCTACGGCTTCTTACATTGGTTATGAAGATCAGGTATTGGATTTCACCGTAGGAGCAGGAGAGACCAGAACATGGGATGTTTCGATGTCCGAAAATGCGGTAGGTTTGGAAAGTATCGTAGTCGTGGGTACACGTACTGCGCCGCGTTCTTCGACCACTACGCCGCTTCCGGTGGATGTACTCAGAGCTACTGAGCTGACGAGTACAGGTCAAACCACTTTCGACAAAGCCCTTCAGTATCGCGTGCCTTCTTTCAATACCGTACAAACACCGGTCAATGATGCCACGTCGCTGCTCGACCCTTACGAAATCAGAAATATGGGACCCAGCCGTACCTTGATTTTGATTAACGGTAAGCGTAAAAATATGAGTGCCTTGCTTTATACTCAGACCTCTCCGGGGCGCGGTGAGACAGGTGCAGATATTTCAGCTATCCCGACCGATATGATTAAGCGGGTGGAGATTTTGAGAGACGGTGCATCGGCGCAGTATGGTTCTGATGCCATTGCGGGCGTTATGAACGTCATCCTGAAAGACGGTACAGATGGCGGAAGATTTAATTTGAGAACAGGTATCACCAGTGCAGGTGACGGACAACTCATCGGTGCTGCCTTAAACAACGGTGCAAAATTGGGTGAAGACGGTTTCTTGAATTACACCATTGATTTGTCCAAACAGTTTTTGGCGAATCGCCCGGGTACGGTGAGTGCAGGTGGTGAAGCCGATGATTTTGGTGCGGATCTCGCGGATGTAGAAGCCTTTTTAGCTGAGAAACCGGACGCAGGAAATATCAACGGTTCGCCTGAAACAACTGCTATGAAATTTGCAGTCAATGCAGGTAAAAAAGTCAGTGAAACAAGTGAAGTATATGGTAATGCCGCATACATTTACAAAAAAGTCAACAGCTTTGCCAACTATCGTACACCTTATTGGAGAACGCTGGATGATTTTCCTTATCTGGAAGGTTTCTTTGGCAATCAATATGGTTATGAAGATGCAGATGGTGATGGTAATTTAGATTATGCCGGTTATGTGCCGACTTTCGACGGCGACTTGATTGACTACAACGGTACGGTAGGTTTCAAATCCAACAAAAACGGTTGGATGACGGATGTAAGTTTTACCACAGGTAGCAATGAGCAAACCTATATTGTAAGTAATTCGCATAACAGAAATGAAGTATTGGTGCCTAGCTGGGAAGATACTAATGCTGACGGAATACAACAAGATGACGAGGTAACGTTTTCTCAAAAATATCGTGAAAACAGCGCACTTGTTTTTGACGTAGGCGGAACGCGCTTTGCACACAATGTCGGTAATATTGACATCACCAAACGCTTTAGCGACCAATTTAGCTTTGCCATAGGTTCGGAGTTCAGAACCGAAGACTTTACCATTATTGAAGGTAGCGAATCTTCTTACGAAGCCGGCGGACCGGATTCATTCTCCGGTAATGCCCCTGCCAACTCCGGTAAATTTAATCGGTACAATTTCGGTGGATATGTTGATGTAGCTTTGGATTTGACCGACGATTTCCTGATTAATGCTACAGCACGTCTCGAAGATTATAGCGATTTCGGTGAAGCATTTGTCTGGAAAGTTAGTTCACGTTACAAACTCGCTCAAGATAGAGTCACCTTGCGTGCTTCAGCTTCTACGGGTTTCAAAGCACCGACTTTGCACCAGATTTATACCCAAAAAGTACAATACAGTTTCGTTCCCGGTCAGGGTATTCAAGTTGGTGGTTTGGTCAACAACGTATCGCGTGAAGCGCGCCTGCTTGGACTGCCACAATTGCAGCCTGAAAAATCTACCAACATTACCGTTGGATTGGGTTTACGTCCTGTTTCGGGTTTGAGCGTGACATTTGATTACTATAATATTGCATTACAAGACCGTATTATTTTGGGTTCCGAAATCACCGGAACTGACGCAGGGAATACGAACTTAGACCTTATTCTTGAGGAAAGTGGTATATCTGATATTAGTTTCTTTGCTAATGGATTGGATACCCGTACATCAGGTATTGATTTTGTAGCATCTTACAGTCGTCTGCAAATAGGCGAAGGAAAAGTCGCTATCAACCTTTCCGGTAATTACACGATACAAAACGAAAGAGATGGTGAAATTAAAAACCCTGAACTCGTAGAGCAAGCAGGTCAGTCTGTTGCCAATGCAACACAGGAAGCTCTCTTTTTCACCTCACGTCCGAGATACAAAGCTATTTTAGGATTGGACTTCAACATCGGCGGTTTTGGTGTTACACTAGGTAACACACTTTTCGGACCCACACTATTCAGACAACAAGGTTTGAATGCTAATATATACACTGAATTTACACCAAAAATCGTCACTGATTTAGGTTTGAATTATAATATCAACGACAAATTCAACATCGCATTGAATGCCAACAACCTACTCAATGTACTCCCGGAATGGGAATTTAAAGCCGACAACGAGGAAGGACAAGCTATCATTGATGATACTTCTACCAATGCTTTCGGACTTACACCCATCGAAGTACAATCCAATTTGATTTCATTCAATCAGCGTTATTCACAAATGACTTACGATGGCTACCATTTCAGCCAATTGGGTACAATGATATATCTGACTTTGGGCTATAATTTTTAATGGTGTACTGATTGGTGACTCGTGATTGATAAATTGTGAGTTTGTTATTTATACCATGAAAATTTTAATGTATAAAAAGGTCGTTCCTGACGGAACGACCTTTTTTTGTATAGGCATGAATTTTATTCAAATGTGAGTTTAAACCCAACGAATCCTCACCCACTATCCGCGAATAATAAAAACCATGATTTCTTATGCATTACTGCTGTATCTTGATGACGAAAATTAAATATACACAGAATATATGATTTTTATTAAAATATATTATTCACAAGGTTTTTTTGACTAAGTGCCTAAGTTTGCACTAGTACGGGCTGTCTTTAGCTGCCCACGACCATAAGGGAGCATTCACGTTGACACGAATATACGCGAGTTAAAGGTTTTTCAAACCTTTTCTCCGATAGCTATCGGAGCTAAAGACAGCCGCTACTAAGGAGTTCAATTTTAGGCAAACTTAGGCGAGTAGCCGATTTTTTTCTTTTTCAATAAAATAAATTTGCAAAATCACCGTTTTTAAATTAACTTTGAAATACAAAGCACTTTGAGAATTATAATTAAGCATTAACCGTTCACCATTAACCATTAAAATTATGGACACTATTGCCACTTTAAATCCCAATCCACCTAAGCAGGAAAATGTCTTGCGTACAGGTTTTATCCTATTAGGAATTTCTTTATTGGTCTTTTTGTTTACCTTAAATGGAGAATTTAGAAATGGAGATTTCTTTAATGGTTCATTTATAGTTTGCGGGATATTATTTGTCATATATTTCTTTATTGTAGTAGGGTCAAATCTTGCCAAATATGGAAAAAGATTACGATTTAAAAACCTGAAATACAATATTATACTCCTTCAAATGGCGAATATTTCCGCCTACGCACTCAATCGCGTGATACCGATATTCAATGAGTCCGTCGAATGGCTTTGTGTCTATATCGTCCTGTCCAATCTCGCATTAATTGTCTTTATTTTACGCGATAATCATAAACCAAATTGGCTCAACCACGCCATTGTCTTACTCACCGCTTCGGGCATTATTTTTCATTTGTACCAAAGCATTTATATTGTGCCTGTCTATCCGTTTGCGCTGATGGCTTTCTGGTTTTTTGGTATTCCTTTACATGCTTTTGTGCCGATTTGGTTTTTTATTACGACCATTATTGTGGTGAGAAAATTCCTCAAAGCCTCACCCGATTATTGGAAAACTTGTGTGGTAGGTGTCCTTATTCCTTTGTTGTTTGTTACTTTATTTTCTGTCAGGTGGGCAACCATGAATCGACAAATTACTAATGCTTTTCATAATCAAAATACCCCACTTAATGAACAGGAATTACCGGATTGGGTGCGTGTCAGTCAAGATTTGCGGAAGGATTGGGTGAGTAAAAGAATTCTTAAAAATGACCTCGTTTATGCTACGGCAAATAGATGGGGGTCTAGGTTCGGACGTATCAACGAAACAAGAAAGCATGACCCGCTTGTGATGACGGCTTCGCTTTTTGCCGGAGAACTCGAACTTTCGGCAGACGACAGAATCACCGTACTCAATTCGCTCTACAACCAACGCCACCAAACCGAGCGCAAACTTTGGCGCGGCGATAAGCTCTCCACTACCGACATCGTGACCAATGTACAGCTATTCCCCGAACACCGATTGGCTTATACAGAAAAAACATTTAAAATACACAATCGACTGAAAAAGAATGAAAGATGGAGACGACAACAAGAAGCACTTTATACATTCTATTTGCCCGAAGGTTCGGTGGTGACATCGGCGGCATTGTGGGTAGAAGGTGAAGAACGCCCTGCTTACCTCACCACCAAGTCAAAAGCCGATAAAGCCTATACACAAATCGTAGGACGCGAGCGGCGCGATCCCTTGCTCTTACATTGGCAAGAAGGCAATCGGGTGACGGTACGCGTGTTCCCCTGTACCCCCGCAGAAGACCGTCAATTTAAAATCGGTGTCACCACTCCCCTACTCCTCCACGATGATAAATTGGTCTATGAAAACATAGATTTTCAAGGACCGGATTGGCACTATGCAAAGGAAAGTATCAATGTAGTAACGGAGGGTGAAATTGCAGATTTGTCCACACCTTTTTCTTTTCGTGAAGATGGTAATTTGTGGAATTATAAAGGTCGCTATAAATCGGATTGGACACTGAAATTTGATGCACCGCCCGTCTCTACACACGATTTTTCTTTTAATGGAAAACGTTATGATATGGTCGAATTGCAGCCCGAAATCAATGACTTTGCAGCACAAGAAATTTATCTGGACATTAATAATGGTTGGTCGAAAAAAGAGCTATTGAAGCTATGGAAAAACATTAGCAATCGCGAGGTGTATGTCTATACCAATCATTTAGAAAAAGTCAGCGAAGCGAACCATAAACGGCTGTTTAAGAAGCTATTGCGACGAAATTTCTCTTTATTTCCTTTTCATAAAATTAAAAATCCGACAGACGCATTAGTCATTGTAAAAAACGGTACACGACTGACTCCCGTATTGGATGATATAAAGAAATCTACCTTTGCCACCAACCTAAATGAGTACCTAAAAGCGAATACTACAAATGTCAAATTATTTAATTTGGACGATGATTTATCGCCTTATTTAAAGTCGCTGAAAGAGCTTCGGGTATTTGATTATGCTGATGGTGATATTGAAGAATTATCGAATAATTTAAATAAAAATATTTTTAAATATAATTCCGAAAATAATACGACAGTTGCGAATCATTATTCCAATACGATTATACGAGAAACAGCCAACACTACAAAAGACTCAACAGCCCGCGGTGCCGCCCCCGACCACCTGATGCGAATGTACGTCTATAATGACTTGATGCGAAAAGTAGGACGCGGATATTTCGATAAAAAACAGTTGGAAAAGCAATTTGTAGATGCGGCAAAAGAGGCGTATGTCGTCACGCCCGTCAGCAGTCTTGTGGTCCTCGAAACGCAAGCCGACTATGACCGTTTTGATATTAAAAAAGCAAAAAACAGCCTACAAAATGCCAAAATCAAAAACTCCGGCTCTGTTCCCGAACCCGGTGAATGGTTGCTGATTATTTTGAGTTTGTTGGTGGCGATTGTTGTAACGAGAGCTTCCAGCTCGCAGTCAGCAAAAACGAAGTTTAATGAAAAATAAAGGCATGTTTAGAGAAGTGGTTGACATTTTAAATGAAAAAAATAATGGCTCATGTAGGAAATCAGGTGGAATGTGAAGCACACGCAAATCCTATAAGGTTTTCGAAAACCTTATAGGATTGATTCCCAACACTTTACTTCAATTCAAATCGAAAATCAACCTGCGTTCCACCTGATTTCCTACATGAGCCAAAATAATATATCCCGTTTGCTAAACTTTTCGAGTTTGGTAAACGTAAGTATATCACCAAAATTTGTAGTTACCTTAATATCAGTACTTTACTTCTCCGATAGCTATCGGAGACCAAACTTTTTGAAGTTTAGCAAACGGGATTTCTGGTAGTGTTCGACAAAAATAGGGTAAATGATTATACGCGAGTTGCAAGGCGAATTCTTTTGTTAAAAGCGGATATTTGAGTATTCAGACACCCATTTTTCATAAAAACATTCGCCTTGCAACTATTCCCTATTTTAATCG
>CALIZI010000082.1 GCA_938028705.1 uncultured Saprospiraceae bacterium | reverse complement strand
CAGTCCTCACAATTATTTTCAATTAAACTGACATTATCAATATACACATCTGCCGAGTCGAGACCCAAGAAAAAATCAAGACCGACATTGGTGATAGTCGAGGCGGTCATGGCGAAAGTGTAGGTGAAGGTCTGCATCGTTATGTTGAGGTTAATAGTTTCCGATAGATATACTGCTTTATGGTTAGATTGTTTTATTGTTGTATATAGCCAAAATAAAATCATAAATACCTGTTTATCAACAATATAGCAATGAAACATTTTGTAAAATAAAAAGTATAATTTTAAACCTAATACAGTATAAGCCGTAAATGGCGCAACAGGCAACCCTACTTTGACATCAACAATACGATTGGCGGTGGCACTCGCTTCAAAAGTAAGGGTATAACTTTCGCCTTAATCTCCCCTGCCAAATTCTATACCCATACTGTTATTTAGGAAATCGGGAAATTCGGTTTTAAACCGTAAGTAATTGGTTATCGTTTGTTTTTTTTTATTAAAATTAAAAAATATTTAATTAATTTTATTTTATAATTATTTAATAAAAATCCCGATAACTATCGGGATACCTAATACTGAATTTCCTAATTGCCCAATATCCAAAGTTCAACTTATAATCCAAGATTCCGGATAAGATAATCTGTTATCTGTGCGTGTCTTTCTTTGATATAAGTCTCATCAATGTCGTTTTTTTGAGAGAGTTCGTAAGTCATTGGAAGTTTGGTTTTTTCGTATATTTGTTTTTTTTGAGCAAAATCGTGGTTTTTTGCTTTTGAGTTCATACTGCGTGTAAGCAGTGTCATGTTGCCCAATTTATAGGTATATTCTTCACGAAAAGCATCAGAAAAGTCTATTTTCCAGTTCGTTCTGTCATTAGGTTTTTGTGGAATGATATGCTCCAATGTGGCTTTTGCGTAATGGAGTTCTACATTAATGACATCTTCGGGCGCATTTATTTCTTTTGCCCATACGTAACGGGCGACAATGAGTTTTGCCCATTTATGGTCAATGATGTCGTTATTTTTTAAAATACTTTTCAAATCATCTCTCTCCTTTGTATCTAAAGTTATTTTTTGGACTGCCTTTTTGAAATTTCCTTTATTCAATAGAGCAATGGTGTCAAAAATAGTTTTGATTTGAAAACGCTTGGAAGAGCCTAATAATTGATAGAGGACAAAACATTCAAATTGGCTGAGAAATTCAATAATTTTTGCTTCGTCCTTATTCGTCTCACGAAGAAGTGCCAACAAAATATTGTTGATATATCTGGAGTTACCTGAGTTTTGTAAGAAGCTGATTCTATGTGTAATTTCAAGATTATCAAAATTTAATAATTCTAAATCAGAATAATGCGCTAAATTTTTTTCTATATCATTATAAAAAATATCAATCTTACTTTGGCTAATGCCGTCTTGCAAACTATCATAGATTTCTTTGACTTCATTAAAAGCTGAATAACGCTGTGTACGTGCATTTTTACTTTCTGCATAACGCCCCAGAAATTCTGCGGAAAACTCGTATTCGTCCAGTTGCAGCCATTTTTGTGCAGGGTTTGCTACTCCATATTTGTCAAGTTCCTGAATGATAAAATTTCTGAATAAATCTTTATTGGAGAGTTGTAATCCGCGATTATTGAGGACTTCAAAAATTTTGTATGCTACCTTGAGGTCGGGGCAGATAATACGAACAATAACAACTTTCTGTTCAAGAAATTTGATAAACTCATTGAGTCGGATAACTTTTTTTTGTGCAAAAACTTCACCGTTTAAGAAGTATTCTTTTAATCGCTCCACCAAATATTTCCGATTATCAAAAAATCGGTTGACCGCCCGTTTTTGTTCCGCAGATGCTTCTTTAAAATTGATTGTACCAATGTCACCACACTCCATAGCTACTTTTAGCGCATTATCATAATCAAAACCTTCCGTTAGTTCTATACGTACCTTTTTCTTTTGAATAAACGCACCGTCCCAAATTTCATTGAATAAAAAATTATCAAGTTTTCTTTTTGCGCCTTCTTCAATATAATGTCTAATATCTTCTTTTTCTTCTTCTTTTATCTGTTCATCTTTCAGATTCTCCAACATACATTTGATAGCGACAAATAATAAGGTGAGTGTAGTTAATCTTTGCTGACCGTCCACTACCTCAAGGTCATGTCCTTTTTCAATAAGTACCATGACACCCATAAAATAGTAGCTGCCCTTATCTTGCTCAAAAATGTTCTATGATATCCTCCCACATCACATTCACTTGTCTATCTACATCACTTTTACCCTTCGATTCCCACGAATACAAACGCTGATAATTCGGAATGATGTAAGTAGTACCATTGATAAATAACTCATTTAGAGCTTTTTCTTCTGGTATAAAAAATTTCATAAATTCTTTTTTGGACAAAAAATGTATATACAAAGGTAGCAAATATGGACTAACTTTTCCACCCCCTTAATCTACGTCGCCAAATTCTGCAAACTCTCCTTCGCATCACCAAACAACACCCGCATTTTGGCGTGAAAAAATAATGGGTTTTGAATCCCTGTATAGCCCAAAAAATCTACCCACTTGATAATAATAAATTTAAGATAGAATTAACGATTGTTTGCTATTTGTTAATTGGGAAAAGTTTACTTTTGCGGGGATTTATTTGTACATCGGACAAAACCTTCAACTATCCACCTATTTAGCGAGGGAGTAATGAGCCGTAAAAGGAACATGAAAACAATAAAGCTCCGGTGTCGTATCGGTTAATTTGGAAGATTGCAAAGGGTATCTTGCAGGAAAGCCAAGTTAAAGCGTTTTTTAAATAAAAAAATACCTCTAAAGTAAATTCCAAATTTCAAGGTTTTCGTTTGTTGGAATTTGGAATTTGTTTTTTGGAATTTGAATTAATTAACTTCGCCTGAAATATTTTTTTTAAAATGAAGAAACATAATTTTAGTGCAGGTCCTGCGATATTGCCTGCAACGGTACTGGAACAATCGGCTAATGCTGTTAGGGATTTTGACGGCATTGGTTTATCTATTTTGGAGATTTCGCATCGGAGTGCGGAGTTTAAAGCGGTCTTGGAAGAGGTGCAACAAGCCACAAAGGATTTGCTGGGTTTGGGCGATGATTTTGATGTCCTATTTTTGACAGGTGGTGCGAGTAGTCAGTTTTATATGACGGCGATGAACCTCTTGAGTGCAGAGGAATCAGCGGGATATGTGGATACCGGCGCATGGTCGAAAAAGGCTATTAAGGAGGCGAAGGCTTTTGGTACTATTAATAAGGTGGCAACTTCGGAGGAGACAAATTATAATTACATCCCGAAGGGCTATGAGATTCCTGATAATTTAAAATATTTGCATATTACAAGTAATAATACGATTTTTGGTACAGAATTTCACGACTTGCCGGAGACGAATGTACCAATTGTAGCGGATATGTCGTCGGATATTTTTAGTCGTCCAATTGATGTGAGTCGCTATAATGTGATATACGCAGGCGCACAAAAAAATCTTGGTCCGGCGGGTACGACTTTGGTGATTGTACGAAAAGGGATTACGGGCAAAGTGACCCGCGAAATTCCGACGATGCTGAATTATGATACGCATATTGCCAAAGATTCTGCCTTCAATACACCGCCGGTATATCCGATATATGTCTGCCTGTTGACGATGCGCTGGCTGAAAGCCAATGGCGGATTAACCACTATGGCTGAACGAAATACGAAGAAAGCCCAATTGATATATGATGAAATTGACTCGAACCCGATGTTCAAAGGTACGGCAGCAAAAGAAGACCGCTCGTTGATGAATGCTACCTTCGTCATGGAAGATGACACGCACAACGCAGCCTTCCTCGAAGCCTGCACCGCAGTCGGTATTTCGGGCGTGAAAGGACATCGCTCTGTGGGCGGTTTCCGCGCTTCGATTTATAATGCCATGCCAATGGAAAGTGTGCAATTACTGGTGGATGTGATGCGGGATTTTTCAGCTAAGAACGGTTGATTAGTGAATTAGTTGAACGGTTAATCAGGCAATCAGGCGAACATGAAGAAATTTTATAATTATATTGAAATGAAGAAATTTTATAATAAATAAAATTTATAAATATTTTATTTTTAAAATAAAAAAATATTATTATAAAATAATTTTAACTAAAAAAGTATTTTTGTACCAAATATAACTTTGCAATAAAATATCTTTCATATTCACCTGATTACCTGTTCAACTAATTACCTGATTAACCGTTCAACCAATAAACTGATTCAACTAAAAAAAATGAAAGTCAAACAACTCACACAATACTTAGAAAGCATTGCGCCACCTGTCTATCAGGAAGGTTACGATAATTCGGGTTTGATTACGGGCAATCCAAATGCTAACATCAAAGGTGTGCTTTTGTGTTTGGATGCTACGGAGGCAGTATTGGATGAGGCGATAAAAAAAGGATGTAATGTCGTCGTGGCGCATCATCCGATTGTGTTCAAGGGTTTGAAGCGGATTACGGGGCGCAATTATGTAGAGCGGGTCATCATCAAAGCCATTAAAAACGACCTGTCGATATATGCTGCACATACCAATCTGGACAATGTACATACCGGAGTTAATGCAAAAATTTGTGAAAAATTAGGACTGAAAAATACACGCATACTCGCACCCAAAAGCACCTTGAAAAAGTTGACAACTTACGTGTCGGTACAAGAGACGGACGCGGTTCGGGGGGCATTATTTAAAGTCGGAGCAGGGGCGTATAATGATGTCCAACAAGCGAGTTTTACTACGCTTGGCGTGGGTACGCGGAATGGCGCAGGAGACGCACTTTCGCGGGTGGATGTGGTATTCGAGCAGGCACTGGAAGGACAAATGATACGGGCTTTGCAAGAAGTTTCTTCGGAAGAAAATCCGCTATATGAAATCATCAGTATCGAAAATAAACATCATCAAATCGGGTCGGGGATGATAGGTACACTGCCTCGTGCCATGTTGGAAACCACCTTTCTGGAACGGCTCAAAACCCGCATGAAAACAGGCTGTATCAGACACACCGAATTGCTCAATAAAAACGTGAAAACCGTAGCGGTCTGTGGTGGTTCGGGCGGATTTTTGTTGCCTCATGCGGTGCGTCAGGGCGCAGATTTTTTTGTGACTGCCGACTACAAATATCATGAATTTTTTGATGCTGACAGCAATATTGTCATCGCCGACATCGGGCATTATGAGAGCGAACAATTTACAATCGACCTTTTTAATGAGTTAATAACGCAAAAATTTAGTACCTTTGCGGTTTATTTGACAAAAGTGAACACCAATCCGGTGAGGTATTTTTAGTAGCGAGTAGTGAGTAGTGAGTAGCGAGTTATCATATATATCGCTTCGCATAATACCCAACTTGCTTATAATTAGACTTTTGTGTCAAATAAAATAAAATTTCGATAATTATTATTTAATAATAAAAAAGAGCATTTCGATAGTATAATAGTTGAATAAATTATTTTGCAAAGCAAAATACCAACTCACTACTCGCTACACTCTACTCACCACTTATAATAATATGGCAAAAGCGCAGGAAAAGACAGTCGAAGAAAAATTGCAGGCAATGTTTGACTTGCAAACGATTGATTCCAAGATTGATGAAATCCAAGTATTGAGAGGTGAACTTCCTATGGAAGTCAAAGACCTCGAAGATGAAATTGAAGGGCTTAGAACTCGGCTCCAAAAACTTGAAAAGACCGTAAAGGGCTATCAAGACGAGATTGCTCAACATCGTAATAAAAGCAAAGATGCCGAAGCCCTCATTTTGCGCTACGAAAAACAACTGGACGAGGTCAAAAACAATCGCGAGTACGAAGCACTCAACAAAGAGATTGACATGCAGCGGCTCGAAATTCAACTTTCTGAAAAGAAACAACGCGGTGCTAATAAACTGATTGAGGACAAAAGTGTACTGTTGAATTCTACTAAAGAGCGCATCGACAAGAAAGAGAAAGAACTGGAAGATAAAAAAGTGGAGTTGGAAAAAATCACCAAATCCACCGAAAAAGAGGAAGAAAAGCTGACGAAAAAATCTGAAAGAGCCAGAAAAGGCATCGAAGAACGCTTGATACGTGCTTATGACAAAGTACGTGGTGCTTATCGCAACGGACTCGCAGTGGTCACCGTAGAACGAGATGCTTGCGGTGGGTGTTTCAATAAAATTCCACCACAAACCCAATTGGAAATCGGACAACGTAAAAAAATTATCGTCTGCGAACACTGTGGACGGGTACTCGTTGACAATGAAATCGCGGGCATCGCAGTGCCTGTGGAAGAATAGGTAAAGTTCAAGAATCAAGCGCAAGTTTAGTTTTTGGCTTCGCCAAAAAATATTTGAACTTGATACTTGAACTTGAACTTACTTTGGTACAACTTTTGACAATATACATGCTGCAATTCGACAAACGGATTGCAGCATTTTTTTACTGACAAAACCAATTATGCGCTTCATTTTACCGCTTATTTTTCTGATAAATATCTGTACACTCCATGCGAAGGGTACATTTGAGTTCAGCCCCAATATCGAAAGTGCATATCACCTCAGTCTTAGCCTTCGACTGGACGAAGCCCGCCAACAACTCAACCACGAAAGCTACCAAAACCCCGACAATCTCCTTACCCTTTTGATAGAAGATTACATTGATTTTTTTACAATATTTATCAATGAAGACAAAGTCGAATTTGATAGGCTCGAACATAACAAAGAACGTCGTCTGCGTCTTATCCGGCAGGGCAGATCTGACTCGCCCTACTACCTCTATGCCCAAGCCGAAATCACCCTGCACTGGGCATTGACCCGACTCAAATTTGAAGAAAATATCACCGCTGCACGCGAAGTCCGAAGAGCCTACAAACTGCTCGAAGAAAACGCGATTAAATACCCCGATTTTGTGGCAAATAAAAAAACACTTGGCTTATTGCACGCCATTATCGGCACTATCCCGGACAACTACCGCTGGGCAGTCAAAATGGTGGGCATGGACGGCACTGTAGAGCAAGGCAAGCGTGAACTACAAGAGGTGATTCGCTATGCACAAGCCCGACCCGATTTCCTTTTTGGGCAAGAAACCATCGTCATGTACGCCTTACTTATGATGTATATTGGCAATGACGAAGCTGAGGCTTGGAACATCGTCAGCAATGCTGATATAGACATTGAAAACAACCCCTTAGCTGCCTTTATACTTGCGAATGTCGCTATGCACAACGGACATAATGACCAAGCCATTGACATCCTCCAACGTGCGCCACGCGGATCGGAATACCACGATTTTCACTACCTTGATTTCATGCTCGGTTTAGGCAAACTCTATCGCCTTGATACCGATGCCGACCAGTATCTTCTCCGCTACGTCAACAATTTCAACGGGCAAAATTATATCAAAGAAGCCTACCAAAAACTCGCTTGGTACGAACTCCTCTTTGGCACTTCCGAAGGCTATCAAGGCTATATCCAACAGTGCCACACCAAGGGCAAAGCCATCATGGAAAGTGATAAAAAAGCCAAAAAAGAAGCTGTCGAACAACTCGTTCCACACCAAGATTTGGTCAAAGCCCGACTACTTTTTGACGGTGGTTATCACGATAAATCTCTTGATATACTACTCACCAAAACACAAAAAGACTTCCGCCATGAACGTCAACAACTCGAATACCTCTATCGTCTTGGCAGAGTGTATCACAAAAAAAATAACGACCAAAAAGCCATAAAATATTACCAGCAAATCATGCACGAAGGCAGCGACAAACCCTGGTATTTTGCCTGCAATGCCGCCCTCCGAACCGGCAATATCTACGAAGCGCAAGGCAACTTCGCCCAAGCCCGCGTCTATTACAAAAAATGTCTGAATCTCCATCCCGACGAATACCGAAACGGACTGCACCAACACGCCAAAGCTGGACTCAACAGAATCAAAAGGGAATAAAGAGTAGCGAGCGGTATTACATGTCACCTAATTTGGCTTTATCTCGTTAAAAATGTAACTTAGAGCCAAATTACGATACATGAATCAGAGCTTAATCGGTAGAGAAAAGGAAATTGCAAAACTTCAGCGCTATGCAAGATCTCGAAAGTCAGAGTTTGTGGCACTATACGGCAGACGAAGAGTAGGCAAGACCTACCTTGTTCGTCAGGTATTCCAACAAGAAATGACTTTTCAATTAACGGGCTTGGCAAACGTTGGTAAAAAGGCGCAGTTGGCACAATTCCATGCCGAGTTATTGGAGCATTTTCCGGAGCGCGAAGGTATCGCTCCGGCAGAGGACTGGTTTATCGCTTTTCGCCAATTGATAGCTGCACTGGAAAAAGAAAAAAGCGATTCCAAAAAAGTTATTTTCTTGGATGAATTGCCGTGGCTGGATACGCGGGGTGCCAATTTTTTATCGGGGCTTGAGCATTTTTGGAACAGTTGGGCGAGTGCGAGAACAGATATTTTATTGATTGTTTGCGGCTCGGCGGCTTCATGGATGATTAATAAGCTATTGAACAACAGAGGCGGCTTACACAATCGAATAACTGCCAGAATCAAGTTAGAACCGTTTAACCTTTCGGAAACGGAGGCTTTTCTTAAAGCAAAACAAATTGCATTTAATCGCTATCAAATAATTTTGCTGTATATGGTCTTCGGCGGTATCCCTTTTTATTTAGAACAAATTGAAAGTGGACTAAGTGCCATGCAAAATATCAACGAATTGTGCTTTGAAAGAAATGCGCCATTCAGAACAGAATTCGATAATTTATATGCTTCCCTTTTTAGTCAAGCTGACCGACATAAATCTGTTATTGAGGCATTGTCTGTCAAAAATAAGGGCTTGACGCGAAAAGAAATTATCAAAATTACCAAACTGTCTAATGGAGGAGGTTTGACCCGAATTTTAAAGGAATTAGAGGAAAGTAATTTTATCAGAAAATACCGTTCGTTTGGCAAAAAAGAAAAAGATAGTCTGTATCAATTAACGGATTTGTACTCGCTTTTTTATTTAAATTTTATCAAAAAATCAAGTCCTGATGATGAATATTTTTGGATCAATGCTTTGGAGTCGCCACTTTTCAGCACTTGGAGCGGTTATGCTTTTGAAATGGTTTGTTTGCATCATATATCTGCCATAAAAGATGCTTTAAAAATCGGTGGTGTACAAACTTCGGTGGCATCATGGCACTCGCCCACTGCTCAAATTGACCTCTTAATTGACAGAAAAGACCAAGTTATCAATCTTTGTGAGATGAAATTTTCTATTCATCCTTACACCATAGATAAAAAATATGCCGCCAATCTTCGCAATAAAATAGGCAGTTTCAAGCAAGATACAGCTACCAAAAAAGCTATTTTCCTGACACTCATCAGCACTTACGGTTTGGTGGATAATCAATATGCCGGAATGGTACAGAATGATTTGAATATGGATATATTGTTTCGGAATTGACCATTTATTGGTTTAACGACCTACGTTTAGGAGATTTTTTACATGAAAAATAATATACGAATTATTATGTTTTTAAAACAGAAATTATATTATATTTTTTATAAAAATTGCCAATAATTTATTTATAAAATATTAATATAAAATTAATTAAATGTAGAGAAAATTCAAGAATTTTCTCTACATCCCAAACAAATGTTCAACTTCGAAATTTATTGTTTTACAAATTTCTCAGTCATTATTACGCCATTAGCTGTAAGGGTTTGAATAAAATGAATACCCGTCGGAATATCCGATATATTCAGTGTAAATGTCGGGGCTGCATGTTTATCTGGCGCATGTTGTTGTAAAATTCTACCGTTGACATCCATGATATTAATTTGTATATCGTCATTACCGTTATAATCAATGGTAAGCCACTCTGAAGCCAAAGTCGGATATATATTTATAAGCGCTTCCGTATCCTGAACTATACGTTGTGCCATGCCATTGACCAAACAGAAATTAGTGGTTTCCGAAGCTCCAAAAGCACCGCCGCCTGAAGCGATGAGCGTTCCGTCAACACCATAGAGTACGTAATTGCCACAGATACTTGGTGATGCCACTGCTCCCAAAGTAGCCACAATGCTTCCCACAGGTACCAAAGTACCCGGTGTAACAAAAGTACCTACGCCTGCTGCGTTAGATTGGAAAGGACACATCCCGTTGTTGATGGCATCAAAAAAAGTCAAATCATAGCAGCCATCGGGCAGACAAGCTACTTCGGGCAGTGCAAGACCTGTGTTGGCTAAGTTTGTAGCGTAAGTACCACCGGAAGAAGCCACTAGACCACCATTGGCATCTGTGATTTCCCAACTTGTTTGTTGAGGAGTTTTGTCGAAGCGAATCCGTAAACCTACTTTGGCACAAGAAGTTGGTTCATCAAGACAGAAATTCGTCCTTTCACTCGAACTGAACGCTCCACCTGAGGTGAGTACATTGCCCGTAGCATCATCTGTAAGGGTATAAGAACCGTTACCAAATCCACAACAAATACCATTGCCTCCGGTATCTTTAATGACAAAACTATAACAGCCGTATGGCAGACATTCATTTATGGTCGCCGTCGAGTCGGCAGCGGTGTAACCGTCACCGGCAGCAACTGTAATGCCATTTGCATCTACAATAGACCAACCTGTTTCATTGGGGAAGTTGTCGAAATTGAGTGTGAGTGTTACATTACTGCATTGAAGATTGGGTTGACTATCAAGCCTTTTGGTTTCATGGGCAAAAATATTCGTACATCCGAAAAGGATAAAAACGAACATCAAAGGGATAAAAGTTTTTTTCATGATTCTATTTTGTTTTTTGATTAAAATGATAATTTCCATAAACTCAAAAATAACATCATTGTAAATTGTTTTCTGTTATTTTTTTTGGTTAAAATAATCAAAAAACTTTTTGTTTTTATATCTAAATATCTGACAATTAATGCTTTATGATGTTTTGATGGGTGGAGTTTTTCTGTTTTCTCAAAAATTATACTATTGTAATGACCAAAAAAAATGTCTTGTCAACCTGATATCGATATATATCGACATTCTGGTCGGCAAGACATTTTGGCTCGGGATTTATTTACAATATGACTTGATTTAAATTTATTGCTTCACAAACTTTTCCGTCATCACAACACCATTAGCAGTCATAATTTGAATAAAATAAATACCTGTTGGAATATTCGATATATTTAATGTAGTAATGGATGCTGCATGTTTATCTCGTGAATATTGTTGCAAAATTTTACCGTTGATATCAATGACATTAATTTCTATATCTTCGCTACTGTTATAATGAATCGTGAGTCGGTCCGAAGCCAAAGTCGGATATACATTCAGCAAAGAAGTATTTGCCATTCTCTTATTATCATACCCAAGTCCTTCCGTATCAGGCATTATGCGCTGTGGTACGCCATTGACCATACAAAAATTATTGCTCTGCGAAGCACCAAAACCGCCACCACCCGAAACAATTAAATTTCCGGTGGCATCATAAAGGCTATAACTGCCACATAAGCCGGGCGTGACAACCGAGCCTAAACTAGCCACCACACTCCCCGACGAAATCAAAGTACCCGGCGTAATAAAAGTACCTGAACTATTGGCGGCACTTTGAAAAGGACACATACCATTGCCCACAGTATCGTAAAAAGTCAAATCATAACAGCCATCAGGCAAACAAGTATTTTCTATAACATTAGCATTTCCAATACTTCCGCTACCATCGCCGGAAGCTACCACAGTGCCATTAGCATCTGTGATTTCCCAATTGGTTTGTGTAGGAAAACCATCGAATCTGATGTCAAGGTCAAGGCTTGCACAAACGCAATTCGTCTGTTGGGTCAGTGTAATCGGCGCAACCATTAGATTGTCATTTTCATTTTCTTCCAGCAGGACATCATGCGGGTCAACTTGCACGACAAGCGCGTAATCACCATTACAAACCCCTGCGGGAATCGTGATAAACATGCCGTCCAGATAGTAATAATAAACATCCGTCCAACCTACACTGATACCCTGATTGGTCACACCACAAGAGTATGTTCCGCCACCCAAACCGTAGTTCGGAAGATTAGTCGTCAAGATATTATCGTTATCATCCCTGCAATGCCCATTATAGTATTCACAAGTACCATAATCCATCAGACAAAAACCGAGTTTTGCTCCTTCGCCCACCATCGTCCAGTTGAGTGGATTCGGCTCGTTGGGGTCGGGGATGCGTAGGGAATACACGCCCCAATCGTCAAAATGAGCGTGGGCATGTGTAGGGTGATAGGTCATCGTACCTGCCCAGCGGTCTTGGTATGTCATGTTGTCGCCTTGCTTGCGATAAACTCGTTGCTTGACCAGTTGGCTCGGGTCACTTCCGTCAGGACAGACAGTGATGCTACTATTAAAAAAAGTATCGACTCCGCAAACGAGGTCATTCGTAGCAATGACTCTCAATGGTCCGTGTCCTACATTTGGAGTGGAAACTGATACTCTTAACAAACCGGGAGTCTCCGGATTTTCTGCCGCATCCACCAGAAGGTCGTAAGAAAGTTTGATATTGGGCAATAAATAACAATCCGTACTACCGTCTTCACATACACATCCTCTGGCATCATTGACCGTACAAGGTTGGGCAAAAAGAAGAGCAGGCATTAAAAGGGTCATTAAGATAGATAGGTGTATTCTCATGATTTAAATTTAGTGTTTGAAAATTAGTTATATGTTAGAACATGTCTGAGTTTTTAATTTAAAAAAAGAGAAGATATAACTCAATTTTTGCATTATATTATTTTAGAATTTATTAATTACTAATAATTTATTAATTATAAATATTTTTTATTATAAAATGATTTAAAAATGTCCTTATTTCAGTAGAAGTGATTTTAAAATAATCATAAATTTAAAAATTATTTATTAAAAATTAATTTAATTATAATAAAAATTTATGGTTCTTTGACAATATCACATTTAAAAAAATAAAAATGCGTTTGTACTTGAAATGGGATATTTTTTCCGAATTTGGGCTAAAACTCGTCTGACATTTTCAAAATTCACTAATGAACTCATATTTTTTCGGTAAAGTTTAAATGTCTGACGAGTTTTAGTCCAAATTCAAGGACAAACACTGACTATATTAAATAAAAATCGAACATGACATTGTCAAGCTAATCACGAATCACAAATCACTACAATAAAAAGAATATGAAAAAATACATTTTAATGATGTCAATTTTTTGTTTGTCGGTGAATGGCTATGCTCAAAAGCGGGTTCATTTTTCGAAAATAGAAATTCAGAATAACAAATTATATTATCAAATCAACACCATTGAGCCTTTTACAGGAAAGGCGTTTGAGGTATATTCGCCAGAGGATGATAAGCAAAAGGAAAAAGCCAAAGAAGAGTATGAGGCTTTTTTGAAAACGGCACGTAAAAAAGAGGAAGTGGATTTTGTGGATGGTAAAATGCACGGCAAGGCGAAAGGTTGGGATGAATATGGACAAAAAATATATGAAGCAAATTTTGTGGAAGGCATACAAGAGGGTTTGGAGCGACAATGGTATTCGAATGGTGAGCAAAAAGTAGAGGTCACTTATACGCAAAGTGTACCGAATGGCATGGCTACTGAGTGGTATCCGAGTGGCGGAAAAAAATCGGAAGGTGAGTATGCCAATGGGCGTGAGCAGGGGCTGCATACGTGGTGGCATGAGAATGGCAATAAAGACCAACAAATCACCTACTCGGAAGGTTTGGAGGAAGGTACGATACGCAAGTGGTACGAGAATGGCGAGCGGATGTTGGAAGCACAATTTGAAGGTGGAGAGCGAAATGGAACAAATACCGAATGGTATGCCAATAAGCAGAAAAAAGCCGAAGGTAATTATGTTGCGGGTAAAGAAAACGGTCGGTTTTCATCGTGGAGTAGCAAAGGTAAGTTACTGGATGTCAAGGAGTACGAGCAGGGTGAGTTGATAAAATCTATGGATTATCGGAGTGGCGGTATTCGCAGCAATGCGGGTTTTATTCAAGTGTTCAATGAGATGACTTCTTTCTTTACGGTGGATGTGAGGGGGAGCAAAGTAAAAACCATCAATACAGGAAATATCGGTTTTATAACGGACGGTAAAATACTTCAAATGATAGCTCTGCCTGTTTCCAATTTTAGCAGGGGCAATATGCCTCTGCAAGGCGAAGGATTGCTACTCGCACAGATGCGCGACGAGATGAATAACGTCCGAAGTACCTTGAGTGAAGAAGTAGCTTTAGAGCTATTCCCTGAGCATGAAATGGTGAATAGCAACGGACGCGAAGCCCTGCATTGGCACTTCAAAGCTCCCATCAAATCGGGCGATGAAAACAAAGCCCGTACCGTTTTGGAAGAGCATTATCTCTCCACGGTTTGTGGCGATTATATATTGGTATTGAGCAGTGTAGTCACCAATTCTGACCAAAGAGCAGACATTATTCAACTCCTAAAAAATACTGCCGAAACTATTGATATGAAAAAAAATCGCATTGACCTGAATGCACTGAGAAGTGAGATATTGAAACAAAAATAAAGTTCATGGTTTTATTGTCTCATTGTTGCACTGTTTTATTGTTATATGGCTACTTGGAAAACCCTATCTGACAATAAAACAATATAGCAATCGAACAGTATAACTATGAAAATAAAAAAAGGAAGTAAATAGTGCCTAAACTACTTACTTCCTTAAAAAAAACCCGCTCCGGGAGGTCCCAGTTCTCCCGGACGGGTATTCACAGTGAGAAATACAAAGGTCTTTTTATCGCTTGCTAATTGTTTTATTCATGTTTCCCTTGCTGAATTTTCTTTAGAATCTGATGCTGTATTCTCTACTTTCTCAGAACAAATAGCTAACCTTCGCTTGTAATACAATTTTCCTACTTGTATTTATCTTTGAACCGATAATTTCGGTTTTGAAGTCCAACAAAAGGCACCGTCGGCAAGACCGACAGCACCTTCCCCTAACCTAAAATGTGACAAGAATCATGAGAATAGAAGTGGAAATCATTTAATTCCTTTGAATTAAATGTGTGTATATTTCTTCACTCTATTCAAATTATCTGTTCTTTTATACTACAATTTTACGAACATTTTTTCAAATCAAAAATTTCAATTAAATTTACTTGTAGTGAATTTTTGATTAATTTTTGATTAATTTTTATTATCTAATCACTTGAATATCAATAAATTAGATTGTCAAAAATTGTAGTTATTTTTTGCTGAAAAATTTAATTTTAATAATTTCGTTTTAATTATAAATTTTTCATTTAACTTGTATTAATTTTTTCAGTCCTTGTGACTGACCTTACAATTACAAAAGTATAGGAAGTCAATCGCTTTTCCTAATTCATTTTTTTTTTTTTGTAGTAAAAAAATAATCTTTTTTAGCTTCATTTTAGTTAAAATATTTTTACGTAAAAATCTATTTATCAACAATTTATAACCTAAATATGGCAATTGTATTTGTAGTTATTTTTACATTAATTTTAAATTTGCCAATATGGAAAATACCAAGCTAATACATCTATTTAAGGCATTGGAAATCAATGAGTTGAGAGAATTTGTTAAATTTATAAAAAGTCCTTTTTATAATAAAAATTTAAGGGTGATTACGCTGTTCGAGTACCTAAAAAAGCATAAAAATGACTTGGAAGGCAGAAAAATAGACAAAGCGTATGTCTTCAAAAAGGTTTTTCCAAAAGGAGAAGACTATGCAGATTGGAAAATGAGAGAGTTGATGTCCGACTTGTCTAAGTTGATAGAAGAATATTTTATCCAGAAGGAAGCTCAACAAAATCATATTGACCGACAGATGCTGCTGATTAAGGCACTTGAGAAAAGAGAAGTGGATACTTATTTTTTTAGATATGCTCATAGTATGGAGGAGGAAATTGATGCTATGAAGGTGAAAACTATGGAGCATTATTTGGCGCAGTTGAAATTAAAGCACTCACTTTATTTTCACTCTGCAACTTCTCAGTATGATAAAGGCAGTCGGGAGCGATTATCAGATATTCTATACAATACAGATATGTTTTATAGCCTTGCGAAACTTCGTTATGGTGACGAGATTGCTGCCCGCAAGCGTACAAGAGGTGAAGTTATTGAAGGTTTTATCCCAGACGCAGTGTTAGAGCAACTTCCAAAGCGTGTAATATTTGATAATATTTTACTAAAAATATATCAGCTTTCAAATCAACTTCATAAACACAGAAAATATGAAATTTATAACGAAATGAAAAGAGTAATATTGAATAATATTGATGTGTTTGACAAAGAGGAAGCATATAATGTATTTACGTCGCTAATTAATTCGGTACGGCTCGTACTTTCGGGAGAAAAAATCCAGCAAGAAGTATTAACTCTTTACAAATTAGTATTAGGGATAGAAAGCAAATTATTCATTAGAGGAAACCGATTTGTTATTGAACATTTTAATAATATAGTAAGTTTGTCCTGTTCGGCAGGAGATGACAAATGGGCACAGGATTTTATAAATAAATACTACATATATTTACCTGCCGAAGAAGACAGGAAGGAGAATATATATACTTTGTATCGGGCGCATTTAAACTTCCTAAACAAAGAATATGGAGAGGTGGAGAGGAATTTGAATTTACTTGAGTTTGAGGATGTCACTTACGGAATGCGTCATTATGTCTTATTGGTAAAAAGTTTATATGAAATAGAGAGAGCCGAAGTATTCGATAAATGTAATGCCTTCAATGTATATCTTTTTAGAAAAAATAGAGATTCTTTTATTAATGAAGAAAGACGTAAAATTTATGCGAATTTCATAAAAATAGTCAATCGTATTGCAAGCCTTAGAGGACTGCTCATAAGTGATAGTAAACAAAAAACAATAGATAAGATAATAAAGGAAATAGTTGCTATGGAAGTTGCAGAGAAGCAATGGCTTATAGAAAAAGTAGAAGAATTAGGAAAGAGGCGTAAAAATAAATTAAGATAAGTCCATTTAAAGATAAGAGAGGGCATTGCTAACTTAGTGTAGCAATGCCCATATCGAATGACAGAACAGTATAGAATTACTCAATTAGTACCTTTTCTGTACCAATTAAAGTATCTCCTATTTTAACGGTTAATAAATAATAACCAGCGGTTAATTTGCTAATTTCATCTTGCGATATATTAATAATTTGCATGTCAGAAAAGGTATATTTTTCATCATGCTCAATAAAAATTATATCATTTTCAAGAGAACTAATAGTTGCTCTAAGCATTAAAGTCTCTCCTTCTGCAACCCTATTTCCGTTGTTGAACCAATCAACGACTCCAATATTAAAAGTGGCATTCAAACCAAAAAAGTCAACGACACCAATGCTTTTTTGCGAAAAAGCATCAGACGCACCGCCCAATACAAGAATAAAAATAAAAGTTAAGTTGATTAATAAGTTTCTCATAACTAATTGCACTTTCTGTGATTAGTGAATAATGTTTAAAAAAAAAATAAAAAGTCGTTTCCTCTGCCCGAAGGCAACCTGTGTAAAAAAATCTGCTGGATTTCAAAAATAAAAATCGTTCAATTAGCTGCGTACATAAGCCTTCCAATCAATACACTTACATTCATGTATTGGTATAGCCTTTTTCGTTAAAAACCAAGTAGTTACGACGATATTGTCGTGTATGAATTCAGAAGGACCAAAATAAAAAGTGAGATAAATTTTGCGCTAGTTTACCTTTTAGTGAGATTCTCAATCTTGCTTTAGTGAGTAAAAAATCATATATTGCAAAACAAATTAAAAAATAAGTGAAAAATTATTTCCCTAAAGCAGTTATATTATTTTCATTTATTTTTTATTTATTGATTTCGTTTATATAGACGAAAAAGCCTTATCGCTTTGGACATTATTTACAAAAATAATTATTAAAATAATGAAATTTTAAAATTTCTTATTCTTGTTTTACTTTATAAAACACTGATATTCAAATAAATAAGAAGTTTAATTGTGCGAATACATAAAGTTATTTTTGTTTTGTATTTTTTAATGTAAATCCAATAATTTCTATTTTTTTTATCCACACACAAATTAAACAAAAAAACATATACTATTTTTTTTTCAAAAAATGTCCAAACTCTCCTCTCTCAATAGTCTATAATGGTGTAAGTTCCTGATATCCACTATATGTTGTTCGAATTTTTCCGATGTCTGTCCCCTCGTTTTGATTTACTACAAACTTGAGACTCTAATTTTATTTCGATGACAAAACAGGGAACGTAACATGAACCACTACGAAGACAGAGCAATCGATCTTCACTTGTTGAGAAACCACCCCGAACGATTTTTTAAAGAGCATGGAGAAAACATCCGGTCCAAAATTAGCTGCCGCCTATTGAATGTTGGTCTGATACAAAAAATAGACAACACAATGACGCATCTTTTTGAGGAATTGAGAGACTGTATCAAAAAACGTCTCCAACAAAGATGTTCAATACCTACGCCACAAATCGTAGAGGAAGAACTCAACAAACTGCTCAACAACGATGAGTTTTTGTTAAACAATAGTATTCCGCTCTTGATTTTTAAATACAGAGCCGATATCCTACAACTAACAAAACAATATAGTCGGTCAAAACTTGTGGTACTTAATCACAACTTTCGCCGACTGGTTTACCATACCTTACTGACAGAACTTGAAGCATTGAGCTCTCAGGCAGTTGTGCTATCTGCATCAATAGGTATGATACTTAAAGCAACTATCTCTATGGATTGGCTCCATGAATTGAGCAATCAGGAAGATAGCAAGCTTTTATACAACTGCGACAATCGACTCGCAGAAAAGTACCGACTTATCATACGTGTCAAAACCCGCCGTTTGATAAATAGTTCGGAGATGACCAAAGAAGACATCGAAAGCGATGTCACGCTGATGTTACTTGAAAAAATCCGTAAAGGAAGCTTGAGCAAAAGCTATAAACAAGACGGAACGGTTTACGCATATCTCAATACAATTATTTATAGAGATATATTCACCGCCTTCAAAAAACAACAACCCAAAATTCAAACCGAATCCGTATCGCTCAAACATGACCCTGCCCTTACAGATACACAAATCAGGTACTTTGAAGGTAATGATGAATTGAATCATCATTTGTCTTTGCACGCCCGTACACTAGATGCTGCACTGATGGTCGTTTGTAAAAATGAAGAAGTCACCCGACGATTCAAATTTATTCTGGTCATGATGTACAATGCTGAAAAAATACAGCCCAAATACATCAAGTCATTATATCCTGGATGCAAACAGGAAACCATAGACCGAATTTTACAATTCGCAGAACAAAATAATGAAAATCGCGCTCAATTCTTTGAATTTATGAACGGCATACTCTCACGCATTGAGCGTACACACAAGCAAAAAAATGATTCATTCAGAAAAAATTACGAAAGAAAAGAAGATAAAATATGGCATGTACTTTCTGAAAGACATGACATCAACTTCAACCGGAGAGGCAATACAGGTATAGACTACTTTGCCGAACTCGTCAGTTATTACTTCGATAAGCATGAGACAGAAAACTAAAATTTAAAACATTGAGTCCACATTAGAAAATATAGAAATTCAAAAAAGTTAAAATTTTATTTTTATATTAAAAAATTATAATAAGAAAAAAATAAATATAAAATATTTTTTATTACTTTTAAATAATTGTAATTTAAATATTTACATAATTTTATTTAAAATATTTAAATTTTGTTAAAATATTTTTTCTCATTATTAATGCAGACTCAACATTATTTATAATTAACAAACAATAAATATTACATGACATAAAAACAATTTCGCACTACTCCCTAAGCCGAAAGTATGAAGCATATACCCCTAAAATACTATCCGTTTATTTTTGTTGTTAAACTTCTAAAGCCCTTCAAGATGGTAAAACATACCCTGCTCAATCAATGGGGAGAGCTCTCTCCACATGGCATAGCTATGTGCGTAGAAAAAATGTTGGCTAAAAAAACGCATGAACTACCACAGTGGATGCTCAAGCATATTGACCAATCCGCTAAATGTCGTAACAAAATTGCTTTTCTGTTGGAATATGAAACAGAAAAAGTGATCAAACAAACCATGCGTACCAACATCAACGCCAAAACGCTATCATCGCACGAAAAGCGCGATACTACAAGCTGCAATGCTGCACTGCAAGTTATTGCACCGATAAAAAATGACGTTCAAATCGGAGAAATTTACTTTGAATTTGAACATCCACTCAAATCTACAACACAATTGTACATTATAGACGATGCTGACAAGCGTATTTTAGGAATAGAACTAAAACAAGGTAGTACCGAATACAGCTTTATACCAAAAAATGCTAAAACCGGAAAATACTACTATATGATTAGTACAACGACTACGTCAGTAGCCAACCATTTCTACTATTGTAGCAATGAAGACAAAAATAGCATAATAATAAAAGGTGATTCCGCCTCTATATTACTATAAACGTCTATCGCTTGTTAAGCACCTGCCTAGTATCCCTATGTCTGTGGTAGGTGTCTTTTTTATGGAATTATTCGGAGAATGTAAACACTCAATACTGTTTGCATTAAATTCAACACCCGAATAATTCCTTTTTTTATGCCCTCCTGTTTTGGATATTAGTTAATCAGCTAATTCCTGATTCGCTAATTATTTTTCATATCTTTCTCATCATATTCTCACCAAATTTAGTAATTTTGAAATTATCGAATCAATAAATTTGTGGCTCATGTAGGAAATCAGGTGGAATGTGAAGCAAGCCCAAATCCTATAAGGTTTTCGAAAACCTTATAGGATTGATTATCAGCATTTTATTCCAATTTAAAATAAAAACCAATCTTTATTCCACCTGATTTCCTACATGAGCCAAATTTGTATGATAAATATTTTTTTTATAAAAATATTATTCAAAATTCATCTACGCTCACATTATGAAAATACAAACTACACTAACTTGCAGTCTATTAGCTGCCTTTATCCTCATTACAATCACAAACCATATAGCCTATGCTGCTCCCGGCGATACTACAACCGTCTTCGTTCACGACAAAACCAACATGGTCTGGTATGGCGGTTATAGCGAAACAGGCGGCTTCCCCGACGGCTCTACGCAGTACAGCAAAATCCTGATGACCTACACAATGGGCTGTGCATCAGGTGGTTGTAGCGATTGGGATTATACCACACGCATCGAAGCCATGATACCTACGGGTACTTTCGACTCTACCGTAACCAACGTAGATACGATTACACTGGATACGACTTGGAACGTTTTTGAAATCATGAATCCCTTTGAAATGGCGCGGGTCATTACCCCTTATGCCGGTTACATGCGAAACAGTCAAAACGGCTATAATCCCGGCTGGCAGCACGACTACGTATTCGATCTTACTGATTTTACGACCATATTACGCGATTCGGTCTCCATACGCGCCTTTTACGAAGGCTGGTCAACGGGCTTTTCCGCCTCTCTCCGGTTCGATTTTATTGAAGGTACGCCACCTCGCGATATTATTAATATTCAAAACGTATATAAAGGCGGTGGAAGTTATGGTGCAGGTGGTTTCAACTTTGAGCAAGACCATTTCTATCCTAAAAACATCGACATTCCGGCAAACTCAACACAGCACAAACTCCGAGTCACCATTAGCGGACACGGATTCGATAATAATGTAAATTGTGCTGAATTTTGCATACGCGAATACTACGTCAATATTGATAATAATCAAATAGGAGAAGGTGCAATATGGCGCGACGACTGCGGCTTCAATCCCATTTATCCGCAAGGTGGTACGTGGGTCTATGACCGTGCCAATTGGTGTCCCGGAACCCGCGCTTACACCCATGAATACGACCTTACACCACATCTTACAGCGGGCAATACTGCCGAAATCGACCTGGATATGGAAAGCTATTTTTGGGGTGGTACACAATCACCCTCTTATGGGTACAGCGTACAATTGGTGTCTTATGGCGCGAACAATTTTACCCGCGATGCAGCTATCACCGACATCATCAATCCGAGTAATGCTGACATTCACAAACGCCTTAATCCTGCCTGCGGACAAGCAACCATAAAAATCAGGAATGAAGGTAGCGAAGCCATCACCTCTACCGATATTTTGTATGGTGTCGAAGGCAGTACACTCTGTATTCATACATGGACGGGCAACCTCAATTTTATGGAAGAAACCGAAGTCAAACTGCCCTCTATGTCATGGGCAGGCTACGATACCGAAAATCGTATATTCAGTGCCGCAGTCACCTCCGTCAATGGTATGACAGATGAAAATTCATTGAACAATAGCATGTCCACTGATTTCGACATACCCGATGGCGGCAACTTTCCGTCAAGTATAAAAGTACGTATTCAAACCAACAACAGAGGTATAGAAACAGGCTATATCCTGACCGATGTGGACGGCAATATGATTTCAGAACGCGAAACCGGAACACTTGCCAATAATGAAATGTATGATGATGAACTGACCCTTGATCCGGGCTGTTATGTATTACGAATTTTTGACACAGGTGAAGATGGCTTACAATGGTGGGCAAATACCGCGCAAGGTTCAGGTGCAGCTTTCCTCATACGTGGCGATGTACCGATTGTGCTGGAAAGTTTCAAGCCGGATTTCGGGTCTGAAATTCACTACGAATTTACAGTAGGTGATTTATCTGAAATTCCGCATAGCGGAACCTGCGGTATCGTTTCTAATGACAATATATCGCTCGAAAACAGTCAATTACAAATATTACCTAATCCAAATACAGGTGAGTTCATCCTCCAATTGACCGATGTACAACTGCACCATGCTCAACTCTCTATTCTCAATACATTGGGGCAAACCGTACATCAAAAAGACTTGGGGAATATTAATGGCATGTATAATGAAAATATTGATTTAAAAACAGTTCCCAAAGGTATTTATTTTGTCAATATTCAACATGACGAAGGGCAATTCAGCCAAAAAGTCATTGTCAAATAAAGGATTTTCCGCTCATCTGTATTAAAAGGTGAAAAGTACGAAATGTGAAAATACCATTGCAATGTAAAAATATTTATTATAAAATTATTTTGTTTATAATTTTTTGTAAATTAGTTTTTTATAAAAATATTCACGTTATACACTTTTACATTTTATATTTTGTGTTTTACATTTTACATTTTTCACCGCTTAATACAGATGAGCGGCATTGACACTATCTTCGGAGTTATAAAGGCGCAGACATATTTCATTCCAAGTTCCCTCCAAATAAAGTCAATGTTTTCACAAAAATGATTACAATTTCATACTTCAAGTGAACTAAAGTGTTTAGTTTATAGAGTTTATAAAGTTTATAAAGTATTTCAGTTTTGCCCTAGGCAAAACATTAATACTATTTTAAATAATACATGTCGCATATATTGTAAATTAACTTGTTGTTTTACTATTCTACTGAACAATAATTTTATTTAAATTGTAATTAACTGATTATTAGGTTTTTACACCGAAATTAAAAAAAGAAAGCACGATATATCTCCCCCTCCAAAGGGGGAGATAGTTCTCGCTCCAATTTTAGTTCTAATTTTTAATTTCATATTAATTTGATAATGAATTATAAAAAACCGTTGTTCAGTAGAATAGTTGTTTTACAATATTTTATGAAAAAAATATACGACATAGATTATTTAAAAAAGTATAATCACTTCATAAACTATCAACTTTATAAACTCCATAAACTGATCAACTAACTCATGCCGCACAAGCCGCGAAACATTATTTTCCTCATTGCTGATAGTCTGCGCTTTGATAGCGTATATGATACCGGAATACGACTGCCATACATTCAAAAAAATGCTATACAATTTACAGAAGCCCGCTCTGCGGGGTGCTGGACATTGCCTGCTACCGCTTCGCTTTTTACGGGATTGATGCCGCACGAACATGGCGCAACTTCACAGAGTCGTGCCATACACCCGCACATCCCTACACTGGCAGAAAAAATGAAAGCGGCAGGATACAACACCTATCAGGTCACTGCCAATATTGCCACTACCGACATCTTTGGTTTGCACAGAGGCTTTGACGAAATTCGGCGAATTTGGAAATTGGTTGACCCTAAGTTCAATCGCTTGCAGCAGTTGTTGGTGCTGATAGGTAAACCGCGTTTGCGTAAGAAGCTGATGTCCAAAGACTTATTGATGCAGCGCATGTCCTCCGACCTCGAAATGGCAAAAACGTGGTTGCAAAATACTTACGAAGATGTCTTTCAGGAAGCCCGTAAAATCATTCATAAAAATGAAGCGAAGGGCGAAAGCAGTTTTATCTTCCTCAACCTCATGGAGACGCATTTTCCTTACCATATCGCGCCTACTTTCCAACTCACCTCCAGCGGAATATATCGAAAACTGCGTGAAGTGACCTCACTGTATCATTTGGTCAATCAGAGTTTTTTGACCAAAGGCAGACAAAATATCAAAACCGATATGCTCGAAGTCCTCAAAGGCAGGCAGCGTGAGGCTTGGTGTGCTATCGCGGGTGGCGTGAATGATTTTTGTAAAGAAATGCACGAAAATACCGGAAATTTGGTCATTTTCGGAGCTGACCATGGCGAGAATTTCGGTGAAACAGGTTGGACTTATCACTTCAGCAACGTCACCGATGCAGGTAATAAAGTACCGATGTTTTGGTTGGACCATAATGGCGAATCTGCCAAAATTGTGAATGAGACTGTCAGTACGCGCCACATTTTTAATAGTCTTCTACGCGCCACGCACCAAGACCAAACAGGACCTTCGATGATACACGAACCCGATGTTTCCAATCCGGTCATGCAATCATTTTGGTACAACAATCGCGGTAAAACACTCGACAAATACAAATATAATCAAATCTGTTTTCTATTGGAAGATAACCGCTTTCTGCTTCGCAACAATCAGTGGTACAAAGCTCCCTTCCAAGCCAGTTATGATACACCGAAATACATCGCCCTCCCGCATGATGCCCACCCGATTCACGACCTCATTCAAGACCTAAAAATGAAAGATGACTACCTCACCACATTAGAAAATTTCCAGTTGTTTTCGTCAGGCATTAGCTTTGAAGTACCTGTTGAACATTAGAAAAACAATCAATACAATAAGCAAATTTTGTGATGTAATAAAGCCCCTTATTTAAAATATTTTTTGTCACGAATCAATACATTTAAACACTTTTTACTACATAATTAATAACAAAAAATTAATACAAATTAATTTAAAATTATTTATAAATGACTTTAAATTAACTTTTTACAATGAATTTTAGTAATAATCTCAACAAATTAAAATCTATAATAAATATTAATTAATAACGCCATTTCACTTGTCACACTATATCAAGGTATAATGCTGTCACATTTGCTAATTCACTAAAAAATATTGACTTTTATTCACTTACTACAATATTCCACAATAATAGCTCATATTTTGATTCCACTCTATCTCCTGTAAAACCGCATAATTTTTTCCAATGAAGTTGTCTGGAGTTGATACCAAATTATCAACAGGTGATATTGCTGTGCTATATAGCAATAACACAATTATTTCATTTTTAAAATATCTTTTTGGTTTTATGAGAAATTTCAAACTAATTATTTTACTCTTACTTACTTTCACTCCCCTATTGGTTGTTGGTCAACAACGCAATTGCGGTACTATGGAGCATCTGGAAATGATGCAACAAGAATATCCGCAAATGATGACCAATATGGCAGAGATAGAAAGTCGCACCCAACAGTTCATCAATAACGGTGAGCATTTACAGCATCGTAACACGATTACCATTCCAGTGGTCGTACATGTTGTTTACAAAACAAATGCTCAAAATATCAGTGACGCACAAATTCAATCACAAATTGATGTACTCAACGAGGATTTTCGTCGTATGAATGCTGATGCCAACGGACAGTGGTCACAAGGTGCCGATACCAATATTGAGTTTTGCCTGGCTACGGTTGACCCTAGTGGCAATCCGACCAATGGTATCAACAGGGTTTCTACGACTAAAAAATCTTTTCGTACCAATGATGATGTAAAGAAAAGCAGCAGAGGCGGTGCCGATGCCTGGGATACAGGCAGCTACCTCAATATGTGGGTGTGCAATCTTTCCAATAGCATTCTTGGTTATGCACAATTTCCGGGTGGTAATCCTTCTACGGATGGTGTGGTGATGCTTTATACTGCTTTCGGGCGTACAGGCAATGTCGGTGCGCCTTATGATTTGGGCAGAACAGCAACTCACGAAGTTGGTCACTGGCTCAACCTCCGCCATATATGGGGCGACGGCGGTTGTAGCGTAGATGATTTTGTAAGCGATACGCCTGTGTCTGACGGTGCCAACTATGGCTGTGCTACCGGACACGTCTCGTGCGGTACGGTAGATATGGTAGAAAATTACATGGATTATTCCAACGATGCTTGTATGAACCTCTTTACCGAAGGTCAGTCGGCGCGTATGAATGCGATATTCAGTGCTGATGCGCTTCGTGCTTCTTTGTTGAGTTCAACGGCTTGTGGCACTCCTCCTACACCTTCTTGTACTGATGGTATTCAGAACGGTAATGAGACCGGTGTAGATTGTGGTGGTGACTGTGCCCCATGTGAATTCGGACCGACTTGCTCTGATGGTATCCAGAACGGTAACGAAACAGGTATTGACTGTGGTGGCGACTGTGATCCGTGTGAAGCCGAACCTACTTGCTCTGACGGCATACAGAATGGTAATGAGATCGGTATTGACTGTGGCGGTGACTGCGCTCCATGCGACAATGGCGGTGGAGGTTGTGACACACCTTCCGGGCTTTATGCTTCTAATATCAAGCCGAAGAGAACAACCCTCAATTGGGATGCTGTAAGCGGTGCAACAAGTTATCTTGTACAAGTAGATGAGGCAGCTCAGACAAACTGGAATGACTTTACAACAAGCAATACAAGTATAACAATTTCAAGTATTTCTAATCGTCAATCTTACGATTGGAGAGTACAGGCGATTTGTGGTGCGGACAGCAGTACGCCAAGTGGCATTTGTAACTTTACCGCAGGAACCGGCAATTCAGGTGACTGTGCAGCGAGATTAGCTGATAATGTACTTGCTGTGAGTCCGAATCCTGCCAAGACGAACATTATGCTTTCGGGTTTGAATACGCAAGAGGTTGTTCAAGTTCAAATTATGAACTATGCCGGACAAATAGTACGTCGGGTCAATGTCAATGAAATTTATAATTCTATTTCTGTACAAAACCTTAGTGAAGGTATGTATCTCGTCAAAGTTACTTATGCAGATGAGAGTATTTCGGTAAGCAAATTTGCTGTCATGAAGTAATGCTTCGGACTAAGTTGCTCAATTTTTGCATTATAATTATTTTTATTTATAAAAAATTTATTATAAAATTATTTAAAATATAAAAATTGAACAACACATATTAAAAAACACCGATTCTATTAAGAATCGGTGTTTTTTATTTACGCATTCTCCTTCAAATAATTTTTCACCCACTCACTCGTCACCGATTTCGGACGCTCAAGCGGGAAGCCCAATGCACGCGACCAGCACAATTGCGCCAGTACGCCCATAGCACGCGATACACCAAACAGTACGGTGTAGTAGCTATACTCTTTGAGACCATAATGTACGAGCAAGGCACCGGAGTGTGCATCTACATTGGGCCAAGGATTTTTGACTTTACCAAGCCCCTGCAAAATCGGTGGTACAACATCAAATATTTTCCAGACCACCTGCACGATTTCTGCATTCGGGATATACTCTTGTGCAAAACTCCTTTGTGCCGTAAAACGCGGGTCGGGCTGACGCAACACCGCATGTCCGTAGCCAGGAATCACCTTACCCGAAGCCAATGTTTTATTAACATATTGTGTAATTTGTTCTTTGGTCGGATTGCGGGTTTCGAGCGTATCCAGCATACGAAATACCCATTTGATAACTTCCTGATTAGCAAGCCCATGTAGTGGTCCTGCCAGTGCATTCATGCCGCTTGCCAATGCCAAATACGCATCACTCAACGTAGAACCTGTCAGGTGAACGGAGTGTGCAGAGGCATTACCGCCTTCGTGGTCGGCATGTATGGTCAAGTACAGGCGCATCAGACTTTTAAAGTCATCGCTACTATTGATACCGAGCATGTGTGCGTAATTGGCACCCCAGTCAAGCGTAATGTCCGGCGGAATATGTGTGCTGTTGTGGTAGCTGCGACGATAAATATAAGCAGCAATTCGCGGCAAACGCGCAATCAGATTCATAGCATCCTCGTAAGTCGGGTCCCAATATTCATACTTATTTATACCCTCCGAGTAGCGACGCGAAAACTCGCTCGTCGTTTGCATAGAGACTATCGCTATGCTCAATTGGGTCATCGGGTGCGTATCAGGCGATAGTGCATCCAAGACTTTAAAGGTGTGTTCTGGTACTACGCCGCGTCGCATCCATTGGTCGGTGACCCATTGTACTTGTTCCTGCGTAGGTATTTCACCTATGAGCATCAACCAAAACAAGCCCTCCGGTAGCGGCTCTTTGCCACCGGGTGCTTTGGGCAGCAGTTCGCGCAACTGCGGGATAGTATAACCACGAAAACGTATGCCTTCATTTGCGTCCAGTTGGGAGGTTTCCCAAACCATACTTTTCACGCCGCGCATACCGCCAAAAACCTGTGAAAGCGATACCTCGCCCACAATTTTACTGCCATGTTCTTTTAATAAAGCCTTTACTTCTTTTTGTAAAGTCGTTGATTTCTCTTGAAATTTCTGCTTGAGTGGATCCATTGTATTACTTCAAAATGTACTGATGTACTGTCCGCCTTTTTGCCGAATAGTCAACAATCTTCTATATATAAAATGTAAAATAAAAATATGTATTGATTTTGTAAAGTCTCATTTTTTTAAGACTTTTCCTAATAAATCACAGCGTATTTTCGCCAAGCTGCTCAAAGCACCCTATATGAGACGAATGTTTGTAATAAAAGTTTTCAATATTTGTGAAAAAGTTGATTAGTTGATTGAGTTGATAGAGTTTATTGAGTTGATAAAGTTGATTAGTCAAATCGAGTTTAAATTTTGTGTAGGCAAAATCCTAAACTCTATAAACTCTATAAACTAATTCAACCCAAAAAGCAAATCGCTCCGTTATTGCGTTTATTCATTATTGGATATACCAATGAATACACATACGCATTAACAGAGCGATGAGCCAAATATGGTTTATACGAAATTGGGTTAAAAAAACAGATACGTGGGCGAGACTTTATAGTGTTTTAATCATATCACTATTTTAGTTTGTTATATGAGCATTGGTCCTTATCTTCATTTTAATAGATTCGACTAATGCAGGTGAGACGGTTCTTCTGGATATTTTGCTTCTTATAAACTCACGAAAAGATTTTTCCATGCTAAAACGTTCTAGTAGTTCAGGATTGCCTTGAATCTCAGATAGTAATTCTCTTTCTTCTTTGTTGGATAATTCTCCGTCAAGGTACAACATCACCCGTTGAGTAATGTTGCCCGCTCTGTTTTGATGTGTATTGTTCATAATTCCTCGTTTTGCAGAAATGAGTAAATGTGTTATGAGAAAAAATAAATTTATATTCTGAATCTGTATCACTGAATTATAGTCTTCATTTCATTCAAAATTTAAATTCATTTATCAAAAATTCATCAACTCTATTCTTTTGTTAGCAAATAAATCAGGTCAATAAAAGGACAAATTCAAGTTCAACATAAATTACAAATGTTACTCAATTTTGTTCATTTATCGGTATTTTCAAAAATTTTGTAAAAAAATACCGGATAGTTGCACGTAGGCATCTATCCGGCGATAAATATCAATAATATATTGGTGTTCCCGGTGTAATATTACCGAGAACATTGGTATCAAAACTGTATATGTGACAACTCGTATTCATCGTACTTAATTTATTAATCATCTAATACAATTCAGTTTAACGGTTGTTTTTGTAACCCATTTCATTGGCGTAAGACCAAAGTTGAGCTTTGAGCATATTGCGTCCTCTATGGATTCGTGAACGCACTGTACCTACGGGAACGTCAGTTATCTTAGCGATTTCATCATAAGAAAAATCCTCTATATCCCTCAATAGTATGACTGTCTTTAGGTCAACCGGTAACGCATTTATTGCCATAGTTATCTCGTCGCCGAGCATATCTTGGAAAATATCGTCTCGCATATCCAGATAACTGGTATGGTTGGCATACAATTCTTCTTCGGTCATCGAATCAGAAGTGTAATCTACCGATTTTGGTCGCCGCACTTTCTTGCGATACTCGTTAATAAAATTATTTTTGAGTATCCGAAACAACCATGCCTTAGGATTAGACCCCGCCTTATAAGTGTCAATAGATTGGAACGCTCTCATGTAGGTCTCCTGCACCAAGTCACTGGCATCAGCTTCATTGCCCACAAAGTGCATGGCAAAATTGAACAATGCTTCGACTTGAGGCATGAACTCCGTTTGGAAAATGTACTCCTTTCTATCACTCATCGGGCTAACTGCGGTGTATGTAAAATTAAGCAATAACATAAAGATAGTTATTTAGTAATGATTAATGAAATATTGATGAAATAAATGTCAAGTTTAAAACCATAATTCGATATTTCCCTGTCTTTTCAAGACATGGCAAATCGAATAAATAGGTCTGTTTTGTGTTGTGCTAACTTTAATTAATCAAATCATACTATTTCATTTTCATTACAAGTTTGGTGTTGACCGCGCGATTCAAAGTCTGGTTTTAATAACTTTAAAAACGGGTAGTTTTATATTGTCAATTTAATAAACATATAACTAAACCGGATCGTTCTCAAAAATTAACTTTTTTTTCAAATTTAGCATTTTGGAGGTCAAATCACTACACATTAGCACCCATACATTATCCGTTTATTTATCAACTTGACCATTACAAATAACATTTTATTAAATAAAATAATTTTAAATAAATAATATCTTTTTGAATTATAAAAAATTGATTTACAAACATTTTTATAATTACTAAAATAAAATACATAATTCAATATTATTTTTTAATACAAAAAAATATTATTTAAATTTATAATAAAATGCAGCAGAAAACTCAAGCAAAATCTGCTTTTTTATACAAAATAAGTTTTTTTTATATTAAAAAACGCTTTTGTCCGGCACCCTAGCTCAGTGCTTCCAGCCTGCCTTACGTTTGAGCGATACGAAGTCCGGTCTCTACCCCCGTATAGCTATCGGGGTCAGGTACTCATGTCAGTTCTTTACTCACTTGCTAAATAGGTGGAAAATTGAAGTCCTCTTCTGGCATACAATGAATTTTTTCATAAAAATTAAAATTAAATTTGCAATTAAATTTGAGTTTGAACTTGTTCTTGAACTTGAACTTTATGTAGTATCTTTGGTTCAAATTTTATCTTGACAATGTCATGTTTTAAAAATAAGAATATGTTTGTATTTAACATGCGATATTTTTTCCGAATTTGGGCTAAAACTCGTCAGACATTTAAACTTTGCAGGAAAAATATGACATCATCGGTGAATTTTGAAAATGTCTGACGATTTTTAGCCCAAATTCAAGAGCAAAATGCCAACTATATTAAATAAAAATCGAACATGACATTGTCAAGTTATTCAATACATTTAAATGAAAAAAATACGTATTTTACTACTGTCTTTATTGGTCGCATACAGCGTATCAGCACAAGACGGTCAACTCCTCTCCCCTGCCCAATTTTTAGGTTACGAAGTAGGCACAAAATTCACCCGACATCATCGCGTGGTGGATTATTTTGAATACATTGCTGACAATTCTTCGCAGGTCAGTTTCATGCCTTACGGACAAACCTTTGAAGGTCGTCCGCTCGTAACAGTAGCCATATCCTCCCCTCAAAATATTCGTCAATTAGAAACTTTACGCAAAGGACATCTCGCACGCATTGGCTTGAATGACAATACGATAGTTCCTGACCAACAGCCGCTTATCGTTTGGTTGAGCTACAACATACATGGCGACGAAGCGGTATCGAGCGAAGCAGCTTTGAGTGTATTGGAAAAACTTACGAGTGGCGATAAAGACATCAACAAATGGCTCGAAAACACCATTGTCATCATGGACCCTTGCCTCAATCCTGACGGACGCGACCGCTACGTCAACTGGTATAATGGTGTCATGTTGGCACAGCCCAATGTGGACCAAAATTCGGAAGAACACCACTCCACTTGGCCCGGCGGACGGGTCAATCACTATCTCTTCGACCTCAACCGCGACTGGGCTTGGCAGGTACAAGTCGAAAGCCAACAACGAGCAGTACATTATCAAAACTGGATGCCGCACGTACACGTTGATTTCCACGAAATGGGTATCAATTCGCCCTACTTTTTCGCACCCGCCGCACACCCGCTACACGAAAGTATCACCCCCTGGCAGCGCGAGTTTCAACAACTTGTAGGTGACAATCACGCAGGTTATTTTGATGAAGAAGGCTGGTCATTTTATACCAAAGAATACTTCGATTTATTTTATCCGAGCTATGGCGATACTTGGCCTATTTTCAATGGTGCTATGGGCTTCACCTACGAGCAAGGCGGCTCACGCGATGCAGGTTTGGCAGTGGTCAATGACCATGGAGATACCCTCACTTTGGCTGACCGCGTAGCGCATCATTACACCACAAGTTTATCGACCATCGAAGTGGCATACACCAACCGCGACAGAATGACCCGCGAATTTGAACAATATTTTCAAGCTGCCAAAAGCAATCCGCCCGGTGAGTATAAATCTTATATTATAAAAGGTTCAAACGACCATTCGCGGATCAATGCCTTGCTCCAACTCCTTGATAAACAGAACATTGAGTACCGCATGGCAGGAAAATCAGGAAGGTCGGTCAGTGGTTTTGATTATTTAAATAATAAAAACGGTACATTCCAATTGCATGAAAATGACGTGATTATAAGTGCCTACCAACCCAAGTCCGTCATGGTAAAGGTCTTGTTTGAACCCAAATCTATTTTGGAAGATTCGCTCACCTATGATGTGACGGCATGGGCATTGCCCTACATCTATGAAGTGGAAGCCTACGCATCGAAGGAGCGCATTGAGACTGACCGGGAATATGACTTAAAATTTGCACAAAACATTAGTCCCAAGCGCAAACCCGTAGCTTATCTGGCAGTTTGGAAGGATGTACAAGATGTGCGTTTTTTAGCCCATTTATTAAAAGAAAATATTAAAGTAAAATTCACCCAAAAACCACTGACTATTGACGGACAAAAATTTGACAGAGGTACGCTCGTTATTCCCCGAAGTCAAAATAAATCGGTCAGGGATTTTGATAAAAAAGTCATTCAAATTGCCAATGATCAACAACAAAATCTGTTTTATGCCCGTACAAGTATGGCAGAAAGCGGACCCGATTTAGGCTCAGATGCCGTACACCACCTTCGCGCTCCAAAAGTAGCATTGCTCAATGGAAAAGGCACAGATGCCAATGCCTTCGGAGAACTGTGGCATTACTTCGACCAAGAGATTGCATACCCTTTTTCGGTACTCAATATGGACTACGCAAGCAGCGTGGATTTCAGTGAATACGATGTCTTGGTCTTACCTTCGGGCAGCTACGGAAAATTGACCACTCAACTCTTGGACTATGCAAGAGGTGGTGGTAAAATCATCGCCTTAGAACAGGCTATCAGTGCATTTTCGAGTGGCGACACCGCACTCGCCAATGCCATGAAAGACGCTGATAATGGAAGCAATAATAATGGCAAAGATACCAAACTGAAACGCTACGAAGACAGCGAGCGTTCTTACCTCAACAATTACGTTCCGGGTACTATATATAAGGTACATTTGGATGATTCGCACCCGCTTGCTTTTGGTGAAGATACAAGTATTCATATCATGCGTCGCAACTCTACTGCTTACCCTTACACAGATGCGTGGAATGTGGGTGTGATTAAAAATGATGGTCATGTCAGTGGTTTTGTCGGGCAAAACCTAAAGCGCAATTTGGTCAACTCTATGGCTATCGGCACCGAAGGTATCGGTAGCGGACACTTGGTTTATTTTGTGGATTCTCCGGTATTTCGCGGTTTCTGGCATAGTGGAAAATTACTGCTCGGCAATGCCGTATTTTTTGTAGGGGAATAGTTGATTGAGTTGATAGAGTTGATAAAGTTGATAGAGTTTATTGAGTTGATAAAGTTGATAAAGTTGATTGAGTTATCGGTTTTGCCTACGGCAAAATGCTAACTAATCACTCTATAAACTTCATAAACTCTATAAACTTCATAAACTCTATAAACTCAATCAACTTTGTTTTTCCATGAAAAAATAGTACCTTTGTGCGCTCAAATTAGAGTGGATGTTAATGTATTGCATTTTCGTTACTTTTTTTGAACATATTTTAATCATATTTTAGATTTTGGATAAAAATTAATAGTCGCATTGAAATAAGATTATTTTTAATAATTTTAAAATAAATAAAATTTATAACTTATTTATTTTTAATAATAAAAATATTATAAAATAATTTTAATTAAAAAAACTTTTATTTCAATATTCATTAAAAAGAAAATTTATTATATTTATTTTTAAATAATAATTTTCTTATTCAAATAAATACTGCGAATTAGTCTGATTTGCTAATCACCTAATTAACTGTTATACCAATTTCTAAAATCATATTTTTTTAACATTTTAAACCAATTCAATCTCTATGGAAGAGAATTTGGAACAAATCAATCAGGAATTGTCAAAAGAGACAGTGGCTGATGCAGTAGAAACCCCACAGGAAGTCATACAAGAAGTAGCTGAAACTGTGGAGGCACCTCAGGAAGCGGCAGCGGAAACTGTAGTCAAAAAAGAGACATCCGGTGAAGCTATCGTAGTCAAGAAGACAATCGAAGAAGAACAAGCGGATTACAAACCTGAAATCGTTGAGATAGATCTTGGAGACGATGCTAATTTGGCGACTGCCCACGATGATTTTGACTGGGACAGAGGTGCAAAAAATGAACTGAATTATACACAGTCGGAGTTTGACGAGATGTTCAAGCAATATGAGTCGGAGTTGAATTTTATCAACGAAAACGAAATTGTTAAAGGAAAAATCTCACACATCAATGAAAAAACAGGTATTGTTTTGTTGGACTTGAATTACAAATCCGACGGGATGTTATCGGTCTCCGAACTTCGCGGTAATGAGGTCGTGATAGGTGGAGAAGTGGAAGTGTATGTAGAATCAAGAGAAGATGGCAAAGGACAATTGGTACTCTCACGACGCAAGGCAAAACTCTTGCGAACATGGGAAGCGATTGTACGCTCATTTGAAGAAGGCACAACCATAGAAGGTGTGATTGTCAATAAAACCAAAGGTGGTCTGATAGTAGATGCCGGTGGTTTGGAGACCTTCCTGCCCGGTTCGCAAATTGACATCAAGCCCGTAGTGGATTATGATGCTTACGTAGGTAAGAAGATGGAGTTCAAGGTGGTCAAGGTCAACGAAGCGATTAAAAATGCGGTGGTTTCTCACAAGGCACTTATCGAAAGTGACTTGGAAGAGCAACGTCAGAAAATCATTGCCGACCTCGAAAAAGGTCAGGTATTGGAAGGTACAGTTAAGAACATTACCGACTTCGGTGCATTCCTTGATTTGGGTGGTGTTGACGGCTTGTTGTACATCACAGATATTTCGTGGGGACGTATTACGCACCCAAGCGAAGTGCTTAAAATCAATGATAAAATCAACGTAGTGGTACTTGATTTTGATGACAATAAAAAACGTATCTCACTCGGTCTCAAGCAATTGCAACCGCATCCGTGGGAAGTCTTATCAGAAACTATTGCGGAAGGTTCGACTGTTACGGGTAAAATTGTCAACATTGAAGATTACGGCGCATTCCTTGAAGTGCAGCCCGGTGTAGAAGGTTTGATTCACGTTTCGGAAGTCTCTTGGAGCAGCCAGATGGTCAATGCCAAAGAACACTTCAAACTTGGTCATAATTACGAGGCAAAAGTCGTCACCATAGACCGCGAGGACAGAAAAATGTCGCTCAGTCTCAAACAATTGACCACTGACCCATGGGATGAAATCGAAACACTCTTCCCAATCGGCAGTCGTCATACAGGCTTGGTCAAAAACCTTACGCCTTACGGTGTATTCATCGAATTGCAGGAAGGCATTGGCGGTATGGTACACATTTCTGACCTCTCATGGACGAAGCGTTATTCGCATCCAAGTGAGTATGTCAAGAAAGGTCAAAATATTGATATTACGATTGAAGAAATTGACAAGCAAAGCCGCAAACTTTCTTTGGGTCACAAACAACTGGAAGAAAATCCTTGGGATACTTTCGAGACCGTCTTTCCGGTCGGTTCGTATCACGAAGCTACCGTTTTGCGTGTTGATGACAGAGGTTCAATCGTCCAATTGCCTTATGGCTTAGAGGCTTTTGCACCTAAGAAACACATGAAAAAAGAAGATAATACTTATGCTAAAACGGAAGAAATCGTTTATGTCAAGGTATTAGAATTTAATCGTGACGATAAGCGTATTTTAGTATCTCACTCCCGTTATTTGGAAGACCAACGCCGCGAAGGTGAGGAAACTGAAAGAGCCGAGAAAGTAAAAGAGAAAGAAAAAGTACGCAAGACCATCAAGAAACAAAATTCTCAGGTAGAGCGAGAAACACTTGGTGATTTAGATGTATTTGATGCGCTGAAACAGCAAATGGAAGAGGATGCAAAACCTGCAGCCGAACCTAAGAAAAAGAAGGAGAAAGCAGCCGAACCTAAAAAGGAAGAAAAGGCAGCCGAAGAACCAAAGGTTGAAGCACCAAAACCTGAAGAGGTGGCAGATGCTAAAGCTGAAGATGCAGACGCAGATAAGGACGCATAATTTGAACAGATAATTTCATATTAAATATTTGAAGCCTTCGAGAGTTCCTCTCGGAGGCTTTTTTTGTAATTCAAGTTATTATGAACTATGAACTGATAGCCATTAGTTTACAAAATGAGACAAAAATAAACTAACAATATTTTAACCACTAAGCGCACTAATCCCGAAAGCTTTCGGGATAAAATCGAATGGGCGCAGAGGACACAAATTATTTCTAAGTATTTAATAATAAATTTTTTACACTACCTTAGTTTTCTTATGTAGCCTGCCCCGTTGAAGAACGGGGTTAATTCGACATTCGTGTTCTTAGTGCGCTTAGTGGTTCAGATATTTTTATCTAACTACTTAGTTTAACAAAATTAAACTAAATTTTAAATAGAAAACAAAAACAATATGCGTATTTTTATATTTTGAAATAAATAATTAAAATTATTTTATTAATATAATTTTTTTTAAAAATTTTAATTATTTAAAACTCAACACTTATTCAAAATTATAATGACAAAATATATCTCCCTTCTTATCCTCATTTTCGGCGCATTTAATGTTGCCTTTACGCAGGATGTTGAATTAAACATCAACAGTCGCGCCAATGACACCCTCTCATTCGACCCTTCGCTCGAACCTTTTTATCATGGCGTAGCTTCCGGCGATCCATTGTCTGATGCCGTCATTATCTGGACGAGAGTGACCCCCACACAAGATGAGACCATTGCCGTAGATTGGCAGATGGCAACCGATACCGCCTTTGCCAATATCATTGCCAACGGCACATTTATGACCGACGAAAGCCGCGACTATACCGTAAAAATGGATGTCACGGGTTTGGATGCTGCGACGACCTATTACTACCGTTTTTCGGCATTAGGCAAGACCTCTATCGCCGGACGTACACGTACCGCACCTTCGGGAAATAGCGAACACTTAAAATTCGCCATTGCGTCCTGCAACAACTATCAATCGGGCTATTTCAGTGCTTTCGGACACTTGGCAAAACGCAATGATATAGACGCAGTATTGCATCTGGGCGATTTTATTTACGAGTATCAAACAGGCGGCTACGGCTACACCGAAGAGGTAGGACGCGGACATCAGCCCGACCACGAAATACTTGAATTGAGCGATTATCGCATCCGCTATTCTTACTACCGGCTCGATGCTCACCTCCGACGTGCCATGCAACAGCATCCCTTCATTTTGATTTGGGACGACCATGAAATAGCCAATGACGCATGGGTAAATGGTGCCAATAATCACACACCCAATGAAGGTGATTACAGCAACAGAAAAAGTGCCGCCGTACAAGCCTTTTTTGAGTGGATACCCATTCGGGATAATGCTACACAGACCGTCTATCGCAATTTTTCTTATGGCGATATGGCAGATGTCATCATGCTCGATACCCGCCATGAAGCACGTAGCATTCAAGTCGATAGCTTTGACGCACCCAATATAAATGACCCTGACCGCTACCTGCTCGGACCTACACAAATGCAGTGGTTCAAAGACGGACTTTCCAACTCCACAGCACAGTGGAAAGTGGTCGGAAATCAGGTTGTTTTTGCAGAGTTATTATTGGAAGGCGCAGGCGACCCGCTTGGCTTGGAAGCCCGCAATTTATTCTTGGATACTTGGTTTGGCTACCCTGCCAAGCGCGATGAAATCGTCAATCATATTAGTTCAAATAATATTGATAATGTCCTGTTTATGACAGGAGATGTGCATATTTCACTGGCTTTTGACATTACCTCTACACCTGCCGATTCGACACTCTATAATCCCGATACAGGTATGGGTTCCGTTGCGGTAGAATGTGCGACTTGCAGCATCAGTTCCGATAATTATGATGAAAATTTTGGTAGTGAAATAATCGCTAATTTTATACGCGATTTGTTTGGTGGTGCCAACCCGCACAATAAGCATATTGAAACCACCAAGCACGGCTATGTCATCCTTGACCTCACCACTACGAAGGCGCAAATGGATTTTTATTATTTGGATGATGGAATGCGTGTTCCCAACTCTGCCGAGTCATTCGGTGTGGGTTTATATACAAATCATAATGAAAATTATCTGAATCCAGCAACTAGCCCCGCACCGCCAAAAGCTATACAAGAAATCCCTGCACCTGACCCTACTGCCGATGTCATGATTCCTGTCGTATCGCCCGATGATGATATTTTAGTGCTAAGTGTTTATCCGAATCCATACCATGACCGCGTGACGCTACATTATGCCCTTGCACGTACACAGGATATTCAGATTTCATTATACAACGTATCCGGTCAACTCATTAAAAACCTGTATAATGACCGCCAAATTGCCGGTAATTATGACCTCCGCTTTACGGCTGCAGGTTTGCCTTCGGGGATTTACTTTTTACATTTAAATACTAAAGAAGGGAGTGTGGTCAGGAAGCTATTGAAAGAATAACGTAGCACGGGCTTCCAACCCGTGCCACCGTACAGGCGATTTCAATCGCCATGTGAAAACAAACCTGCATAATATTCATTTTTAAGAAATTATAAATTAAAATAATATTACACATGGCGATTAAAATCGCCTGTACGGGTGCGGTATGCGGACTGGAAGTTCGCGCTACATTTTATCACTTTTTAAATATAAAATTTGAATAAATACAAAATATTATTTTTAAATAATTTAACAAAAAAAATAATTTATTTTTTTTGTTTTATAAATATTTTTTCTTGTAAAAATACTCTTACAAACACAGAAAATTCCAATACAAAATCAACGGAATATGCTCAAAATTTCACAATAGAAAAACACCCAAATTATAGCATTTTAAAAGTAAAAAACCCTTGGAAATCGGCGGATATTTCATTCACTTATGTGGTGTATGATAAGGGCAATCCCAAGCCTAAATATTCCGAAAAAGCGATATACATTCAGCGTCCGGTAGAACGGATGGCTTGTACTTCTACTACGCATATTGCGCTGCTCAATGCCTTAAATGTAGCAGATAAATTAGTGGGTATTTCCGGTGCAAAATACGTGTATAATGAGCGTGTAAGAGAACGTATAGCTTCCGGTAAAATCCGCGAAATCGGTACAGAAGCCGGACTCAATTATGAGGTATTGACCGATACCGAACCCGACATCGTATTCACCTATGGTATGAGTGCCGACAATAATATCAGCAAACTCCGCGAAGCCGGACTCACACCCATCGTACTTGCCGAATACATGGACCACTCCCCTCTCGGACGCGCCGAATGGATGAAATTTGTGGCAGTCATCATGGGTAAAGAAGCCGAAGCTGCGGCAACTTTTGATACCCTCGCTACCAATTATAATGAACTAAAAACACTGGCAAAAAAAGCCACCTCTCCCCCACCCTCTGTCTTGGTGGGCATGGGGCTTTCCGGCAATTGGTATGTGCCGGGAGGCGAGAGTTATGTGGCGCGACACATTGCAGATGCGGGCGGCAATTACCTATGGAAAGACAGTAAAGGAACGGCGAGTTTGCAACCGGATTTTGAAATCGTCTATGAAAAAGCACGAAATGTAGATAAGTGGATCAACATTGGCTTGGTCAATAGTGCAGATGATATTGTGGCAGCCGATGAACGATACGCAGACTTTAAAACCTTGAAAAACAAGGAATTGTATAATGGCAGCAAACGTAAATCTCCCGAAGGTGGCTACGATATTTACGAATCGGCAGTGGTACATCCCGACCTCGTACTGAAAGATTTAATTAAAGCCTTTCATCCTAATCTTTTGACTGATTATGAGTTTTATTATTATGAGAGAGTGGATTAGTTTATGGAGTTTATAAGGTTTATAGAGTTCAAGTAGTCGGGTAAAAATGTATCGTTCTATCCACTAATTACGTCTTAATGTAACAACCAAGAAATCCCCTTATCACAGTGCAATGAAATCAGAGGTATCGTATAAGAGAATTTTAGCTATATCCACTCCTATAATGTTGGGCAGTGCCGCGCAGAACGTGATTACGTTGACGGACGGCATTTTCTTGGGCAGAGTAGGCGAAGTGGAGTTGGGGGCAATTGGTTTTGTGGGGGTATTTTATCTGATTATTGCGGCAATCGGTTTTGGTTTTTCGCGGGGCGGGCAGATTATGATTGCACGACGCGACGGCGAAGGTGACGTAGCGGGCGTAGGCAAGGCAACCTACAGCCTGATTTATTTTGAATTGGCATTGGCGATTATTATGTTTTTGTTTATGCGTTACGGAGCCTATTACTTCTTTTCTGCCTTTGTCAATTCCGATAAGATATTTTATAAAAGTCTGGAATACCTCGATTACCGCATGTGGGGCGTATTTTTTAGCTACATCGGCGTGGCGATTATTGCATTTTATACCGGCATTTCGAGGACTACCTTTATCATCATAGACACTATCTTTCTGGGCATTACAAATGTCATTTTAAATTATACATTGATATTCGGAAAATTGGGTTTCCCCGAAATGGGTATCGCAGGAGCGGGTTTGGCGAGTACGATTGCAGAGGTGGTGGCATTCGTGGTATTTTTAATATATATGTTTTTTGATAAAAACCTACGAAGGTACAAACTCTTCAAATTACCCAAAGTAGATTTGAATATTATCAAAACCCAATTACGAATTTCAGGTCCGATAGTGGTACAAATGATAGTTGGTTTGGGCAGTTGGTTTTTCTTTTTCAGCATAGTCGAAAACCTTGGCGAGCGCGATATGGCAGCCGCTAATGTCGTCCGTATGACCTATCTCGCTCTATCCATTCCATGCTGGGGATTTTCGACAGGCATCAATACACTTGTCAGTAATGCCATTGGCAGAAATCGCGTTGATGAAGTCTTTCCCGTCATGGCGAAGACGGCTAAATTATCTTTTCTTTTCACAGCATTGCTGACCATTCCCGTCCTGATTTTCCCGGATTGGGTTATGGCAGTCATCACGCCTGATACCGGAATTTATGATGTCGCCCGTCCTACTTTACCGATTTTAGCGGCTATTCTCGCACTCTTTTCCGTTGGGTCTATTTACTTCAACGGCTTGGTGGGTACAGGTGCTACCCAAATCGGCTTGTACATTCAAATCGTGTGTGCAGTCGTTTATTCCGTATATATTTACGTGGTTATCGTCATGATTGGCGGCGGACTTCGCCTGGCATGGATGGCAGAAATCGTCTATTGGGTCATTATGACTGCCCTGACGATTTGGTATTTATCTTCTAAAAAATGGTTGAATATTAAGGTTTGAAATGTAAAATGTAAAACACAAAATTTAAAATGTAAAAGGGTCGATAGGACGTGAAATATATTTATTTTTAAATAAATTTATTTTTATAATAAAAAAATATTTACATAAAAATTCTGCGCTATAGCCTTTTACATTTTACATTTATTATTTTACATTTTATATTTCCAAAATTCATCGGTTATGCAATACTATCTGACCATATTCCTACTTTGCGCCACACTTCAAATAACTGCCCAAGCAGAGTGGACGATTTATAACACCTCAAATTCGGGCTTACCTTACGATAATGTCTTTTGCGCTCTACCCGACGAGCAGGGCAATCTATGGGTCGGTACGGATTACGGATTAGGTTACTTCGATGGTGAAAACTGGACAACATTTCGCACCGATAATTCCGGCTTACCGCACAACTCCGTCCGCGCTTTGCTCTTGGATGATAATGACGACCTTTGGATAGGAACATTCATCGGCGGACTTGCGCGATATGACGGTACAGACTGGACGGTTTATAATATCGGTAACTCCGGTTTGGAGGATAATTTTGCCCGTTCATTGCTTATCGACAATGACGGTTTGCTCTGGATAGGTACGTCTGGCGGCTTGCATAGTTTTGACGGTACAGATTGGAAAGTGTATAATATGAATAATTCTGACCTGCTTTCCAATAACATCCCTTCCCTTGCGCTCGATGCTCAAAATGCTCTTTGGGTGGGTACACTCAATGGTGGTGTCGCACGTCTGAAAGATAGTACCATGACCGTTTATACCGCTGATAATACGCAACTTACCGATAATACTATTCTTGATATTTATATTGATGACGAACAAAATAAATGGTTTGCCTGCCCTGCCGGAGGGCTGAATGTGTTTGACATCAACAATAATCAATTCACTTTTATCACCATTAATTCCCCGATTTGCGACAACAGCATCAGCGCAATAGCCGAGTTGCACGATACCATTTTTCTGGGTACTGCCCCGGCGGGTATTTGCACTTATGGGCATTGGATGACCTATAACACCGACAATTCTCCACTTACTACCAATACCATTCGCAACCTCAACACACAAGGAGATAGCATCCTGTGGATATCCACCGACAATGGCGGGCTTATAAAATTCAAACCCGACCTCCATACTGACAATCAGCCCGTTTCAGACTTGCCCGATATTCAAATTTATCCCAATCCTACAAGCGATTTTATTCACATTCAAACACCTGTAAATACGAACATTCGCCTTTACGATATGACAGGTCGCTTATGGTATAATGCTGAAAAAATATCCGGCACAAAAAGCCTTCCCGTTCAACATTTACAACAAGGTATTTATTTATTAGAATTAGATTTTGAGAGAGATAAAATTATTAAGAAAATTATTATAAAATAATTTTTATTAATATATTTTATTTAAAAATAAACATACGCACTCGTTATGCTTTGATTTTAGTGATTAAGGAGTTTACCCAATGATTAAATCGAGGGCATTTATTCAACATTTCTTCTATACCAATTTCAAGTGCAATACTTTCTCCGTCAGATGTTTTAACATACTTTTCACCATGCTTTTCAAGAATGTTTATAATTCTTTTTGAAGGAGCAGTTTGGGGATTATCATTTATATCTTCTGGGTTCGGAAATCGGTTTCTTACTTTCTTTAATTTACTAATAATCAACGGATTATCAAATTGAAAATCAAAGCCTTTATCCGACGAGAACAGTAATGCTTCAAACTCATGCAGTTGGATATAAGGGATAAAATTTTTGGTACCAACACCATTTTCCTGGAGGGTTTCTGTCATTCCATTTTCCAATAATTCAACACCAATCAAGGGATTATTTGTGTCAACTTTAGCGGCTTCATAATTTTTAAATCCATGATTTTTGTGAATTCCGTAATAGTCAAAATACGTAGTTACAATTTTCTCCCTGTCTTTCAAATGCTCTCTTAATTCCGGTAAGATTTTTGTGAATTTGACGATACCGCCACCGGTATGTTTGATAGGCGTAAAAAGTACATAAGCACCTGTTTGTTCAAGAATATAAGGTGCCAACAACGAACTAAAAACCTGAACTTCGGTCTGTCCTTCTACTATACAATGCGCTCTTTTCATGATTAAAACGGTTGACCTTTTATCATATTTTTAAGCCACAAATCCCCTAATGTAAACTCTTCCAACCAACTTTCCAATTGTGCTTCATCAGGTCTGTCAAACACGGATTCATTATTCATTCTATCCACCGTAATGATGTCGCTTGGATTAAAATGACTCACCAAATTAGCCGATTGTGTGGCAACAATAATCTGGCATTTGGCAGAGGCTTTTTGGATAAGCCCCGATAGTTTGTGTATAGCCACCGGATGTAAGCCTATCTCCGGCTCATCTATAATAATGGTTTTGGGCAAATCAGGCTGCATCAGCAAAGTTGCCAAAGCGATAAAACGAATCGTACCATCAGAAAGATGATGAGCATTAAAAGGAAAATCGGGATGCCCCGTTGCCCGCCATTCCAAACTGATACGATTCTCGGAAAGACGATCAGGCAGCAGATGAAAACTATCGAAATAAGGTGCAATCGTTTTTACAGTACGCTCAATACGCTTGAAATGTTTGGGATGTTTTTCTTGTAAAAAATAAAGAAAGGACGGCAAATTATCTCCATCTTCGCGTAGCCTGATGTTATCCGTAATCATGGAAGGAGTACGGAGTTTTGAACTTACGCTTGTATCGTGAAAATGATATATTTTGAAATTTTGCAGGTAATTACTTTCGTCATTTTCTCTCCGAAATTCGCTTTCCTTTAGATTTGATTTATGACTAAATGTTGCGGACGCACCACCTGATCCATTTACAAAACGACCACATTCTTTCTTGATGAACAAAGTATATTTTTCTGTAGGTTCGAGTGTAAATTTATAGCCTTTTTTACGGTCAAACTCAATATATCCCTCAATTTCAGGTGTGATTTTATGACCAAAATAAAGCAGCGATTCACTTCCTTTTTTTAAGGTATAATTTTCTAATCTTTTTTCATATATTTCATTCAATAATTTAAAAAATGAAATAAAATTCGACTTACCCACTCCATTAGAGCCAATCAAAATATTTATAGGAGTCAACTCTATTCTTGTATCTTTGATAGATTTGTATCCTTTTACATGTATTTGATTAATCATTTGTTAGTCATAAATTTTTAATAAAAAAGACATTGAACTAAGTATTGCTGCCAAAACAAAAGCCAAAATAACTTATTTTAACCAAACATCAAAACAACTGGACTTTGGATATTTTGGAAATTTGGTAACTGGGAAATTTGGTTTTAAATCGTAAGTAATTGATTATCAGGCATTCTATTTCCATTAAAAATAAAAAACATTTAATTAATTTAATTTTATAATTATTTGATAAAAATCCTGATAACTATCGGGATACCTAATACCAAATTTCCTAATTCCCTAATATCCAAAGTCCAGAAAACAAGCATACAACACTTGAATTTAAATTTCATATTTAAATCTGAATATTAAATCGTATTTTTGTGAAATGGGGAGAAAACCAATGGACAAACAACGCATTGAAGACCCGAAGGTACGTGCAGTTTGGGCAAAACGCCTGATGCCCCTCCTTTTGCGTGGCGAATTGCATAATGAAAATATGGAAACCATTGCACAAAAAGCAGGCGTAAGCAAAGCCACTTTTTATAAGCATTATTCTTCCAAAGAGCTGGTTTTGTCTGATGTGATAGAACTTAAAATTGAACAAATCTCCTCCTTTGCCGCTTTACTTTTTGATGAGCGCGAATCTTATATGAAGCGCTACGCCAATGCCCTGCAAACCGTTTCGGAAGAATTGGCGGGTATATCCAATGATTTTTTAATATTTTTAAAAAACAGACACCCCGAATTGTGGCAAAAAATACATGACCTTACAGCACTTGCTACAAAGAGTTTTCGGGCATTTTATGAGCAAGGCATTGAGGAAAATATATTAGAAAATTTTGATGTGAATGTAATGGCATTAACAGATCGCATCATCATCAATGCACTGACCGACCCCAATGTTTTGATAGAAAATAATATCTCTATCGCCACATTTATTGAAGAATATTTTTTAATGAAAAGCAAAGCGATTTTTAAATAATGATTAATGGTTAATGATTAATGATTAATGGTGAACGATTAATGGTTAATGGTGGACGATTAATGGAAAATGATGAATGACATAATGGAAAACGAGCAATTGTCGACAGAAGAAGTACAACCTTTAGCCTTGAAAAATGATTTACTCTTACGTGCAGCGCGAGGTGAACAGGTGGAGCGTCCGCCTGTGTGGTTGATGCGGCAGGCAGGGCGAATATTGCCCCAATACCGCGAACTACGCGGCAAACTTTCGGGCTTCAAGGAACTGGTAGAAACGCCGGAACTCGCCTGTGAAGTCACCATTCAGCCCGTTGATGAACTTGGCGTAGATGCAGCGATTATTTTCTCCGACATCCTCGTGGTGCCGGAAGTCATGGGCTTGCGCTACGAAATGATACCGGGCAAAGGACCGATGTTTCCGATGACCATTCAACTGGAAGAGGACGTGGATAAACTCATTGCCGGAGAAAAAGCTGCCCTGCAATTGGACTACGTTTATAAGGCGATTCAACTCACCAAAGCCGAACTTAACGGACGTGTGCCTCTCATCGGATTTTGTGGTGCGCCTTGGACGCTAATGGCTTACATGATTGAAGGTTCGGGCAGTAAAACTTTCTCCAAAGCAAGGCGTTTTTTGTACAAAAAACCGATTTCGTCACACGTTTTATTACAAAAAATAACGGACACTACGGTTGATTATCTCAAAGGTCAAATCAAGGCAGGCGCAGACCTCGTACAAGTATTCGATTCGTGGGCGGGCATCCTTAGCCCTGAGCAATACAAGGTATTCGGCTTGCCTTATTTGAAGCAAATTTGTGAATCTATTACGGAAGTTCCGGTAACGGTATTTGCCAAAAATGCTTGGTTTGCACTCGACGAACTCGGCAAATTGGACTGTAATGTAATTGGTATTGATTGGAATACCACAGCACAAAATGCCCGCGAAATGGTAGGCACAACGAAGGCTTTGCAAGGCAATCTTGACCCATGCTTACTGTACGCACCCGAAGACGTGATTTGCTCGGCTACACACAAGATGGTCAGAGATTTTGGTGATAAATATATTGCTAATCTCGGACATGGCGTATATCCCGATACACCGCTTGATAATGTGAAAATATTTGTAGATGCAGTGAAGAGTTTTGGGGCTTAAATGCAATAATGACGAAATGCTGTAATGCGATAATAATACGAATTTTATTGTCACATTAAAGCATTAAAAATATTATTGCATTGTATCATTGAAGTGAATGAATGTTGAATTTTGAATGAATGAATAATGTCGATATTACTCATTATATATTACTATTTTTTTTTATTATAAATAAAAATTTAAATAAACAAAACAAATAATATCGACATATTATCGCATTATATCATTTCAGCATTATAGCATTAATCCATGAAGATAGAATTTTGGTTAGTGGGCAAAACAACGCAGGATTTTGTAGAGGAAGGCATGGCGATGTATGTCAAGCGATTGAAGCATTATCTGCCTTTTGAAGTGGTCGTCATTCCGGCACTGAAAAAGACAAAGGGCTTGTCTGTCGGGCAAATCAAAAGCAAAGAAGGAGAAGATATTTTGAAGCGAATCGACAAGGGTGATTACCTGATATTATTGGACGATAAAGGCAAGCAATATACTTCGCCTGAATTTGCAAAATATATGGAAAGGTTATTGCAACAAGCACAACGAAAAGCGATTTTTCTAGTCGGTGGTGCCTATGGTTTTTCGGAGAAAATATATGACCGTGCCAATACCAAATTATCTTTATCCAATATGACTTTTTCACATCAGATGGTGCGCGTGTTTTTCACCGAACAAGTCTATCGCGCTATGACGATTTTAAAAAACGAACCTTATCATCATTAGAAAGTGTTGAAGTGTTGGGGTATTGAAGTGTTGTAGTTAACACTTCAACACTTCGACACCTCAACACCCCAACACTTAGTTTATGAATCCGGAGTTTTTAACGATTACCAACCTCATAGTGGGCATCACCTGCCTGATTTCTTATATGGTGATGCAAAATAGGGAAGGAAAGTCAAAATTGATTTTTCATCCTGTGACGATTAAAGGACAAAACGAATGGCACCGCTTCCTGACATCGGGTTTTATTCATGCCGATTGGTGGCATTTGGGCATCAATATGTTTGTGCTTTGGTCATTTGGTAATGCGGTGGAGAAGTATTTGTACCCGCATTTTTTAGGTGCAGAATTTAGCACTTTAAAGTATATGGCTTTGTACTTTGGAGGCATTATTTTTTCTTCGATTCCAAGTTATCTTCGCTATCACGATGCGCCACATTATGCGGCTTTAGGGGCTTCGGGCGGTGTATCAGCAGTGGTTTTTGCAGTGATTTTCTTTGAGCCTTGGCAGAATCTGTATCTGTATGGTATTATTGCGATTCCGCAGATATTGGCAGGTGTGGCTTACTTGTATTATTCGTGGTATATGGACAAAAAAGGTACGGATAATATCGGTCACATGGCGCATTTTACGGGAGCAGTTTGGGGCTTCTTTTTTACGGGCTTTATGAATGTAGATTTATTTGCCCGATTCATTCAAAAAACACTCGAAGGACCAAGTTGGTTTTAATTTGAGTGTTGTGGTGTCGTAGTGTTGTAGTTCTTAAACACCACGACACTACAACACATCAACACTACAACACTTTCATCATGGCAAGTTTTAAAAATATTATTGATTCTGAAAATCCGGTACTGATAGATTTCTATGCCGATTGGTGCGGACCTTGTAAAAGTATGCCGCCCATCCTATCAAAGCTAAAAGAAGAATGGAAGGATAAAGTCACCATTATCAAGATTGATGTAGATAAAAATCAGGCTTTAGCTCAAAGGCTCAATGTCCGAAACATCCCGACATTAATGATATACAAAAAAAATGAATTGGTTTATCGAAAAGCAGGGGTACATACTTTTAATCAATTAAAAAATATTCTCGACGAGCATGTTAGTAGTGAGTAACGAGTTTGCGAGTTGATATAAATAATATTTTTTAAAATATTAAAATTTTTATAAAATAAAAATACATTTAAATTATATTTATAAAAATATTTTTTTACAAATCACTCTATAAACTAATCAACTCTATAAACTAATCACTCCCCAAGCAGAATTTAGCAAGGTCGGTAGAATCTCCGTAGAAGACATTAAAATCTACATGTCCTTCAATACCAAGGAGTTGTCCGCGATTGCCATATTGCCAAAAATGCCATTTTTGTTGATCGCTGAGTGAGGGTGGGCGATTGTTGTAGCGGGCAATCCATAGCGGGTAATCGTCGAGATGACCTTTCAGATAGTCTTCATAAAAATTAAGATTGGTGTAAATAATGGGGCGAATATGGTAGGCAGCTTCTACTTTATTGAGCCATGTTTTCATGCCTTTGCGTAGGGTTTTGGGGTTAGTTTTATCCAAGACTTCCACGTCCAATACCGGAGCTAAATCTCCCACGCAAAGCGGCACAAATTCAATATAATTTTCTGCCTGTGCTGCTGCACTAATGGTCGGACGAAAAAAATGATAGGCACCGCGCCTCACATTTTTCTCACCCAATACTTTCCAATTCCGCTTAAAACGGTGGTCTTTCATAGACTGCCCTTCGGTCGCTTTTATAAACACAAAATCAATATCCTGCATCATCACTGCATCCCAATCAATCACCTCTTGGTAATGCGATACATCCAAACCATGTATCTCATATCCTTCCAACCGCTCGGTAGGTTGACGACAAGCCCCCAACAAAATCATCATTAAGAATAAAAGTCTTCCGACCTGTTTCATATTATTTTTTTTAGTAGCGAGTATTGAGTAGTGAGTAGCGAGTAGCGAGTTTGTATTACTCAATACTCGTCACTCAATACTTGATACTCGTAACTCGCTACTCAATACTCGCTACTCGCTACTAATTCTCCCCGCTCAACAATAGGTCTGAAAAGGCGCAAATGAGTTCGTTTGGTCAGGTCGAATTCTTTATAAGCTTTATAAGCATCTTCCACTTCATCCCTGTCCACTATTACAAAATGACGACGAATAGACACTGCCGCACGGTCTTTCTCTGCGCCCATAGCTTTGAAGGTCCATTCTTCCACATTCAAACCATCCGTTGTTTCGATACCCTTGCGTTCAATAAACGACATCAAGACCATATTATGCGAATCCTCTTCACTTTCTCCGGCAAACAACTGAATCACACCACCCGGCGTAATATCCTCAATATCAATCTGTTCAAACTTTTCAGAAAAATGCAGCTTTCCTGCCCTGATGTAGTGTTTGTTACGCTCATATACATCCGGCTCGTAGCCCGCATGGTACGTGCAGTCGTGCATAAACACATTACACTTCCAGATATTCTCTCCCCAATTGACCTGATATTCCCGCTGACCGTTAATCACTTCACTGCGACTTTCATTTGCACCTGCAAGCACATCATTCGGACTATAAAAAATCGTAGAAGTCGTCGCATAACTCGCACCAATATCCCCTGCCCCGCGATAACGCGCCGCATCCAACATCGCCCGATTCGGTCTCGGCGGCAGACTTGTATAAGCCTCAGCCGCCAACACAATATCCTCATAATGCCGACAATATTCCATAAAACACAATTCATCTACCGACGGAATATACACCTTATCACCTACACGATAAATATCATTTTGATTAAACTCCCGCAGACTCGTGCGGTGCATTCCGTGATGGTCTGCTACCCGCTCAAAACTCAAGGCATTCGTATCATCCATCGTATCGGCTTCCGTAATCGTATAGTTAAATCCTGCGTCAAGTGCCACAATATTCACCTCATCGAAAGTAAACGGAAACTCTGCCCCTTCTGCCAAAGGATTTCTAGGTTTTAGCGGCTCCGGATCCTTCAAAAAACCAAAAATAAATCGGAAAATTTTTTTAACCCATTCTAACATAATGTAGTGATTAGTAATTAGTTGACTAGTCCTTCTGCTTACCCTATTCCCAAAAATCAATCTTAATCATCAACCAATTGTCCTTTGTTTTTTAATTTGCGGCAAATTACAAAAAAAGTATCTAAATTTTATGTATTGATGAATCAGTAAGCATGGCTTTTTCATAAAAAATAAAAGGTATGTTTAAATTTCGCAGAAAAGTAACAGACACTTTTTTTGACTTCATTTTAAAATAAAAAAAATATTTAAAAACCCCGTTTACTAAACTTCAAAGAGTTTAGTAAACATAAGTAAAGTACTGTTTTTTAGCTAATTATAAATTTCAGTACCCTGCCCACGTTTAGCAAACTTGAAAAGTTTATCAAACGGGTTACTATATTTTGTATAAAATTAATATCGTATAAAGTGTCAACCAATCAGATAAACTTGTCAAAATCATACTACACGTGGCGGTTGAAACCGCCTGTACTAACCCGACAAAAAAAATACCGAATCTCCACAAGGGAAATCCGGCATCTGGTATGTAAAACTATATATAGTCTAATTTCTATACAATCTTATCCGCACAACTCGAACTCGCAAAAGCATCCGGTTTGGCTTTGAACACAAAACCCATACTTCTGATGTAGCCCATTGCTTCTTTGAGTGCCACATTGGACTGGAAGTGCGGATCGGTATTGATGTCAGCGTGTACTTCCATTGCAATATCGTATTTATCGAAAAGTTCGCACAGGCTGTATGCCACCTCTACCGATTTGCCTACCTCACGTATAAGTCGCTCACGCAAGCTCATAGGTATTGTGCTTTTATAGGTATGGATGTACATAAAACCACCTCTTTTTTCGCGCAAAAAAACAATGACCGTTGCAAAATCTGTGGTATCGCCATAGACCTGAGAATCTGTACCGATACAGACTTTGAGCTTGTAACCCGCCGCCGTTTCGCGTTGAATGGTTTGCTCTACTGCCTCATAGATGGGTAGTTTAATTCTTTCACCGTTAAGTCTTCGCCACTGCATGATTTATGGTATTGCTTCCGCACTTGGTTTAGTGTATCAGGTAATCAGGTTATTGGTTAATCAGGCTGATGTACTAATTAATTAAATTTTATGGTGCGAAAAGATGATAAAATACTGTTACTCATTATTTGTTTGTGTGAATAATAATTTTGTGAAAAGCTAAAGATACGAAATTATTTAGTGTTGAGGTATTGAGTGTTGAAGTTTTCGATAATTATAAATTATAACACATATTAGCACTTCAGAGTGTCAGCACATAAAATTCGTTAAAATTTCTTTATAAAAAACAAAGCGACTTTGAATATTGTCAGCTAATCTTATCTTTGCTTGTTATCTTGACAATGTCATGTTATATTTTTATTTAATATATTTGGCATTTTGCTCTTGAATTTGGGCTAAAACTCGTCAGACATTTTCAAAATTTACCGATGATGTCATATTTTTCTAGCAATATTTAAATGTCTGACGAGTTTTAGCCCAAATTCGGAAAAAATATCCCATGTTAAGCATAAACATATTTTTATTTTTAAAACATGATATTGTCAAGTTATCGTGTATATTTTACACATTCAATAAACGGACTTGCTCCGTTTTATATTTATAAAACAAATTATTTTAAAAATGAGTTCCAAGAGTTTAATATTAATTTTTATGTTAAGTTTCTGTGTAGTCGGTCAGGCTACCGCCCAAAAGAAGAAAAAGCGCAGTAAAAAAGCGAAAGCCAAGACGGAAAAAGTCATCAAAACCGTTGTGCCGCAAAAAATGGACACTACGGCTTATGCCATTGGTTTGATGCTGGGTTTGGATATGAAAAAAGAGGGTTTGAACCAACTCGATCCGGCGGCTATTGCCCAAGCTATTGAAGATGTTTTTAAAGAAAGAGACTTTGCGCTCGAACCGCAGACAGCCGGGCAAATTGCATCAGATTATCGCAAAGAACAAAAGGCTTTGATAGGCTTAAAAAACCTTGAGGAAGGACAAAAATTTCTGGAAGAAAATGCTGAGAAGCCGGGTGTCAAAGTGACGGCAAGCGGCTTGCAATATAAGATTATGGAGGGGGGAGATGGCGATATTCCGACTTCTTCCGACAGGGTGAGGGTACATTATCATGGTACACTCATTGACGGTACGGTATTCGACAGTTCGATAGAGCGAGGAGAGTCAATTGATTTCCCTGTCATGGGTGTGATTAAAGGTTGGCAGGAAGTCCTACAGTTGATGCCCACAGGTTCAATATGGCGTGTATTTATTCCCGCCAAACTTGCTTATGGCAATCGCGGTCCGGGAAAAATCAGTCCTAATTCTACGCTGATTTTTGATATTGAATTGTTGGCGATTGAATGACAGTTCATGGTTCATGGTTCATAGTTCATAGAATTTCCTGCATCTTGTCTATGAACTATGAACTATCAACCATGAACTATCAATCCATTTGATACTCGAAAGGTAGTATTTTTGTATCCTTAACGGTAGAAAGTGTCATCAGGGTTTTGAGTCGCTCAATTTCTTCGATTTGAGAAAGGGTTTTGAACAATAGTTGCTCGTAGGTAGGAATATCTTTGCAGATAATTTTAATTAAAAAATCAGCTTCACCTGTAATGATGTAGCATTCGACTATCTCATTGATGGCTTTGATTTTATCCATGAAGTTGTTGAGCGCATTTTCTTTTTGCCATGCCAATGAGACCAAGACAAAGGTTTTGACATTTAAGCCTATGGATTGAGGATCCACAAGGGCATGATAGCTTTGTACGATGCCGCTTTGTTCCAATTTTTTGACCCTTTCGAGTGTAGGTGCGGGAGAAAGTCCAATTTTCTTGGACAAATCAAGGTTAGTAATTTTACTATTGTCTTGTAAAATTTGTAGAATTTGGAGATCTATTTTATCTAATTTGTTTGACATATTAGTAAATGTTCTGTTTTATTCTTAATATTCAATGTAAAAACATACAAAATTACTAAGTCTCTTTGTCTTAAACAAACAAATTGGTGATAAATCTTCATTTTTTAAAAGAACATTCTGTTTGCCGCTTAATTTTGGGCTTAGTTTGGATTTTTATTCGTTGATTCGTAACTCATTATCCGTTTGTTTATTTCAAACTGATTATAAAATGAATTACAAATCAACGAATTACACATATATAAAATCAAGGGAAAATACCCAATGAAATATAATCGCTGCCAATCTTTTCAATCGAATTGACAAAAGCGGCACTTCTCAGGTCATCTACTTTTTTATTCCTTTTCAAAATATCGCGGATACCATGATAGGCTGTAATCATGGTTTCCTGCAAGCCTGAGCGCACAAGGTCAATTTCATCTGCTCCTCTCGTAATCATAGCACGTTCTTTTCCACCTACTTTCTGACCCGTTGTTTTTTCCACCAAACCAACGATGTTTTCGTAAGTCTGTTGGTCAAAACGTTTTTCCATACGCCCGAAACGCATGTGAGAAAGGTTTTTGAGCCATTCAAAATAAGACACCGTCACACCACCTGCATTGATATACATATCAGGAATAATCATAACGCCTTTTTTGAGCAAAATTTCTTCTGCATCAGGCGTTACCGGTCCGTTGGCAGCTTCCGCGATTATTTTTGCTTTGATATTTTTGGCATTACCGCCATGTATCTGATGCTCCAATGCTGCGGGTACGAGGACATCGCATTCGAGTTCGAGTGCTGCCTCGCGGGTCTCGAGATTTTTGGTACCCGGAAAGTCTAAAATAGACCCTGTTTTTTTACGATGCTTGAGCAATTTCGCCACATCAATACCGTCTTTACTATAAATCGCACCTTCATATTCCGAGACACCGATGATTTTGAAGCCGCCTTCTTCCTGCGAAATCGTACCGGTATAAGACCCCACATTGCCCATACCTTGTATGACCATCGTTTTGCCTTCCGTACCGGGTTCAAGTCCAAGCTCATTCATATCTTCTTTGATACTCATAGCTTCTTTGAGTGCATAAAATACACCGCGTCCGGTTGCCTCTGTACGTCCGCGTATGCCATTGAGTTTTACGGGTTTGCCCGTCACACAGCCTACGGCATCAATTTCGCCTTTACCAAAAGCAAGGTAAGTATCGAGTATCCAAGCCATTTCGCGCGGACCCGTACCATAATCAGGCGCAGGCACATCAATGCCGGGACCAATGAAATTTTTACGCACCAACTCGGTTGCATAACGGCGCGTAATTTTTTGCAATTGTGCTGTGGTATAAGCACGCGGGTCAATTTTTACACCACCCTTTGCACCACCGAAAGGTACATCGACAATAGCACATTTGAAACTCATCAATGAAGCCAAAGCCATGACTTCATCCTGATTGACATTGGGCGCATATCGGATACCGCCTTTGGTCGGCTGACGGTGCTGGCTGTGCTGCACCCGATAGGCTTCAATCACTTGATATTCTTTTCCGATTTTTACCGGAAATTGCATTTTGTAAATAGAATTACATGCTTTGATTTGAGCCAGTAAGCCATCAGGAAGACTGGTTGCCTCAGCAGCTTTATCGAAATATTTTTCTACACCTTCAATAAAACTATAATGTTTATTAGACATCTGTTGATTAGTTGATTAGTAAATTAGTAAATTGGTTGATTAGTTAATCAGGTGAACGGGTAATTAGATAATTGGTCGTACTGAAATATAGCCGTTTTTAAATTAATTAAAATTATAATTTATTTGTTATTAATAATTATTTATTTATAAATATTTTTTATTATAAAATAATTTAAAAATGCCCTCATTTCAGTAAAATCATAATTTTAATACAAAATAAAAATTTATATTTTTATTGTTTTTATAATAAATAAATTATAAACTATTTTCACATTAAAAAATATATCATCAAGTTAATTTAATTATCTGTTCAACTAATTAACCAATCAACTCCCCCTTTGCTCGTCTTTTAATTCGCGTTCCAATCTGCTGACCTTTCTCTCCATATAAATCAGGAATAGAATAATACCAATGAATGTAGCTACAATGATAGCCACCACAACATATATTTTACCGATGCTTCGGAAAAAATCGCTCTCGCTTCCTTGTGCCAACAACACATTAGCAGATAGGAGTAACAATAAAGATAAAGTAGCTTTATTCATATCATTAGAATTACAGGGCAAATTAAAGCAATATTTTATAATTTCTCACAAAATTTTTAATGGAAAATACTTTTTTGAATAAAAATAAATTCCATTTATTAAATTAGTGATTTTTAATTATGTAAAACAAAGTATTTTTCTTCGCTCAATACCGATAGTTATCGGCATGGTCTTTCCTCTCTCTTCTCACCTTCCGCCAAAAACGCACGAATCAATCCTGTCAGTTGTTCTCCTTCGGTGAGGAAGCCATCGTGTCCGTACAAGGAGTCAATTTCGTGATAGCTCACATTCGGTAAATGTTCAGCCATAAATTGTTGTTCCTGAATCGGATACAAGACATCAGAGCGAATACCCACCAATAAGCAAGCTGTCTTTATTTCCGATAATACCCGTTCACATCCGCCACGTCCTCTGCCAATGTGATGCGTATCCAAAGCATTCATCAAGGCGTAATAGCTATGCACATCAAATCTCTCCACGAGTTTTTGACCTTGATAACGCAGGTAGCCGTCCATGCTAAAGCCGTTTGTCCTGTCGTCGTTGTCAGTTTGTTGGATTTCAAAACAATCGAAAGTACGGTACAGATTCATCGCCATAGCACGAGCAGCGGTAAGTCCTTTTTGTCCGGCATCGGGGCGGCGGTCTTGCCAGGTCGGGTCGGCTTCAATCGCCATACGCTGTGCGGTATGTATGCCGATTGCCCAAGCCGATTCTTTGGCGGTGTAAGCAATCAGCACCAGTTTTTCCAACACATCAGGGTAGCTGTACGACCACTCCAACAACTGCCCCGCACCCATAGAACCACCTACACCAATATCTATTTTTTCAATGCCCAAATGCTGTCTCAACAACTCATGCGCCTGCATCATATCGCGTATCGTAAAGGTAGGAAAATCGTGGTAATACGGTTCGCCCGTAGTCGGATTCGTGCTTGTAGGAGCGGTGGTTCCATAAGGCGAACCCAGTATATTCGGGCAAACAATAAAATAATCTTTAGGATTAAAAAAATCAATCTCGCCAAACAATCCCTTCCACCACGCAAAGACATCCGAACTTGCCGTCAACGCATGACACACCCAGACGACTTTGCGCCCAGGCGCATATTCACCGTAAGTGTGATAGGCAATATTCAACTCCGCCAATTCTCTGCCCAATTCGAGTTTGAAGGGTTGTGTATGTTTGTAATTTTTCATCTTTTTAATGATTGTGGGATTGTAAAATTGTATGATTGCATTTTTAACTAATTCCGTTGAAACAAAGTTATTTTTATTATTTTAAAATAAATAATATTTATAAAAAATTCATTTTTAATACAAAAAATATTGCAAAATAATTACAATCATGCAATCTCACAATCATTCAATCAATCGCCTGTTCAATATCATAAATAATATCGTCAATATGTTCCAAGCCCGTAGAGATGCGGATTAAGCCATCGGAGATACCCATTTCGGCACGGGCTTCGGGTTGCAATTTTGAATGTGTCGTAGAAGCAGGATGCGTGGCTATGGAACGTGCATCGCCCAAGTTGGCACTAAGTGAAAGCATATTGAGGTGGTCTAAAAACTGTCTGCCTTGTTCCAGTCCACCCTTGAGTTCAAAGGTTACGATGCCACCTCCTTGCTGCATTTGCCGACGTGCAATCTCTGCTTGCGGATGCGAGTCCAAAAAAGGATAGCGCACCCAATTAACCGCCTCGTGACCTTCCAAAAACTGCGCTAAAGCCAGTGCATTAGAACAATGCCTATCCATCCTAAGTCCCAGTGTTTCAAGGCTTTTGGAGAGTACCCAAGCATTGAAGGGAGCCATGCTCGCACCTGTACGCCGCACAAACTGACGGGCAGCATCCACATACTTTTGTTGTCCGGCTACTGCACCGCCCACTACCCTACCCTGCCCATCAATAAACTTGGTGGCAGAGTGCGTAATAATGTGTGCGCCAAAAGCCCCAGGATTTTGCAAATACGGTGTAGCAAAGCAATTGTCAACATTCAAAATAAGGTCGTGCGCTGTCGCAAAACGCCCCGCCACTGCCAAGTCAATAATCTGTAATCCGGGATTGGTGGGGGTTTCGAGAAAAAACATTTTTGTATTCGGACGGACGTGTTGCGCCCATGTTTCGGGCTGTGTCGGATCAACTAATGTAGTTTCAATATTCCACTTAGGGAGTGTATTGGTCACCACCTGATAACTCGACCCAAAAAGTGCATTGGACGCTAAAATATGGTCTCCCGCCACCAGTGTTGACGCAAAACTTGTAAAGACCGCCGCCATGCCCGAAGCCGTTGCAAAAGCATCTTCGCAGTCTTCCAAAGCAGCAATTTTTTCCTCAAATTCCCTTACACTTGGGTTGGTATATCGACTGTAAATATTAGCGTCCACCTCACCCGCAAATGCCGCCCGCATCTGCTCGGCATTCTCAAACCTATAACTTGATGTGTTATATAAAGGTGTGGAATGCTCGCGCTGACAAGTCATTGGCATTTGTAGGCGTATCGCCTTGGTTTCAAATTTCATCATATTGTTTGATTGCTTCATTGTCATATTACTGCATTGTTAAATATTTTTATTAACTTGATAATATTATATTTTTATTTTATACATTTGATATTTTACTCTTGAATTTGGTCTAAAACTCGTCTGACATTTTCAAAATTCACTGATGATGTCATATTTTTCTAGCAATATTTAAATGTCTGACGAGTTTTAGACCAAATTCGGAAAAAATATCCTATGTTAAACACAAACATATTTCTATTTTTAAAACATGACATTGTCAAGTTAAATAGGGTGCAGGACAAATTTTTAATTTTACCTTGAAATGATACTGTACTGACGACTTTAGCCGTCAAGTGACTTAGCATTTCCCGCAACAGCTAAAGTTGTCGGTATGGGGGAGATTAAAAATTTGTCTTAACTCATTGAATAAGCGATAATTGAATAGTTATATAAAAATATTTAAATATTTTTATATAATAAATAATTGACAATCAATAAGTTATTCACTCATTCAAAACCCACTCATTCACTCATTATATTCAATAATCTCGTAAGAATACGTCACTTCTGCCGCTTTTTGAAGCATGACGGAGACCGAACAATACTTGGTAAAAGTCAGCTCTAAGGCTCTCTCTGCTTTGACTTCTGGAATATCGCCGTAGAGTTTGTAATGTGCATGTATCTTGGTGAATACCGCCGGAACTTGGTCGGTAGCCCGCTCGCCGTTGACCTCTACTTTGAGGTCTTTGAGGTCAAGTTTCATCTTCTTCAAAATGCTCACGACATCAATGCTGCTACATCCCGCCACCGCCATCAATACCGATTCCATAGGACCTACCGCCTTGCCGCCACTTGCCAATTCCAAAGTATGTCCTTTCTCATTCGACAGCTCAAAGTGCATGTCATCGTCTAGTCTTTTTAAATTTATTTTCATGTTACTGAGTGTTGTGGTGTTGTGGTGCGGTAGTGTTGAAGTTTGTCATAGAAATAGATTTTTTGCATAGCAAAAAATACTACGACACTACAACACCACCGCACTACAACACTATAAAAAGGGAAAAAATTTAAATAAGGAAAGTCTTATTCTTATCTATCCCAAATTGGGTTGGATGTAGCACCTGCATCCCGAATGTATGACAGGATAGGTTGCTAAGGCTTCAACGGGCCAATTCCCTTCACCTTTCTTGATAAAAAAATGTAATGTTTAAAAACTTGGGCAAAGATAGGACAACTTGACTAAATTCCAAATTCCAAGTACCAAATTCCAAAAATATCGTGTGAAATATCTCCACATTGGTTCTGATAATTGTTGGGATGTTTTTTAAAATTTCTCATTTATCCGAACAAGTTCATCTAAATAATAAAAGTTTTGACACTTTTGGAATCTCATTTTAAAAATCAAAACAAAATTTAAATACTCCGTTTGCTAAACTTCAAAAAGTTTGGTCTCCGATAGCTATCGGAGAAGTAATGTACTGATTTTTAGCTAGTTACAAACTTTAGTACCTTATCCACGTTTAGCAAACTTGAAAAGTTTACCAAACGGGTTTATGATACTTTGTGTAAAATTAATATCGTATAAAGTGTCAACTACATGAATGAACTTGTCTTTATCCGCAACCTAAATTAATTAATTCAGCTAACTTGGGTAATAAAATCACTTTAAACTAAGTTATTAGTTGATAATAATATTAATCAACCACACTTTAATTTTGTATCTCTACAATTTATCGTTAATTACACATGAATTATTTTAATTATACAAAATTACACGTCACTACATTCTGTATTTTAATCATCACCTTGTTTGCTCAATGCAAATTAGTGCCTTCTAATCCCGAACAATTACATGGGCTATGGGTAGGTGTTTATGCTGAATATGAACCCAATTTTTCACTGCCTGTAATCAATGAGTATCGCCCCGACGGTACAATGACCGTCAAGAGGTTGGGAGACGATGCAGAGGTAAAAAATTGGTCGCTGAACCGGAATATTCTTACGATAGATACTATACATTCCGAAATGCTTATACTCTCGCAAGATACATTTGTAAACAAAAGCAATTATCGCTATTTATTGAGGCGGGTGAAAGACGTACCCGTTGAAAAAGATGAAGGCGAGCTACGCTCTTTTTTACAAAATACTTCATGGATAAACGGAAAACGAGAATTGCATTTTGATAAAGAAAAAATTTATACCATTTCCGAAAAAGGGCAATCAGAAATTCGTTGTTGGAATATTGAAAAATACCAAGATTATGCTTTTTTATATCAGACCGGATATCCTACAGATTGTACCTTTACAAAGGGGCGGCTTATGCAAATCATGGAAGCGGAAGGTGAGCGTTTGAAGCTCTCCGTTTGGAATGAAACGGATAAATATGAACTCATTTATACAAAAAAAACAGCAATCGAAAATTTTGATAACTTATTGAAAAACAGCACTTTCCAGCGTTGCAGTATCAATGGTGTTGCCTCCAGTGGCAATATAGGCGAGACCTACGAAGGTGGCGGCAATGCTATCAAAAATCATTTTTACGATGCTTATAAAACACCCAAAAACACCGAAGGAGAAAATGGTATTCTGATACTCAAATTTTTAGCCAACTGCATAGGTGAAACCGGAGAATTTACACTCACAGGTATGGACTTAAATTATAAAGCCCGCGAATTTCATCCCGATATTAGCCAACAAATTCTCGACCTCGCCCATACACTCGACAAGTGGATACCTTACGAATATAAAGACCAAGATTATGACAATTATAAAGTCATTAATTTCCGAATAATAAATGGACAGATAAAGGTGATTATTTAATGATTAACGATTAATGGTGAATGATTAATGGTCGATAGTACGTAGTTTGTAAGTGTTAAATCGCAAAATAATATTTTTTATATGAATAAAATTACTTTTCAATTATATTGTATTTTTTTACTTGGAATTATTGGTTTTAGCGGCTGTTTTCCGCAGCCTGAATATGATGAAAAAGCTGCCAAAGAACGCTTGGACAAACTGGGCTATGCTTCGCCGGATTGGTGGGCAACATTGGATAGTATCATTGCCGAATATCCGACGGAAGCATGGGCGTATTACCGGAAAGGATTGCAACTAATCAGAAAGGATAATTACATAGAGGGTATGCCTTATATGAATCGTGCCGCAGAACTTGACCCATATATGTATGCCAATTATACGGGTATGTGCAAGCTATCTATCGGAGATTATGAAGGCGCGATTAAGGATTTTAAGACCGCTATTCAACACAATAATCATATTGACATTATCATTCCCGGTAGTGCTTATACTCGTCTGGGGCTTACCTACAAAGAAATGGGTGATTATACAACCGCACTCACTACTTTCGACGACTATATTGAGCGATTTGGTGAAGATGATGTTGATTTGTACGTCTTTATGCACAGAGGATTGACCAAGATTGAACTCGCTGATTATGAGGGTGCTAATGCTGATTTTGATACCATCATTCGGAAGTGGGAAAAATGCCCCGAAGCCTATTATCATAAAGGTATAGTTAGTCACAAAAAAGGCAATAAGGCACTGGCTTGTAAGCAATTTAAAAAGGCATTATTATACCAAAATTTCATTCGCGGTAATCCGAATGGTGCGTATATTGACCAACTTTATCTGGCAGATATTGAACGGATGTTTGACCTGACTTGTGAGTAGTTTGTGGAGTTGATAGAGTTTATAAAGTTGATAGAGTGATTGGTTTATAGAGTGATTAGGGGATTAGTTTTGTACATTTTTATTAAATTATTTTTATTTTAAATAAAAAATATTTTAATACAATTAACCTGTACTACTACCTGACTACCTGTTCAACTGATACACCGTTCAACCAATTACCTGATACACCGATAATTTTATTACTTTTGTGCGTTTTTTATCGCAAATCCACTATTAATCATTAATCATTGACCATTAACCATTAAAATATAAATATATGAAAATTGGTATCATTCGTGAGGGTAAAATACCACCTGATTCACGAGTTCCCCTGACTCCAAAACAATGTCGCCATATTATAGATAATTACCCTGTTGACATTAAAGTACAGACTTCTCGCGGACGTTGTTATACGAATGAAGAATATAGCGCAGAAGGCATCGAACTTACAGACGATGTAACTGATTGTGAGGTACTTATGGGAGTCAAAGAAGTGCCGATTGCTCAATTGATTCCCAATAAAATCTACTTCTTTTTCTCTCATACCATTAAAAAACAAGCCTATAATCGCGGCTTGCTTCAGGCGATATTACAGAAAAATATCCGCATGATAGATTACGAAACCCTCACCAATGAACGCGGTAGAAGACTGATTGCCTTCGGGCGTTTTGCGGGTATCGTAGGCGCACACAACGGCATACTCACCTACGGCAGACGCACCGGAGATTTTTCGCTCAAGCGTATGAAAGACTGTCACGATTATGCCGAAGCCAAAGCCATTTATAAGACTTTGAAACTGCCTGTTTTTAAGACTGTCGTGACAGGTAGCGGACGGGTATCAGGCGGTGCAGTGGAGGTCTTGGATGCTATGAATATCCGGCGTGTTGCGCCCGAAGATTTTTTGAATAAGACTTACGACGAGGCGGTTTATACGCAATTGATGTGCAAAGATTATGCGCGACATAAAGTGACGAAGGGTTTTGATAAGCCCGATTTTTATGCCAATCCGCAGGACTACGAATCCATTTTCGCGCCTTACACACAAGTAGCGGATTTGATGATTAACGGCATTTATTGGGATAATCGCGCACCACAATTTTTCACAAAAACGGACATGAAACGTGATGATTTCAACATTAGTGTCATTGCAGATGTTACATGTGATATTGCCCCGGTGTCGTCCATTCCTTCTACGCTTGATGCGAGTACGATTGCCGACCCGATTTTCGGTTACGATGTCGAAAAAGAAAGCATGACCGCACCACACCAATCCGGCGTAGTAGATATGATGACCATAGATAATCTGCCAAATGAAATGCCCCGCGATGCTTCCGAATCTTTTGGTGAGCAATTTTTGAAAAGTGTCTTGGAAGAGTTGATGGAGGGCGAAAAAAGTGCCGTCATACAAAGAGCAACTATCACTAAAAACGGTGAATTAACACCTCATTTTCAATATCTTACGGATTATGTAACGATGGAATGCGATAATGCTGAAATGTGATAATGTGGTAATACTGAATGAGTGAATTTTGAATGACTGAATGAGTGAATATTAAATGCTAAAATGTGGTAATGTTGAAATGCGATAATGTAGAATGAGTGAATAAATAAATAAATATTGTTGAAATGCGATAATGATGAATATTAAATGCTTAATGAAAAATGTCGAATGAACAAACATTAAATGAATTAAACGAGCGTCAAGCCTTTCGCGAGAGTTTGATTTTGCCTGTATTATTTGTGGCTTTGCTGTGGCTGATACATTTGTCAAAAATCATATTTGGCTTGCGTTTGCGGGCTTGGGGATTGTATCCTTTGCATGTAGAAGGTTTGCAGGGTATCCTCACTGCGCCTTTGGTGCATGGTAGTATTCAACATTTATTTTCCAATAGCATACCTTTGCTCCTCTTGGGAGTCACTACGATTTATTTTTACCGCCGCGTGGCAATTCCGGCTATCGGCATGATTTATATTTTGACGGGTTTTGCAGTGTGGGTATTCGGCAGACCTGTGTATCATATCGGTGCCAGCGGAGTTGTGTATGGCTTGGTGGCTTTTCTGTTTTGGAATGGTATTTTTCTCAAAAACCGCACGTCTTTAGTCCTCTCACTGATTGTGTTGATGATGTATGGCAGTATGTTTTTGGGTGTGCTGCCCGACCAAGAGGGTATCTCGTGGGAAGGGCATTTGTTCGGTGCATTTTCGGGTATTTTTGCATCGCTGTGGTTCAAAAATGAACTACAAGAAATCCAACGTCAACAAGCTATTCCCGATGAAGCCAAAAGCTATTTTCTGCCTCACGATACTTTCGATAAAAAACGATATGACCATGACGGAAAATCACTCGACCTTATTGACCCGCCCGATTGGTACACTACGAGAACCTAAAGGTAAATTCCAAATAACAAATAACAAATTTCAAAAATAAGAGCTAATTACCTAATTCCCCCAATTACCCAATTTCCCAACAATGGATTTAAAGGAACTTGAAAATGGTGTTGACCCTAAAGTGCATTGGTACTATCAATCGAAGAAAGTACCGCTGTTCCGGTATTTCAAAAAGCTCTCCAAAGCACAAGCTAAACCCCTGACTATCATAGACTTCGGTTCGGGTTCGGGTTTTTTTGCGATTGAATTGCAAAAGGCTTTTCCCGATGCTGTGAAGGAAGTCTTGTTGGTGGATATTGGATATTCGGAAGAAGAAATGGCAGCGACAGCAGGTTCAAATATCCGAAAAATGCACTACATACCCGAAGGTGTCAACGACTGCGTAGTGGTGATGATGGATGTACTCGAACACATCGAAGATGACTACGCCATTTTGCAAGACATCCGCAATCGACTTGGCGAAAATGCTCATTATTTTATTACCGTTCCTGCCTTTATGAGCTTGTGGTCGGGGCATGATGTGTTTCTTGGGCATTATCGGCGTTATACGCTCCCCTCTTTACGAAAATTACTGGACGATAAGCAATGTCGTATCGACAGTCATTACTATATCTATGGTTGGATATTTCCTTTGGTGTGGCTTGTCAGACGTATTAAAGGCAGCGGCAAAACCGACGAAGCTCCCGAAAGTTCGGATATGCAGCCCGCTTCTCCATCCATTAATTTTATTTTAAAATATATTAATGTTTTTGAAATGAACTTTAGGAAAATGAATAGATTGTGGGGGGTGACTTGTGTTTCGGAGGGGCGGTTTTGATGTGTTGATATCGGTATGAAGACAAAGGGAATGAAAAAGGTCGTGAGGGTTGCTCACGACCTTTCTGTTTGTTTTAGCCTTCTACGTTTTTAATTAAGGATATAAAGATTTATATCCGTTACGAACTCTACTACTACCGATTCCGCTTGAGCTTACAGAAAAATTATTATAGCTAAAAGAGAGCGACACCGTTGGAGTACTCAACCCCAGAGCATATTTTATTTTTCCATAAGAACCACTGTTCTTGATGATTTTGCTCTCTGATTTTTCGTTGCCTGCGTCCATATCAGCCCAATCTTCAGGGTCTACATTAGATACATGGTTGCCATTGTAATAAATGGTGATTTTATATCCCATCTCTCCTCTATGAGAACCCCATATCCAAGAGACAGTCCACCATCTTTTATACCATTTTGAAGCAGCTCTTGCATAGTCGCTACTGTATTCCTCATTACCTGCTTCGTCCATAGAGAATACACCGCCGAGTACGTTATCCCACACAATGCCATCTGCATTAGCAACGCAGTAAGTAGTGAAAATTTCGCCACCTTTATTCCATTTAATAGCAATTACATGGTTGTTGACTTCAATCTCGTCTGCCACATAAGTACGCAAATTTTGTCTTGTGGTAACGGCTTTTTCCGTTGCTTCTTCTAATACCTCAACGATAACAGTTTCAGGCTGGTTTATATTTCCATAAGCTACGAGTTTCGCCTCATCTGTAATGGACTTGACTACTTCTGCTCTAGTTGCCTTGTCCTTGATGTTCCCCATATACTCATGACTGACATAGGTGAGTTTATCTGAGAAGGCATTATTCCACACCTGCTGAGAAACCTCAAGTTGTTTCTCTACGATTTCTGGTAGATTTTCATCGGTTGGCAGTATCAAGCTCTCCTGCTCACAAGAAGTCAAAAAAACCGAAGCGGCGAGTACCGCCAATAGGCTAAAAAGTCCGAATTTAATTTTTAAGTTTTTCATAATCAATGTTTTAAAAATGTTAAATAGTAATTATTATTAAAAAAAATGATTGAATACGTCATTGTTTTTTACGGCTTACTTTGTAACGAAACCTGAGTAAAATAAAGGGTGCGCTCGGTTGTACCTTGAAGCGGATAAAATCAGTATCGTACTCAATACTTAGATTGTTCTGATTTATTGGAGTTACATCATGCTATGCCCTGAGTGTTTTTTAGTGATTAGTTACAATTCGCATTATAAGCATTACATTCTGCCTGAATATTGCTGAGTCTGTTGATAAACTCCTGCGAAGAAGCAATGTTTATAACTGCTACTTTTAGTCCATGAATTTTGGCAATATGCGTCCAGTATTTTCCACCGTTTACATCGGGCTGTCGGAGTAATAAGCCACGATAGGCGATGTAAATATGTTTGCTGATTTGATTACTATTCAAACCCCTTGCTGCCAAAAACGAAGCGTACTGATTTTGCCATTTGTTGCTCGCTTCTGCGGAAGTAATAAAACCAAGGGCTACATCTGCTATTTTGTGTGCAGGCGGTCTAGGTGCATTGCCCAAAACACCAAGCCAGTAGTTGATGCCACCTGCATCGCCACATCTGCGTAGGTAAGAGCTGTAGCAAAGTTGTACAAAACAGAGTTTGTTGAAATATCTGGATTCGATATCGGTGTCGGTCTCGGTTTGTACTTGCGCTTCTACGAAGTCTTCTTCTATCGTGAAGTTTTCTTGTTCGCAAGAGCTTAAAAAGAAGGAAAAGGCAATGACTGCCAACAGGCTCAAAAGTCCTGATTTGATTTTTAAAGTGTTCATGATAATTGTTTAAAAATGGTTAATAAAATAGTTAGACTTTGGACAAAGGAAATTCGGGAATTGGGAAATTAGGTAATCCCGATAACTATCGGGACTTTTTTAGATTTTTACAAAAAATAATTAATTACATATTTTATTAATAAAATTTACTCAATTGATTATCAATAAATTACGGCTTTAAACCGAGTTTCTCAATTCCCTAATTCCCTAATTTCCTTTGTCCAAAAAATAGTTAATGTGTGAATGATTGAATACGCCTTAATGACCGGATTTGTGTGGTATATATCAGTAGAGAAAGTGTGTTTAGGATACCTTGAATGCTTCATCAATGGGTATGCGCTCATTCGATTGTTTATTCATTGTTATTGTCGCTTTCGACATTGTACGATACAAAGATGCAACAACCCACTCTCAAAGAAAAGGTCACTTACAGCGGTTTTTTGATTAGAAAATAATCGGAAAAGAGGAATAAAACGACTAATTTGGCTACGCATTAAAAATTATTATTATAAATTATTTTCATTATAAAAATCTAATTATCAACGATTTATAAAATAATTAAATAAAAAATATTGTTAAATCACCTTTTCGGTCACTTTTTTTATATTTTTGTAAAAATCGGAATAAAATAAATGTGAAAAAATCTTCTTTTTTTCAAAATCTACTCCATTTTCCATAAAATAAGCTGAATGTATATTTCAAATTGGAGGTCGAAAACTTTGTTATATGCTACATTACGAAAATCTTTTACGAAAAAAACAAGACCCTGCCACCGCCCTTCGCAATGCTAAAGAAAAACTTCGTAAAGACGGTTATGGCGAAATACTGGGCTGGGTTTATTTTGATTGAGTAGATGGCATGGCTTGTGATAGTCTTTTTGGGGTTTTAAGTAGTTGGACAAAAATAAACTAACAACATTTTGAACCACTAAGTACACAAAAAACACTAAATCGAACTAACGAAAAAGAACACAAAAACCTCATAACCAATATGTTAGAAAATTATTTAGTGACCTTTGTGTTAATTC
>CALIZI010000081.1 GCA_938028705.1 uncultured Saprospiraceae bacterium | reverse complement strand
TGCTCATTTTTAATTTTTATTCAATAATAGACCGCATTGGGCTTGAATTTGGACTAAAACTCGTCTGACATTTAAACTTTGTCGGAAAATATGAGCTCATCGGTAGATTTTGAAAATGTCTGACGAGTTTTAGCCCAAATTCGGAAAAAATATTCCATCCTAAACACAAATATATTATTATTTTTTAAAATATATTATCATCAAGTTAATTTAAAATTCGTAAAATATTGATAATCAAGAATATTAGTGGGTACAAAAACGAATCGCACCCGACTTCGACATTCGTTATTCCTTGTTTGATATTCGATATTATATATATTAAAAATGCCTTTGCTTGGCATCTTCGCAAGATACCCTCCGCAGTATTCCAAGCTGATTGATACGAAGTCAGTGCCTTATCGTTTTTAGGTACTTATATTCGTTTTTCACTTACGGGCTAAATATGTGCATCATCGAATATATATTTTGGCATACCAATAAGTAACCCCACAGATACATTTGTTGCCTAACAAAAAGTTAATTATCAGACAATTACATCAAATAAAAACTTCTTTTTAATGAAAACATCGACAATCAGTATTTTTATTAAGCTGAATGTCTTAATTTTGAAGTCTATTAACTCAAGTTGCGATGAATCGCAAACTTGAAAAAATCCAAATCACAAACTCCAAATTCCGATTCAGACATATTTTGATATGTATTTTATTGGAATTTGGACAAAATGGGAATTAGGAAATTGGGAAACTCGGTTTACAACCGTAACTCATTGATAATCAATTGAATGAATTTTATTAATAAAATAAAATATGTAATTAATTATTTTTTGTGAAAATCTAAAAAAGTCCCGATAGTTATCGGGATTACCTAATTTCCCAATTCCCTAATTTCCTTTGTCCAAAGTCTAATTTTATTGGAACTTGGCACTTGAAATTTGGAATTTGACATCACATTCGCTTGGTTAGTAAAAAAGACACAACATTATGGCAGAAATTATCAGAATGCCTTTATTGAGCGACACCATGACAGAAGGCACAGTGGTCGCATGGCACAAAAAAGTAGGAGAGCAAGTAGAAGCCGGAGAAACCCTCTTTGAGGTAGAAACCGACAAAGCCGTCATGGAACAAGACAGCTATTACACAGGTACACTTCTGTACATTGGTGTAAAAGAAGGCGAATCTGTACCCATAGATGCGGTCATGGCAGTCATTGGCGAACCCGGCGAGGATTTTCAGGCAGCACTCGAAGCAGCACTCGCACAAAGTGCCAACGGTGTAGCCACCGAACCAGTGGGTGAACCTGCCTCTGTACAAGCTGCGCCTGCACCAAGCGTACCTGCACCTGTGCCACAGACAGCCCCCGCACCAATACCTGTTGCGGCACCTTCAGGCGGCAGAATCAAAGCCTCTCCACTTGCAAAAAGCATGGCAGCCAAAGAAGGCGTTGACCTTAGCCAAGTTGCCGGAACAGGTGACGACGGGCGAGTAGTCAAAAAAGACATAGAGGCATTCATCGCTACACGCGGAACAGCCGCACCTGCTGCCCCAAGTGTCAGCATTGCAGCTACGGCACAAGACGAAGATATACCCCTCAGCCAAATGCGTAAAACTATTGCACGTCGTTTGTCGGAAAGCAAATTTGGTGCGCCACATTTCTATCTGACCATCAGTATAGATATGGAAAAAGCGATGGAAACCCGCGCACGCATCAACGAAATTGCCCCCACGAAAATATCCTATAACGATTTGGTCGTCAAATCTGCCGCTGCTGCCTTGCGCCAGCATCCGGCAATCAACTCCTCGTGGTTGGGCGACACCATTCGTCGCAATGGCAATATCAATATCGGTGTAGCGGTAGCTGTTGATGAGGGCTTACTCGTTCCCGTCATTCACCATGCAGATAGCAAGACGCTTTCTCAAATCAACGCCGAAGTCCGCGAACTTGCCGGAAAAGCCAAAGAACGCAAACTATCAGGCGATGAAATGCAAGGCAATACCTTTACCATTTCTAATCTCGGAATGTTTGGCATCGAAGAATTTACGGCTATCATCAATCCGCCCGATGCCTGCATCATGGCAGTTGGTACGATTACCCAAGAAGCCGTTGTCAAAGAGGGGAATATCGAAGTAGGACACCGCATGAAAATCACGCTCTCCTGCGACCATCGCGTAGTGGACGGCGCAACAGGAGCAAAATTCCTTCAAACCTTTAAATCTATCATGGAAGACCCCATTCGGATGATAGTTTGAAAATAGGATTTTAGAAATGTAAAATGTAAAATAATAAATGTAAAATGTAAAAGTGTCGATAGAACGCGAGATTGAAATACGAAATAACAAATGTAAGATTTTAATAATTCAAAATTGATATAAATTTTTATAAATAATTAATTTTCATTTTATTAAAAATAACAAAAATAAATATATTAAACTTGCGTACTATCGACACTTTTACATTTATTATTTTATATTAAAAAAACCTCTCCTATAATAATTCAATTATGAAAAAAACGCTTGTACTCGGTGCATCTACCAATCAGGCACGTTACTCTTATGTTGCCACACAAAGACTACATAATCATGGTCATGAGGTCGTGCCTGTGGGCATCCGCGAAGGCGAAATAGAAGGTATCGAAATACAACAAGGTACACCTGATGTGGAGGGTATAGATACGGTTACGCTCTACCTCAATCCGCAGCGGCAGGAAGCCTACTACGATTACATTCTTGCTTTGAAACCCAAGCGGATTATCTTTAACCCCGGTACAGAAAATCCACAACTCATACAACTCGCCAAAGCACAAGGTATTGAGACGGAAATCGCTTGTACTTTGGTCCTGCTCTCTTTGGGAAATTATTGAAAAAACCTTTCACTACATCAATGTAAAGCCGCACGAATCTCTAAGCCATCGAGTATTTTCGTTTCATTTTCAATAAAAAAAGAAAGTCGGTCATACACATTTTTTTCATCAAAATAATTCAATGCCATTTTGACAAAAACATGCCCGTGCTTGGCTTCCGAAACCCACAACATTTTATAAAAACGGGCATATTCGGGGTCGGTTTGTGCTTCTGCCACGAGTTTGAACCGCTCCGCTCCACGCGTTTCGACCACCGAAGCAAGCAATAGCCTATCCATAAAGCGGTCGTCGCGACCATGACGGCACAAGTTCATCAATCCGGCAATGTACAGGTCTTTACCAATAGAATGCTCAAGTCGAACACCGCGAGATTCCATGAGCGCATACACTTGTTGGAAATGCTGCAATTCCTCCACCGCCGTATCTATCAATTCGGGTATAATTTCCGTCCTGTCCGGGTACTTGGCAACAAAGCTCATCGCCATAGATGATGCCTTGCGTTCACAGTCGGCGTGGTCTTGCAAAAAACTGTCGAAGTCAGCCATGACCGCCTGTATCCATTCGGGCTTGCTAGAGCTAATGATGTCTAAATTTAATTTCATAAGAGTAGTGAGTAGTGAGTAGTGAGTGTGTTTAGCGGGATAATGATTTAATGAGACCTCTGATGATTTTTGAGATTTCTTCGCATTGAGTTCTCATTTCTGTGGCTTTATTTTTCTCACAATAATCCAATCTTTCTGCCAAGTATAGCATTGATTTTACTTCACTATTTGAACTTTTAGCAATGAATAGAAACCTAACAAATTCTTTATTACTATATCTATCAAAACCTTCTGCGATATTATTAGAAATTGAAATCGAAGCACGGCAGATTTGGTCTTTGAAGCCATAATCTTTCAACGTAGAAAATTGTTGATAAATCTCAACAGCTAAGTCTTGTGCCTTTTGCCATGCAATTATGTCCTCAAATCGTTTGACTTTCATATTGGTGAAATTTTAAATTAAAAAAATAATATTTAAAGAACCTTACTCACTACTCACTACTCGCTACTCACTACTCACTACTCACTACTCCTTACTTTTCGTATCTAATAATATCGTTACCGGTCCGTCATTGAGTAAACGAACTTTCATATCTGCGCCAAATTTTCCGGTTTCTACGGTTTTTCCGGCGTGTTCGGCAAGGGATTTAACAAATTCTTCATATAAAGGAATCGCAATATCAGGCTTTGCGGCACGTATATACGAGGGGCGATTGCCTTTTTTGGTACTAGCATGTAAAGTAAATTGACTAATGACCAAATACCCGCCACCTGCATCCAAAGCCGAGCGATTCATCACGCCGTCACCGTCATCAAAGATACGCATATTGACGATTTTCCGGCACAACCAATCAATGTCTTCCTGCCCGTCCTCCGGCTCTATACCCAATAAAATGAGCAAGCCCCAACCTATCTCTCCAATGACTTCCCCTGATACGCTAACGGAGGCTTCGCTGACTCTTTGTATGACTGTTCGCATAATTTAGTGTTGTGGTGTTATTGTGTTATCGTGTTGTTGAGGAGGTTGCGGTATTTTCAAGTTCATTAAAACATTACAAAACTATCAATGCGTTTGATATAATCAAACTTGCTGTTCTTGTTCTTTTTTAGTTGATGTATAAAAATAACGGTGTAGTCAAAAGCAAATGTTTCACTTATGATACAGTAGGTATTTTGTTCATCAGTCTCCATTAAAGGTGAAAAAGTAATATAGTCTTCTGCTTGGCTCATCTTAGCCGATCTATTTTCAATATCACTGATTTTAATGGTATATGGAGTTTGAATATCAGGAAGTTCTGTAATTATCATCGTATCTGTCAAAGGTTCTTTGCATTGCTTACAATCAAGGTAAGGAGGAGGTTCTAGTATCCATTCAAAGTAAGAAAAACTAAGTTCGTGATGTATAGAGATTGCAGGCACTAAAGCCCTTTTTTTATCATACAACTGCTCTACGACGGCTTTAATCGCATTCTGCTCCGACATATAGATATAGTTACCTGCTACACTACTTTCCGGCATCGAACATGACGAAAAACAGGATAAGAGCATCACTAGACACATCTGTTTTACCGTAAATAAATATTTTTTGTTGTATGTTATTCGCATTACTTTTGCAAAAATAATATTATCAGTATAAAAAACAGTACAAGTACAACACAATTAATACCGCAATACTACGACACAACGGAACTACAACACCACAACACAATGAAAAATTTTTTAGAGGAGAAAGTTGAATTGTATAATCGTCCGCAATTTATTGAGGATGATCCGATACAGATTCCGCATCGGTTTACGAAATTGCAGGATGTGGAGATTATGGGATTTTGGACGGCGATGCTGGCTTGGGGACAGCGTAAGACGATTATCAATAAGGCAAATGAACTGGCTACATTGATGGATGGCGCACCGCACGATTTTATGGTCCATCATTCGGAAAGTGATCGTAAGCGATTTTTGAATTTCAAACATCGTACTTTTCAGGTGACGGATACGCTGTATTTTTTAGAATTTTTACAATATTTTTATCAAAATAATAATAGTCTGGAAACTGCCTTTACACAATTTATGAATGAAGAAGATACTACGGTGGAAAATGCTTTGCGGGGTTTCCACGATTTGTTTTTTTCGCTGCCTGTTGCGCCTGCACGTACCCGTAAGCACATCGCTACGCCGGCTCGCAAATCAAGTTGTAAAAGGCTGAATATGTTTCTGAGGTGGATGGTGCGGGATGATGATAAAGGGGTGGATTTTGGTTTATGGAAGGAGATTAAACCTGCTCAATTGTTGATGCCCTTGGATGTACACGTAGAGCGTGTCGGACGCAGTTTGGGCTTGATCACCCGTAAGCAAAGAGATTGGAAAACAGTATTGGAATTGACACAAAATCTTCGGGCGTTTGACCCCGAAGACCCCGTTAAATATGATTTTGCTTTGTTTGGTATGGGAGTGATGGAGAGGGATTAAGTTCAAGTTCAAGAATCAAGTTCAAGTTCAAGTTATAAGATTTGGCTTTGCCAAATCTTATAAGAAATTATAGCCTTGCCGAAGGCAAGCATAACTTGAACTTGTGCTTGATTCTTGTGCTTGAATTTAATTAGAAGCCATAAGTAAAGCCTACGCGATATTGGATGGGCCAGATGGAGAATGATTCACCGTCTTTGTGAAGTACATCGTAAGAGACTTCTACATTATAACCAAAGCCTTGATAGTAATTTGAACTATAACCCAGTCCGAATAGCATGGATGCTTTGGGGTCAAGTTTAAGTTCATCTATTACTTCATTATTTATTCTGCGTACCAGTTTGATTCTATTATATTGAAATTCGGCTAAACCATATACACCCGCAGGGTCGCCAACATGAAAGATGAGATAACGTGTCAATGCACGCACTCCGGAGAAAGTTTGTCGGGTGATGTCGGTAAATTGCGGTTCTGCAAATTTCTGACTTTGTTGGCTAAGGTTAAACCCGACACCTACTACCCACCTATCAACGATGCGATAGCCTACAAAAGGAGAAAATTCATAAAACAAGGCGTTATTTGCTACACCGAAAGTACCGCTGCCACCAATCACAATTTTACTGCTACTGAAGCCTCTTGTGCCGTCCACATCATCAGGGTCATAAACAACTACGGGGTCTTCTTCATTTGTTGTATCATCTTGTGCAAAGCTACTTACAGTAAAAGCCAACATTGCGACAAGGCAAAGGCTGAACCATTTTGAAATTTGTATCATGTGAATCTTTTTTAATTTAGTTAAGAGTTGGAGCGTGTAGAGTTCAGAGTATTAGAGTTGAGCGTGAAAGAGTTATTAAATATATGTGATGACTTTTTAACGCTCAACTATCTCAATCTCCAACTCTTAACTCCACAGGTTTGTTGTATCAATATCAAATTTACAAAAACTATGCTAATTTTATACATAGTCCATTGACCATTGACCATTCATCATTTATCATTAAAAAAGCGTCTCAAACCGAAGCCTAAGACGCTTGCACATAAGAATACGGAAAAACAATTACTGTGCAAAAATCTTTGTTCCTTATTTTAAAGCCCTTGCACTTGCTTTTCCCTTATGCAACTCAAGTTGCGATAAATCGCCAACTTGTGAAAATTTCAAATCATAAGCATCAAATTCCAACAAAATATCGCATAAAAACGCATTAGTTGGAATTAGAATTTGTTTTTGAAATTTTCAAGTTGTTTGTAATTTGAATTACGTAATTGGAGGATTTAGTATCAAGTCATTGTAGATTTACCACTATCGGGAAAGTCAAAATAAAAAGTTGTGCCTTTACCTAGCTCACTTTGCACAGAATAATTGGCATTCATACTGTCCAAAACTCTTTTGCAAGTAGCTAAGCCAATGCCCGACCCTTCAAAATTGCCACCAGTATTCAATCGTGTAAATGGTTTAAATATTTCATCAACATTATCCATACCTATTCCATTGTCAGCAATAGTGATATGTATGCTGTCTTTTACTTTTTTAGCGGTCACTTTTATTTCCGGTATTCGCTCATCACTGTGATATTTTATTCCGTTGGAAATAATATTTTGAACAAGTTGGATAATCTTTGTTTTATTACAATTAATCAACAAGTCATCGTCCGGAAAAATGATTGTAGCACGAGTTTCATCAATTTCCTTTTTAAGATTCGATTTGACTAACTCTAATACATTGATTATTGAAATCAACTCTTGACTACCATCATCATGCCCTGCCTTTGCTAAGGTCAATAAGTCCAAAATAAACTGATCCATGTCCTTCACTCCGTTTTTGATGAAGCTCATATATTCCTTATTGAAATCAACGGCGTTTTGGGATAAGTCTTTTTCCATTAATTGCACAAAGGATTTAATGGTTCTTAGGGGTGCCCGCAGGTCATGTGCTGTTACATGAGCAAATGTACTCAAACTATCATTGACTTCTTCCAACCGCACCTTCTGCTCGCGAATTATATCGTTTTGTTTGACTACTTCATTGGATAAGTGGGCAAGCTCTCCCTGAAGACAATATATATCAGCACAATCTGCCGGTTTAAAATTAGTGTTTATTTTTTTTATTAAATCAATTAAACTTCGTTGATTATCAAGGGTACTCATAATTTGTTGAGCTAATATTTTTAAAATATCAACTTGTTCTTCTGTAATGTTTTTACTATTTTTGTCAATGATGCAAAATGCTCCGATACAATACCCTTCGTCATTTATTAAAGGAATCCCCGCATAAAAACTCCACTTTCCTTGCGTTACTGAATCAAGATGTTTAGTCCTTTCATCAGACTTAGCATCTTCTATAATCAAGATATCCTTCCGCTGCATGGTATAAGAACAAATAGCTTGCTCTCTGGGGATAATATCTAACTCCGTATTATCTTTGAATAAAGAATATTGCTTTTCATCATCTAATAGGCTGATGTAAGCATCCGAAGTGCCACATATTTTTGAAGCTAATGTCAGATATTCTTTCAAAAACGCTTTAGTACTGTCTATTTCTTCAAGAGACCTATAGATTCTAACTAGTTTATTCCTATCTATTAAATTTACCATAATCACCTATCAAAATTTATTTTATAAAATATACTAAAAGAGGTAGTTTGGTGAAATTGCCAACCTACCTTTACATCTTTTTAATTTAATATGAAGAAGAAGCGTAGCAATAGACTTGTACGGCTTTGATAATCAATTGTTTAGAGTGAATTTTTTTATTAAAATATTTGCCATAAATTAAAATTATTTATTAAAATTATATTTAAAAATAATTATTATGAATATTTAAAATAAATAATTTAAAATATTTTTAATTTTAATTAAACTAATTAATTATTTTTATAATAAACAAGGTTTTGATAATCAAGTTTTTTAATTGGACTTTGGACAAAATGGGAATTAGGAAATTAGGTTTATAATCGTAACCCATTGATAATCAATTGAATGAATTTTATTAATAAAATAAAACATGTCATTAATTATTTTTTGTAAAAATCTAATAAAGTCCCGATAGTTATCGGGATTACCTAATTTCCAAATTCCCCAATTTCCTCTGTCCAAAGTCTAATTTTTAAAGCCGTACAAGTCTAATATATCAATACATTATTTCTGCTTGATAATTTTTTTATTATGGGAATATTCGTCCATTTCAACTTGTATCAGATACACGCCCGGCGGAGTATTTTTATTAATATTCACAGTTTCTTTGTGTGTGCCTATTGTCGGAATTTCGGCTTGTTGCTCCTGTATCAATCGTCCTGCCATATCCGATACACGAATTTTTAATGACGAACCGGATTTGCTTTTTACAGTAACATATATTTCCTCACTAAAAGGTACGGGATAAACGTCAATAACATCGTGTTCACCATCACCGAAATCAACTGTTTTAATGTCTGAATAAGTGTAAGCACCACTGATATCCACTTGTTTTAGGCGATAATAGCGTGTCGTACTTTTATCAGGTTCGGCATCTATATATTCATAATCTTGTGGTATAGTCGTTGTGCCTGCACCGGGAGTTCGGTGTATTTCCCGGAATGCGGTCATTTGTCCATCGCTGTTTTCGCTAGCGACTTCGAGTGCGTAATAATCGTTATTGGTCTCTGAAAGTGTACGCCACGAAATGACCGCATCGCGCCCGTTGGGTGCTTTTTTGGCTTCAAAATAAGCCATCTCGACAGGCAGTTCAATACCTTCTTTGAGTTGAATATTATCGAAAGTCAAGCCATCGCTATTGAGCGGGTCATTGGCACTTGATGTACCCGATTGGCTGAATTTGATTTGGAAAGTAGAAGAGAGTTCCTGCCCCGCACTGCGTAGCATAGCGATTAAATCCAATGAGCGGGTTTGTGCAAACAGCCCTGCACTCAATGCCTGATTATTATCCAAATTATAAATAGACAGCCATGCTTCATTTTCATTGCCTCTTACAAAAACACGATTGTTCGGATTCGATTCCTGTTCGTGATTTCTATATTGAAAAGTAAGAAAAAGGGTTTCTATCGGAATTTTACCCGTTGCTTCCCGAATGCTGTAATTAGATAAGTTTTTTGTTAAAATTAATTCATTAATCGCTTCGATGCCTTCTGCTACATTATTGAGGGTAAGGGCAGTGCCGTCGGTGGCAAATTCATCTCCAATGACCAGTTCGCCATTCGGATTAGTGCTTTTAAAATCTAAAAAATATTTACCACCAATACCCATTTTATTTTTTTGAATAATAACAGGCGTGAGGTCGTCAAAATTTTCATAAATATCAATCGGTGCTGCTACAGGCGGATTGTCGAGTTGGGTCAGCACTACCGGAAAAGGAGTGGTGTCATTATCCGTATTGGCATCACTTTCGAGCTTTGTTTTGGCGGTCAATGTATGGATACCCGGCGCAGAGAAATCTTTAGCAAAACCAAAGGTAAACTCCGCCAATTCGCCGGGCTGTATCGTACCCGTAAATCTATCGGTCACAAGTGTCGCTCCATTCAAAGCAAAAGATACATCAAAATTACCGGCAGGTGTATTGCCTTTATTTTCAAGCTCTACCGTAATCAATTGATTGGCAGAATGTGAACTGCCGCTAAACTCGCGCCCCACCTTTGTAGCGGGATTAATGATGCGCTTGACCCGCACATCAGGTATTTCGGCGCAAGCTGTATTTTCAACAATACCCTCTTTTGCGATAGCTCTGTAACCGCGATGTCCTGTTGAACTAACAGGTCTGACACTATACCATTCTTTATCACCTGCGGGGAGGTTATCAATAATATAAGTCGTGGCATGGGTGACGGCAAGTGGCTTCATAATCGTATCCAAATACATGATTTCGTAAGCTACTGCACCTTCAATATCATCCCAATTCAAATATATTTTACCACTGCAAGATTCGGGTGTTGCCAACGTCGGTTGTTGCATAATCGTAAAAGGATGTTCATTCACATCTACCGAATTACCACCATTGATACTAATTCTTACACGCCCTTCATTGGTGTGTTGTATGGCTTCGGGGAAAGTAAAATCAACATAACCTTCTTTGATGTGTTCGGGATTGGTCCCTATGGGTTTCCATGTAATTCCATCGTTGAGCGAATATTGAATTTTGACATTATGTTTGCCCGGTCCGGCGGCTTTCCAACGGAAAAATTCCCGCGCTCCCGGCATAAAGGTTTCTCCACCAAAAGGATACACCAACTCTATACCATTCGTAATGATTTCATAGACTACAAAATACTCTTGTACACCTTCGGGAACTTGCTTACCCGTTACTTTAATATTGTAAGTACCCGCGAAAAGCTCGCCGGGATTATTACTGCTCAGGGTGACTTGTTCTACATTATTAAGGTCATCTATACCGCGTGTGGCATCATTGTCAACATTGGCGGGTGTGTGGTCAAGTATCCAAGGGTCGTACTTAGCATGATTGGGTGCAGTGACTTCGAGTTGCAGGTCATTGACCAAGGCTTTTGCGCTGCCTATTGTTCCTTCTTTATCATGCCAATACAACATGACACGTACTTCGGCTGCATTGTCGGGAACTTCTATTGTGTATTCCTGCGACTGACCGTTTTGTATATTTTGTTGAAAAAAACGTTCATCTTTTATGGCGCGTATAGCACGCATAGCATTGGGCATACCATAACCAAAAGTATAATCGGGTCCGGGATTGCCAATATCGCTTGTCGTATTCAGCAAATAGGCTTTCAATAGGGCGGCACTCGGCTCGGCATTAAATTGTGTGCGATAGGCTTCTACCAAAAGTGACCATACCCCTGCTACGGCAGGTGCAGCCATACTGCTACCACTAATCATGACATAATCATTCGCATTGCCCGCAGAGCGGATGCTCACGCCGGGAGCAACGATGTCGGGCTTCAATCGTCCGTCAGCGACAGGTCCGCGACTCCCAAAAGAAGAAGCACGCCCTCTGTGCGAGGCTGCCCCTACGGTCAGCGCATTTTTGTTGCTCGAATAACTTTTCAGAATCGTCCGAAAACTCTTCGGATAGCCCTCACAAGTTGTTGTACCGCTGTTGCCTCCGGCAATAATGTGCATCAGCTGAGGCATCTCCAACATGTGCATATCTACACTCTGACTGACTGAATTATAATCTCCAGCACTCGTGCAGTTAAAATTAGCCGGTCCGTAAGAGTTGTTGGTGACCATCATACCTTGAGTGTGGAGGTCTGGAGCTTTTGCAATGATATTGCTCGTGATGTCCATAATCAACGAAGAATGATGAGCAACGCCTTTGTGCCATGGATTAACATTTCCCGTACCCGCCGCAATGCCGGCTACGTGGTAAGTATGCGATCCCCAGATGTCTAAGGTAGTTTCATTGCTGACGCGATTTTCAAAATCAACATGTGTTTCAATCAAGCCGCCATCGCCTATACCTATGGTTACGCCCTTGCCGGTGTAGTGTTGGTTGCCCGTAAAAGCGGCAGTGACCGGACGTACCGACATAGCGGGTACGCCATAATGATTGAGTTTTTCGTCGGGTGCTTTAACAGGTTCTACATAAGCCACAAAGGGCAGTGCCGCTAAGGTAGAAATATTGTCAATATGGGTGCGGACTTCGAGGTGGCGGGGATTGTTGAGGGCATTGCCTAATATCTCGCCATTGGTGTTCTCTATTTGCGTGCGAACCGCTGTGCTATTGTCTTCGTAGAGTACGAGTGTCAGGTCAATTTGATTTGCCGGAAGAGTTGCCCATTCCGGTAAGTGACTTTGTTGGAGCGAAGTAGCGACCTTATTTTCGACAGGCATGATAGTCCATGCCCGAAGGTCGCTTGCCTCAAGTTGTTCGGTACTGATGTCTTTTGAAACGGCTGCCGTATAAGCATATCCGCCCAAGTATGACATCAGGCGGATGCCTGAATTGGAGAGCCTTGTTTGTTGGTGATGATTTGGGATGGCTTTGAATTGAAGCATGACGTAGCGTTCATTTTGGAATGTTACGCTGCTTAGTTCTTTAGATTTTGTCGTCAAATTGGCTAGTGCCTTTTCCGGTGTCAAAATACCGGATTTGAGGGGTACTTTGTAGGTATCTCTGCTATTTTGTGCGACTGATGTTGTTGTAAACATCATAACACATACTGCTACCCAGATGATTGTTAACCTCATGATTAGTTTTGTTTTTTGAATCTGTATGACCAGATTATTCTCAAATGTGCTTGTATGCTTGTGTGCGAGTAATGGACAATTCGGATTCAAAATATCAAGAGGTAGGATAGTTAGTTCGTGGTTTTTCTGTTAAATTGTGACTTTAATAAGATTGTTTTTAGGAATAATAAAATATTTTACAATATTTCATTTATTTTAAAAAATTGATTTACAATATTTTAAACATTATTTATTTATTTTTTATTAAAATTATTTAAAAAAATATCGTGACTGATATTGAATGCGACAATATTGAAATATTTGAATGCGATAATGTTTATAATTAGACTTTGGATAAAGGAAATTGGGGAATTAGGAAATTCGGTAACCCCCTCTTTTTTAGATTTTTATAAAAAAATAATTAACTTGACAATGTCATGTTCTATTTTTATTTAATATAGTCAGTGTTTGTCCTTGAATTTGGGCTAAAACTCGTCTGACATTTAAACTTTACCGAAAAAATATGAGTTCATTGGTGAATTTTGAAAATGTCTGACGAGTTTTAGCTCAAATTCGGAAAAAATATCCCATTTCAAGTACAAACGCATTTTTATTTTTTAAACATGATATTGTCAAGTTAATTACATGGTTTATTTTATTAATAAAATCTATTCAATTAATTATCAGTGAGTTACGATTTTAAACCGAGTTTCCCAATTCCCTAATTTCCATTTTGTCCAAAGTCCAATGTATAATGAATGCTCAATCAATGAATGTTGATTTTTGAATGGATAAATATCAAATGTTTATTTATTTTTAATTCAAAATACACGAGACTTCAAAATTTAGGCGTTATATTAGTCGAAATGCGATAATGCAATAATGCGACAATGTTACAAACGTGAATTTCATTATCGCATTCCAACATTTCAGCATTATCGCATTAAAAACATTCACTCATTCACACATTCAAAATTCACTCATTCAACAATGCCTACATTTGTTTTACTTGCCCCTGCTCTGTTGATAGCTTTTTTGCTATACTGGTATATGCCTTCTCCTGCGACGAATCTTCACATTGCCGGATTTGTAGCAGTGGCGGTATATGGTGCGGTAGTTTATACTTTGAGTCATCAGATTAATTTTTGGTGGTACAAGCGTTTTCCGCCGACTTTGCCTAAACACATCAAGCGGGTACTGCTCGATTTTTATCCTTATTATAATCGACTGAATACGACAGAACGTCAGCGTTTTGAGCGGCGTATGAGTGTGTTTAAGATTGATAAAGATTTTTTGACCCAAGAACTGCCCAAAATGCCCGATGATATACGGCATTTGATGATTGCTTCGGCGATACAGGTGACTTTCGGACGAGAGAATTATTTGCTCAAACATTGGGGCGTATTTGCGATTTATCGGCAGGAATTCCACTCGCCACAGTTGCAAGAGTTTCATGCCGGAGAGGTGCATGAGGAGGACGGTGTGATTCTTTTGGCGATTGACCCTTTTATCGCAGGTATCAAAACACCAAGTAAAAATTATGACATTGGTTTGCACTATCTCGCCAAAGCGATGCAGTATGAGGACAAGATTAAAAACGAAGATTTTTTGTTTCATCCGGCAGCCGAGCGCGAGTCTTTTCTTCGTACTATGAGCTTAATACGTGGGCGCGAGCGTCGCTTTGAACAAGACTACCTCCATGCCCCGCCGGAAGATGATTTTGGATTGTGTGTAGAACATTTTTTTCATGCACCGGAGCGTTTTGAACAGGCATTGCCCGATACGTATAATGCACTGAAAAAAATACTGAATCAAGACCCTTTGAATGGAGCGAATCCGGTGATTAATGAGCTAATGCGATAATGGTACTGTACTGACGACTTTAGCCAACCTGTGCGATTAAAATAGTAAGCGGTGGAATTTCGCTTTATGTCGTTCAAGATGCGTTAGCATCGCCCCTGTTTGTAGCAAAAACCCAAGCAAAACTTATCAAGGTGCGTAGCACCGACACCGTTAAATGTACAAACAGTGCCGCTCCTACGGAGCTTAGGAGGTTTTGGGGATTATTTTACTACAAACAGGGTCGGTACTAACGTACCTTTATCGCAAAAAGTTGATTTGCAAGT